>NZ_LOSX01000033.1:0-79921 GCF_001521985.1 Burkholderia sp. RF4-BP95 | reverse complement strand
CATCAAGGACCCGACGCAGAACATCGTGTGGGTCACGCCGGAAGGCGGCGGCGGGCCGAATTACCCGAACATGTAACCTGCCGGAAAACGCCGCCTCGCGCGGCGTTTTTTTGTCCCGTCGGCATTCGACGCCACCCTGCCCGCCACCGGGCGCGCGATTGTCGCACCGAACCGCGCCCCGAACCGGCGGCGCTAGCGCGCCGCAATCCGCCGACGGAAATGCTCGGTGCCGGACACGATCTTGTCGAGCACCGCGTCGAGTGCCCAGAACCGCTCGCGCACGTCGTAGTCGATCGCGCGGCAGCGAATCGATCCGAACGTGCCGATCCGTTGATGATAGATCTTCGCGAGCGCCGGGTAGCCAAGCGCTTCCGACACCGCCGAGAGCACCAGGAACGTCGACAACTCGTCGGCAAGCGCCGGATCAGAGTCGCCCTGCGTGCGCAGCCACCGATACAGATCGGGATGGAAGTTGGTGAACACGCCGTTGAAACCGGCGGAGCCCGCCTTCATCGCATCCCATGCGATCGCGGCGTTCGCATTCAGGATCTTCATCGGCGAGCCCGCGGCCAGCGCAACGCGCCGCTTCACCGTCTCCAGGTCGCAGCTCACGTCCTTCAACATCACGAAGCGGCCCGTGTCGATGCACGCGTGCAGTTCGTCATCGGATAGCAATCGCCGATAAGGCGCCGGACATTCATACAAGCCAAGCGGCAGATCCGTCGGCAATCGGGCGAGCAACTTGTGAAGATGATCGAGAAACGCGGCGCTGCCCTTGCGCTGTGAATCGAGGCGGTTAGTCACGAGCACGACGCCCTGCGCACCCGATTCCGCCGCGGCGCACAGCTCGGCGACCTGCGCGTCCAGATCGTCGCTGACGTGCCCGGACGCGACGACAGGCACACGCCCCGCCACCCGCTCGACCACGAAACGCGCAAGTTCCGCACGTTCTGCGAGACTCAGGAATTGCATCTCGCTCGATTGCGCGACCGCGAACAGCGCATCCGAGCCGTGCGCCAGATACCATTCGATGAGTCGCTCGAGGCCCGCGTAGTCGATCGCGCCGGCATCGTCGAACGGCGTCAGCATCACCGGCACGATCCCTTCGATGGTCGTGCTCGCCTGCTGATGTGATTGCATCTGTTTCTCCTTCCTTCAGTGAATACAGGGGGTAGCCGGCCGCCTCAGGCCGGCAGCGCTCCGCGCGCGGCACTCGCGGACTGCTCGGGAATCGGCTTGCGCACCAGCAGCAGGTAAGCCATCGCGCCGGCGAAGGCGATTGCCGCCGCCGTCAGCAGCGCCGGCACGAACGACCACTTCTGCGCGATGACACCCGTCAGGATCGGCGCGAGCGCACCGCCGATGAAACCGCCGAAATTCTGGATCGCGCCGAGCGATGCGACACGGCTCGGCGGTGCGGCCGCCGTCGCGAGCGCCCACGAACATGCCGATGCCGCATTGGCGAGAAAGATCACGACCGAAATGCATGCGAGCGCGACCGTATTGCTCTGCACAAGCGCAGCCGGAATCGTGAACGCGACCATCCCGAGCATCGCGACGACCACCGCATTGCGCCGGCTCACGACCGGCGAGCGGCTGCGGCGCGTCACCAGATCCGACAGCCAGCCTGCAACGAGCGAACCGACGAACCCGCACAGGAACGGCACGGATGCCGCAAACCCGGTGCGAATGAGGCTCATGTGACGCTCCATCGTCAGATATCCCGGCAGCCAGGTCAGGTAGACCCAGTTCAGATACACCGAACCGAAGAAGCCGATCAGCATGCCCCAGGTCGTGCCGTGCGAAAACAGGCTGCGCCAGTCGGCGAAGGTCAGCTTGGGTGCCGCGACGGTCGTCTGCGCATCGGCATCGAGATACCCTCGTTCCGCCGCGGTCAATTGCGCGCGCGCCGGATCGCGATACGACGCAAACCAGACGACGGCGACCACGAGACCAAGTGCCCCCGTGATGAAGAACGCCCAGCGCCAGTTGAACGACGCGACGAGCACCGACAGCAGCAACGGCGCGAGCGCGGTACCGAGCGGCGATGCCGCGTTGAAGATCCCGGTCGGCGTACCGCGTGCGCGCAACGGAAACCAGTTGCTCACCACCCGCGCCGCCGACGGGAACTGCGGCGCCTCGCCGATGCCGAGCACGATGCGCGCGACGATGAACCAGCCGAAGGTGGACACGAGGCCGCCCGCCATCTGCGCGAACGACCAGACGATCAGCCCGATGCCGAGCAGCCGGCGCGGCCCGATGCGATCGACGAGCCCGCCGACCGGAAACTGGCACAGCGCATAGCTCCACGAGAACGCCGACAGCAGCAACCCCATCTGCGAGAGCGACAGCCCGAGATCGTTCCGGATTGCCGAACTCGCGACGGCCAGCGTGCCGCGATCGAGATAGTTGACGATTCCGCTCGCCATCAGCAGCGCGAGCGCGATACGTTGTCCGCGCCGGATACGTGGCGGCGCAGTCGGAACAGCCTGGTCTTCGTTCATTTCGATTGTCTCCATGTCATAGGCGGGTGTCTGCCCGCGCCTTCCGTCGTCGCGGAATCTATACCGTCATGCGCTCCACTTCCTCGCGTGTCGGAATCGACGTCTGCGCGCCGTGGCGCGTGACGCTGATCGCGGCAGCACGCTGGCCGAACGCGATCGCGTCGTCCATCGACGCACCGCTCGCCCGGGCGGCCGCGAATCCGCCGACGAAGGTGTCGCCGGCCGCCGTCGTATCGACGGCGACCACCGCCATTGCCCGATGGCGGCCATTCCCCGCGCTGCCGCGCCAGCAGACGCCGCGCGCGCCCAGCGTGACCAGCACGTTGCCGACGCCTTTCGCGCGCAGCGCCTCGGCGGCGCGCACCGCCGAGGCGTCGTCGCCGACGGCGATGCCGGTCAGCGACTCCGCTTCCGTTTCGTTGACGACGAGGTAGTCGATCCGCGCCAGCAATGCGTCGAACAGCGGCCGTGCAGGCGCCGGATTGAGCAGCACCGGCGTGCGATGCGCGATCGCACTGCCGATCGCGCGCGCGACGGTCTCGATCGGCACCTCGAGCTGGCACACCATCAGCGCCGCACCGGCGATCGCGTCGCGCGCTTCGTCGATCAATTCAGCATCGAGGTGCGCGTTCGCACCGGGCACCACCACGATGCTGTTCGCCCCGTGCGCGTCGACCGTGATCGTCGCGACGCCGGTTGCCTCGCCGTCGATCCGGTGCAGGTGCGTCACGTCGATGCGTTCGGCCGCCAGCGCGTCGTACAGGCGCGCCCCGAACGCGTCGTCGCCGACGCAGCCGATCATCGCGACCGATGCGCCCAGACGGGCCGCCGCCACCGCCTGGTTCGCCCCCTTGCCGCCGTGAACGGTCCGGAACGTCGTGCCGAGCAGCGTTTCGCCCGGCACGGGCAGCCGTGGCGCATGCGTGACGAGGTCGACGTTGATGCTGCCGACGACCGCGATTCGAGGGGACTTTGCGTGGCTCTTCATCAAATGTAACCGCTTACATTTGCGACAAACAAAATAGCCGGAGCGGCTGTCGTCGACGAGAATTTCACAACGCGGGTGCAACCTGTGTCTGACATAATACGGAATGACATCAAGATAGCGCTTACATTCGCACAGGCGTCGCCGGGAATGCAAGCGGGACCACGATGAATCGAGGGTAAACGATGGCGTTTTTGATCACGCGCGGCGTCTGCGACGCAGCCGCGCCCGAGGATGACCGATGAGTATGCCCCCATCCAGCGGCGGCACGGCTCGCGCACGCCGCGGCAGCGGCCGATCGGTGCTCGGGGATGTCGCGAAACTCGCCGGCGTGTCGACCGCGACCGTTTCGCGTGTCTACAACGACCCCGGCAAGGTCTCGGCCGACGTGCAGCAGCGCGTGCGCGACGCGGCACGCGCGCTGAACTGGATTCCCAATGCGGCCGGCCGCGCACTCGCCTCCACGCGCACCCACATCACGGGTGCAATCATCCCGACGCTCGACGACCAGGTGTTCGCATCGCAGGTAGCGGGCATGCAGGCGGTCATGGCCGAGCACGGCATCACGCTGTTCCTGGGCTGCTCGAATTACGACCCGGCCCAGGCGCTCGCGCAGGTGCGCGCGATGCTGTCGCGCGGCGTCGAAGCCGTGTCGCTGGTCGGCGAGGCCTATCCGCCGGAAGTATTCGAACTGCTCGACCTGCATCGGGTGCCGTATGTCGTCACCTATGCTTACCGCGACGACAGCCCGCACTGCTGCATCGGCTTCGACAACCGTGCGGCATTCGCGCGACTGACCACGCACCTGCTCGACCTCGGGCATCGCAATTTCGCGATCATCATGCAGCCTTCGGCGGACAACGACCGGGTGCAGGCCCGCCTGCGCGGCATCCACGACACGCTCGCCGCGCGCGGGCTCGCGGTCCGGCCGATCCACCAGCATGAGGGCCCGGCCACGATCGCGTTCGGGCGCGCGAGCCTGCGCGCGATCGCCGACAGCGGGGCGACGCGCCCGACGGCCGTGATCTGCGGCAACGACGCACTCGCGCTCGGCGCCCTGCTGGAAGCGCAGGCCATCGGCCTCGAGGTGCCGTCGCAATTGTCGATCACCGGCTTCGACGATGTCGCGCTGGCTCGCGAAATCCGGCCTGCGCTGACGACGATGTGGGTCGACACCGACGCGATCGGCCGCAAGGCCGCCCGCGCGTTGCTCGACGCACTCGAGCACGGCGAAACCGGGCCCGGTTACGCGATACTGCCGGAGCTGCGGGTGCGCGAATCGGCCGCGCCGCCGAATTCGGCGGCTCAATGAAAACGGGGCGCCTCAGGCGCCCCGTTTCGCATCGAATCGATCGAGCCGGCGCATGCCGGCCCCGCTGCATCAGGTCGCGCTGCCCGCGATCTTCGGCGTCGGCGTCTCGACGTCGCCGCACTGCGCGCGATGGCGCAGCGCATGGTCGATCAGCACCAGCGCGAGCATCGACTCGGCGATCGGCGTCGCGCGAATGCCGACGCACGGGTCGTGGCGGCCGAAGGTTTCGACCGTCGCCTCTTCGCCGGACTTCGTGATCGAACGGCGCGGCGTGCGGATGCTCGACGTAGGCTTGATCGCGATCGACACGGTGATGTCCTGCCCCGTCGAGATCCCGCCGAGCACGCCGCCCGCATGGTTGCCGACGAAACCGGCCGGCGTCAGTTCGTCGCCGTGCACCGAGCCGCGCTGCGCGACGCTGTCGAAGCCCGCGCCGATCTCGACGCCCTTCACCGCGTTGATGCTCATCATCGCCTTCGCGATGTCCGCGTCGAGCCGGTCGAATACCGGCTCGCCCCAGCCGACCGGCACGCCGGACGCAACGACGTCGATGCGCGCGCCGATCGAATCGCCGTCCTTGCGCAGTGCGTCCATGTAGGCTTCCAGCTCCGGAACGACCGCCGCGTTCGGCGAAAAGAACGGGTTCTCGCGAACGTGCGACCAGTCGACGAACGGCACGTCGATCTCGCCGAGACCGCTCATGTAGCCGCGCACCTCGACGCCGAAACGCTCGCGCAGCCATTTCTTAGCGACCGCGCCCGCGCCGACGATCGGCGCGGTCAGGCGCGCGGATGAGCGGCCGCCGCCGCGGTAGTCGCGGATGCCGTATTTCTGCCAGTAGGTGTAGTCGGCATGGCCGGGTCGGAACGTCTCGACGATGTTGCCGTAGTCCTTGCTGCGCTGGTCGGTGTTGCGGATCAGCAGCGCGATCGGCGTGCCGGTCGTCACGCCTTCGAACACGCCGGACAGGATCTCGACCTCGTCGGCCTCCTGGCGCTGCGTCACGTGCCGCGACGTGCCGGGCTTGCGGCGATCGAGTTCGATCTGGATGTCGGCTTCGGTCAGCCCCATTCCCGGCGGGCAGCCGTCGATCACGCAGCCGATCGCGGGACCGTGCGATTCGCCGAAGGTCGTGACAGTGAAAAGCGTGCCGAGGGTATTGCCGGACATGATGGAACCGCCCAAAGAGAATTGGACAAACCGATGCGCTGCCGGGACCGCTGGCAGGCCGATCGTTTGCCGGTCGAGAAAAAGAAGTAAACCGCTATTATGCCAGCCGTCCCGTGCCCGCGGGCCGTGTGAACCGTTCAGACCACACGTGCCGGCCGCGCGGGCGGCCCGGCGCGATGCCGCCGGGCCCGCCCCTGCTCACTTTCGCGCGCCGCGCAACTCGGTCACCGCGGCTTGCAACGCCTCGGGCGTCGCAACCGAGGCCGGGATCGGCTCGCCGACCGCGAGCGTCAGCCGGCTCATCACGCCACGCTTGATGGGTCGCGGCATACGCGCATCGGTATGACGAGAAAAATAGCTGCCCCACAGCCCGCGCAACGCCATCGGAATCACGGGCGCCGGCGTACGGCTCAGGATTTCGGTGATGCCGTGGTGGAACGTGTTGATGTCGCCCGTCTTGGTCAGCTTGCCTTCCGGGAAGATGCACACGAGTTCTCCATCCTTCAGCGCGGCCTCGCACGCGTCGTACGCACGTGCGAGCATGTCGGGATCCTCGTGGCGCGGCGCGATCGGAATCGCCTTTGCATGCCGGAACACCCAGCTCGCGAAGCGCGTCTTGAAGATCCGGTGATCCATCACGAACCGGATCGGCCGCGGGCTCGCGGCCGCCAGCACGAGCGCATCGACGTAGCTCACGTGGTTGCATACGAGCACGGCCGCACCCTCTTCCGGGATCCGCTCCGCATGCACGAGGCGAATCCGGTAGAACGTGTGCACCAGCACCCACGCGACGAAGCGCAGCAGGAACTCCGGAACGAGCAGGTAGATGTACGTCGCGACCACGACGTTCAGCAGCGCGGTGACGAGGAACAGGCCCGGGATGTCGACGCCGGCCTTGGTCAGCCCCATCGCCATCAGGGCCGACAGGATCATGAACAGCGCGTTCAGGATGTTGTTCGCGGCGATGATCCGCGCACGATGGGTCGGCGCGCTGCGACTCTGGATCAGCGCATACAGCGGCACGCTGTAGAAGCCGCCGAACATCGCGAGCAGGAACAGGTCGGCCAGGATGCGCCAGTGACGCGCGCCGGCCAGGAATTCCCCGACCGACAGCAGATGCCCGGGCGACGGCAGCGCGCGGCTCGCGAAATACAACTCGATCGCGAACACGCTGATGCCGATCGAGCCGAGCGGCACGAGGCCGATCTCGACGCGCCGCTGCGACAGCCGCTCGCACAGCAGCGAGCCGAGGCCGATCCCGACCGAGAACGTCGCGAGCAGGACCGTGACGACGTCGGGGCTCGCGGACAGCACGTCCTTCGCGAAATTGAAGAACGACGTGAGGAACGTCGCGCCGACAAACCACAGCCACGAGATGCCGAGCAGGCTCAGGAACACGGTGCGATTCTGTCGCGCGAGCCCGAGGTTGCGCCACGTCTCGCTGAACGGGTTCCAGTTGATCACGAGATCGGGCTGCGGCGCCGGCGTCGGCGGCACGCGCTGCGCGACGAGCCGTCCCGCGAGCGCGATGACGACGACGCTGACGGCCAGCACACGTTCACCGTTGCCTTCGATGCCCGCGGCCGCGCCGCCGATGATCGTACCGATCAGGATCGCGATGAACGTGCCCATCTCGACGAGGCCGTTGCCGCCGACCAGTTCGTGGTCGCCGAGATGCTGCGGCAGATACGAATACTTGACGGGGCCGAACAGCGTCGAGTGCATCCCCATCATGAACGTGCACAGATACAGCAGCGTCGCGCTGTGCGTGACGAAGCCGGCCGCGCCGACCAGCATCAGCACGATCTCGAAGGTCTTCACGAAGCGCGTGAGCGTCGCCTTGTCGTATTTGTCGGCGATCTGGCCGGAGGTGGCCGAGAACAGCACGAACGGCAGAATGAAGATCGCGGAAATCAGGAACGCGGCCGTCTTCGCGTCGACGCCGGAGAAACGCGCGGTGTGATAGGTGACGAGCGAGGTGAATCCGATCTTGAACACGTTGTCGTTCAGCGCCCCGAGGAACTGGGTCGTGAAGAACGGCGCGAAACGGCGCTGACGCAACAGGTCGAACTGCGACGCGTGGGCGCGCCGTTCGCCGCGCGACGCGGAAGAGACTTGCGTGTGATCGCTCATGCGGAATACGCGCGCATCGTCTGGGCGAAGCTGCGCGGGCCTTGTGTTGTTGTCGAAAAAACGGCGGCGCAGGCTGAACCTGCGCCGCCGTGCGCCGAGTGGCAGCGCCCGCGCGTCATGGCACCGGGCGCGACATGTTTCACGGCTTCTGCGCTTCGGCTTCCGATTCGGATTCCGGCCAGTCGCGGATGTACGCCTTCAGCATCCGGTTCTCGAAGCTTTGCGCCTCGACGACCGTCTTCGCGACGTCGTAGAACGAGATGACGCCCATCAGCACCTTCTTGTCGAGCACCGGCATGTAGCGCGCGTGGCGCTCGAGCATCATCCGGCGCACTTCGTTGACGTCGGTTTCCGGCGTGCACGTGAGCGGCTCGTCCATCACCTTGCGCACCTGCACGTCGCCGATCGCGCCGCCGTTCACGTGGAGGCGCAGGATGATCTCGCGGAACGTCAGCATCCCGACGAGATCGCCGTACTCCATCACGACGAGCGAACCGATATCGTGTTCGGCCATCGTATCGACCGCTTCGCGCAGCGGCTTATCGGGCGTCACCGTAAACAGCGTGTTGCCCTTCACTTTCAGAATATCGCTGACGCGCATCGTAGTCCCCTCATGCTTGAATGCAAATCCGCTTTCGATCCTATCGGAAAGCCTGTCAAAAGGAAAGCGCGGGCCCGCGCGGCGCGGCCGCCCCCGCTTGCGGACGCGAGCCGCCCGCCGCACAATGACTCCATCGACAGCGGCCCGAGGAGACGGCCATGGCGCATACGCATACGGACCAATTCGCCAGCTTCGCTGACTTCTACCCGTATTACCTGAACGAACATCAGAACCTCACGTCGCGGCGGCTGCACTTCATCGGCTCGCTCGGCGTGATCGGCTGCGTCGCGATGGCGATCGCGACGGGCCACTGGCCGTGGCTGCCGGCGGCGGTCGTGTGCGGCTACGGATTCGCGTGGGTCGGACACTTCTTCTTCGAGAAGAACCGCCCCGCCACGTTCCGGCACCCGATCTACAGCCTGATGGGCGACTGGGTGATGTTCAAGGACATCTGCACCGGGAAGATCCCGCTGTAACGTCCGCCCGGCGGCGCGTCACGCCGTTTTCGGCGGCCGCGCGTGCGGGTCGGGCGCCCCGCCGGGCACAGGCCCCGGCACGGTCTCCGCCGGCGGCACGCCGGTGAGCCGGTGCTCGGCGATCAGCGACGCAAGCGATACGTCGAACCGGTCGTTCGACAGCACCTCGAGCAATGCCGCCCCTTCGACGTGGCTGCGGCGGCGCTGGAGCTGGTAGGTCAGTTCCGTGCGGTCGATCACCAGCACGTCGAACAGCTGAGCCAGCGTCAGGTGCTCCGGATTCGCCAGCAGGATGTAGCTCGGCGCGAGTTCGCCGCTTTCCAGCCGCGCGATCCATTCCCGCTCCTCCATCGTCAGCAGCAGCCGCTGCGCGGTTTCCATGTCGCAGCGCAACATGGTCGCGAGCCGCATCGCCGTATAGCCCGCCTTGCCGACCGCGCGCGCCTCGGCCAGCCTCGCCAGCAGTTCGAGCGCGTCGAGCAGGTCGCTGCCCGGATAGTGGATGCGATGGAACTGGCCGACGCGAATCGCCGGCAGTGCGGACGCCACCATCGCGCCGAGCAGCGCGATGAACCAGCTCAGGTACACCCATAACAGGAACACCGGCAGCGCCGCGAACGCGCCATATACGGCCGTATAAGTCGGAATGCGCCGCACGTAATAACCGAAGCCGCGCTTCGCGAGCTCGAACGCGATGGCCGCGAACAGCCCGCCGATCACGGCGTCGCGCCATGCGACCGTGCAGTTCGGCAAGTACACATAAAGCAACGTGAACGCGAGCACGGTCAGCGGCAGCGACACGAATGCGAGCAGCCATTCGACGATCGACGTCGACGGCGCGGCGCCGGTGAACGCCAGCGACTGCGTAAACAAGTACGACGAGATCGACAGGCTCACGCCGAACAGCAAGGGCCCGAGCGTGATCAGCGCCCAGTACGCGAGCACGCGCTGCGCGAACGGCCGCGGCTTGCGCACCCGCCAGATCAGGTTGAACGCGGACTCGATCGTCATCATCGTCATCACCGACGTGACGACGAGCGCGATCAGGCCGGCCGTCGTCAGCCCCTTGGCCTTCGACGCGAACTGGTTCAGGTACTTGAAGATCTGGACGTTGAACTGCGCGGGCATCAGGTGATCCGCGAGGAACCCCTGCAGCGAGATCTGGAACGATGCGAACATCGGGAACGCGGTGAACAGCGCGAACGCGACCGTCACGAGCGGCACGAGTGCCAGCATCGTCGTGAACGTGAGGCTGCCCGCCACTTGCGGGATGCGATCCTCGGCGCTGCGCCGGGCCGCGAACTGCGCGAGGCGCTTGAGGGTGTCGAGATCGACGCTCAACTTCGGCAAACGGCTTCTCCTTCTCGATGGCGCGCGCGATGGCGCGCCGCCGCCGCGCTGCGCGACGACTTCAGCCCCTATAATAGCCGCTCGATCCAGCAGGGGCCGACTGCACCGGGCATGCGCGCGGCCGCACGCGGCTCCGTCGCCCATGAAAGACATTCTCGTCCTCTATTACAGCCGTCACGGCGCCACGCGCGATCTCGCGCTCGCGATCGCGAACGGCATCGACAGCGTGCCCGGCATGCAGGCCCGCATCCGCACGGTGCCGCCCGTCTCGACGGTCTGCGAGGCCACCGCCCCGGACATCCCCGACGACGGCCCGCCCTACGCGGAACGCCGCGACCTCGAGGAATGCGCGGGCCTCGCGCTCGGCTCGCCGACCCGCTTCGGCAACATGGCCGCCTCGCTCAAGTATTTCCTCGACGGCACGACCCCGCAATGGCTGTCGGGCGCGCTGACCGGCAAGCCGGCCTGCGTGTTCACGTCGACCGGCAGCCTGCACGGCGGCCAGGAATCGACGCTGCTGTCGATGATGCTGCCGCTGCTGCATCACGGGATGATGATCGTCGGGATCCCGTACACGGAATCCGCGCTCAGCACGACGCGCACCGGCGGCACGCCTTACGGCGCATCGCACGTGTCGCAGCACGATCGCAGCGCGACCGACGGGCTGTCGGCCGACGAAAAGGCGCTCGCGGCCGCGCTCGGCGTGCGGCTCGCCCGCACCGCGGCGGCCCTGTCCGCCGCCCAGGCCTCCGAAGCGGCATGACCGTGCCCGCCCGCCCCGCCGTCGCCGCCCGGCCGCGCTACGCGCTGGCCGCGGCCACATGCCTCGTCGCGCTGATCGCGCTGTCGCTCGCGTGGGAACTGTGGCTCGCGCCGCTGCGCCCGGGCGGCTCGGCGCTGATGCTCAAGGCCGTGCCGCTCGCGCTCGCGCTGCCCGGCGTGTGGCGGCGTAACATCTATACGATGCAGTGGGCGAGCATGCTGATCCTCGTCTATTTCGCCGAAGGCATCGTGCGCGGCATGTCCGACCGCGGGTTGTCCGCGACGCTCGGCTGGTGCGAGACCGCCCTCGCCGTCGGCTTCTTCGTGGCAGCGCTTGCGTACGTCGCGCCGTTCAAGCGCGCGGCGAAGCGGCAGCGCGCCGCGTCCTGACCCTTACGCGACCGAACGTGATGATTTCTTCCGAAGCCTTCGTATCCGCCTGCCGCGACGCGATCGGCACCACCTACGTGCTGACCGATCCGCACGATACCGAGCCGTTCCTGACCGACTGGCGCCGCCGCTACAAAGGCAGCGCGTGCGCGGTGCTCAAACCGGCCGATACGGCCGAAGTCGCCGCGCTCGTCCGGCTCGCGAACACGCATGGCGTCGCGCTCGTGCCGCAGGGCGGCAACACGGGCCTCGCCGGCGGTGCGACGCCCGACGCGAGCGGCGACCAGGCCGTGCTGAGCCTCGCACGCCTGAACCGCGTGCGCGCGCTCGATCCGCACAACAACACGATCACGGTCGAAGCCGGCGTGATCCTCGCCGACGTGCAGGCACGCGCCCGCGAAGTCGGCCGGCTGTTCGCGCTGAGCCTCGCCGCCGAAGGCAGCTGCACGATCGGCGGCAACCTGTCGACCAACGCGGGCGGCACCGCGGTGCTGCGCTACGGCAACGCGCGCGAGCTGTGCCTCGGGCTCGAGGTCGTGACGGCGCAGGGCGAGATCTGGGACGGCCTGCGCGGCCTGCGCAAGGACAACACGGGCTACGACCTGCGCGACCTGTTCATCGGCGCCGAGGGCACGCTCGGCATCATCACGGCCGCGGTGATGAAGCTGCATCCGCTGCCGGCCGCGCAGGTCACCGCGCTGGCCGCGCTCGAGTCGCCGCACGCGGCGCTCGACTTCCTCGCGCTCGCGCAGCGCGCGGCCGGCCCGCTGCTGACCGGCTTCGAGCTGATGTCCGATTTCTGCATGCAGCTCGTCGGCAAGCACTATCCGCAACTGCGCTATCCGTTCGACCGCACGCATGCGCAGACGGTGCTGCTCGAACTGTCGGACAACGAGAGCGAAACGCATGCGCGCGCGCTGTTCGAAAAACTGATGGAAGAAGCATTCGAGGCCGGGCTCGTGGTCGACGCGGTGGTCGCGGAAAATCTCGCGCAGTCGCGCGCATTCTGGGACCTGCGCGAACACATCCCGCTCGCGCAGGCCGACGAGGGACTGAACATCAAGCACGACATCGCAGTGCCGATTTCGTCGATCGCGCGCTTCATCGACGAAACCGACGCGGCGATCCAGCAGGCCGCGCCCGGCGCGCGGATGGTCACGTTCGGCCACCTCGGCGACGGCAACCTGCACTACAACGTGCAGACGCCCGAAGGCGGCGACCCGAAGGCGTTCCTCGCGGAATTCCAGAAACCGATCAATCGCATCGTCTATGACAACGTGCACCGTCACCACGGCACGATCAGCGCGGAGCACGGAATCGGCCAGTTGAAGATCGACGACGCCCAGCGCTACAAGTCGCCGGTCGAAACGGCGCTCATGCGCACGCTGAAGACCGCGCTCGACCCGCGCGGGCTGATGAATCCCGGCAAGGTCCTGCGCTGAAGCCCCCCACCCCGGAGCGATGTCCATGAGAGTCCGCGTCCTGTCCGACCTGCATCTCGAAAGCAACCAGCCCGACACGATCGCGCACGCCGATGCGGATCTCGTCGTGCTGGCCGGCGACATCCACAATCACGCGGAAGGCCTGCGCTGGGCCGCCGAAACGTTCGCCCCCGACGTGCCGGTAATCTACGTGCCGGGCAACCACGAGTACTACGACGGGGAATTCGGCGCGCTCGAAACCGCGATGCGCGACGCCGCGCAGGCGATCGACAACGTGCATTACCTGAACAACGGCGTGTACGTCGATCCGGCACAGCGCTTTCGCGTGCTGGGGACGACGCTGTGGTCCGATTTCTCGCTGTTCGGCGCCGACGAGGCGAGCATCGCACGCGCGATCGACGCCGGCATGCGTGTGATGCTCGATTTCAAGGGCTTGATCCAGGTGACGTGGCCGCACGATGCGGCATTGCATGCGGCGGAGGCGCCGGAGCGGGATTTCACGCCGGCCGACGCGATCGCGCTGCACCGGCAAGGCCGCGCGTGGCTGGAAGCACGGCTCGCGACGCCGTTCGACGGCCGCACGATCGTCGTCACGCATCATGCGCCGCACCTGCGCTCGCTCGCCGAGCGTTACGCGGAAGACCTGGCGTCGGCGGGATTCGTCACGGACATGGCGGAACTCGTGCGGCCGCCCGTGGACCTGTGGATCCACGGCCACACGCATACTTCATTCGATTACGTGACCGACAGCGGCACGCGCGTGGTGTGCAACCCGCGCGGCTATATCCACCGGCGCACCGGCGAACTGGAAAATCCCGCGTTTGCGTGGGACAGAGTGGTCGAGCTCGGCTGAACGCCGGGCCATCCGGCCGCGTGATGCGGCCCTTCCCGATCCGAAAGGCCGCCCGATCAGCGATCGGCGCGGCGCGATCCGTTCGCCGACGGGCGTACCCGCACCGGCGCCGGCTTCATCCGTGCCTTCATCGCGCGCAGCAGATCGCGCGTCGCCGCGGCGGCAGCAGCCGCACCAAGCAGAACTCCAAGGCCGATCATCAGTTGCGTATCCATTGCGACTCCGGGTATGGGCAGATCCAAATCTCTCTGATTTGAACAGTATCAAACTGTCCGCCGTCCGAGGGTAAAAAAATGTTGCGCGAAGGACAAATCTCGTCAGATCGGGCTCGACCGCGCGCTCATGTCGCAGCCGTGAACTGCGCGAGCGCGGCTTCGTCGGCTTCGAGCGTGGCCGGCAACTCATCGCGCAGAAAATCGACCCAGGTGCGGATTTTCGCGTCGAGATACTGGCGCGACGGATACAGCGCGTAGATGTTCATCACGTGCGACCGGTATTCGGGCATCACGCGCACGATGTGTCCGCTGCGCAGCCCGCCGATCGCCGAATAGAGCGGCAACCCGCCGATCCCCATCCCTTCCCGCACGGCCACCGCGAGCGCCTCGGCGACGTTCACGCGGAACGGCGGCGCCGTGATCGGAATCACCTCGTCGCCGTGCGGCCCCGACAGCGACCACTCGTCGAAGTGAAAGCCCGGCGCGACCATCCCGAGACAGACGTGGTGCTCGAGATCCGCGGGCGTCCGCGGCACGCCGTGCGTGTCGACATAGCCCGGCGACGCACACACGACGCTGTAGCTCTCGCCGAGCCGCTGCGACACCAGCCCCGAATCGGGCAGGTCGCGGCCGACGACAATCGCGACGTCGTACCCCTCGTCGAGCAGGTCGGGCATCCGCTGCGCGAGCGTCAGTTCGACGTGCACGTCGGGATAGCGCTGCCGATAGCGGGCAATGGCCGGCACCAGGTAGTGCTGCCCGAGGCTCGTGAAGCAATGGACTTTCAGCTTGCCCGACGGGCGCGCGTGCGCGTCGCCCGCTTCGGCTTCGGCCTGTTCGACGTACGCGAGGATTTGCTCGCAGCGCTGCAGGTAGCGCTCGCCTGCCTCGGTCAGCGCGATCCGGCGTGTCGTCCGGTTCAGGAGGCGCGTGCGGAGGTGCGCCTCGAGATCCGACACGGCGCGCGATGCATAGGCGGTAGTCGAATTCATCTGCTGGGCGGCCGCGGTAAAGCTTCCCGCGTCGACCACACGGACGAATACCCGCATGTTTTGTAACGTATCCATCCCATTACCCGTTTGAATCCGGAGGGATTGTTGCACAGCGGCGAACAAATATTGTCTCAGGATTCGTAAAAATGACTTGCACCCTTGTCCATTTATTCAGGAATCACTGAAAAATATAATCGCATCCGACTCATCTATATCCGAAAGGGAGAAAATCGTGCGGTCTCCGGCAACAAAAGGGACGCTGGCACTGGCGGTTCTTGCAGTCTCATTAATAATGGCCGGATGCGCGAGCATGGGCGACAACAAGCCGCAGTCCGCGCGCATCGAAGCGAACACGCTCGATGCCGGTGCCGCCATCCGCGCGGCGGACCACGATGCAGGCTGGCCCGCGTCCGACTGGTGGCGCGCGTACCGCGACCCGCAACTCGACGCGTGGATCGCCGCCGCGCAGGCCGGCAACCCCACCCTCGCGGCCGCCGAGGCCCGCGTGCGCGAAGCGCAGGCGATGGCGCGCGTGGCCCATTCGGCGGAACTGCCGCAGATCAACGGCAACCTGTCGCTGATGCGCCAGCACTGGCCCGACAACGTGTACTACGGGCCCGGACCGCTCGCCGACACCGACACGTGGAACAACACCGGCACGCTCGGCCTGTCGTACCACCTCGACCTGTGGGGCAAGGACAAGAACGCGACCGAGCGCGCGCTCGACACCGCGCATGCGACGGCGGCCGACGCACGGGCGGCGAAGCTCGAGCTCGAGGTCAACGTCGTGCGCGCGTATGTCGGTATGTCGATGAACTACGCGCTGCTCGATCTCGCGCACGAAACGTTCGAACGTCAGCGCTCGCTGGCCGATCTCGCGCGCAAGCGCCTGCAGGCCGGCCTCGGCACGCAACTCGAAGTCAGCCAGGCCGAATCGACGCTGCCCGACTACGAGCGCCAGATCGACAGCTATGAAGAAGCGATCCAGCTCGCGCGCCACCAGCTCGCCGCACTCGCGGGCAAGGGCCCGGGCGCCGGCGATGCGATCAAGCGGCCGAGCCTGTCGCTCGACGCGCCGGCCGGCTTGCCGTCCGCGATGCCGGCCGACCTGCTCGGCCGCCGCCCGGACGTCGTCGCGGCCCGCTGGACGGTCGACGCGCAGGCACGGGGCATCGATGTCGCGAAGGCCGCGTTCTACCCCAATATCGATCTGCTCGCGACGGTCGGCGGCTTCGGCGTGACCGCGCCGTTCACCGACTTCCTGCGCGCGATGAACGGCGGCTGGACGGCCGGCCCGGCGCTGTCGCTGCCGATCTTCGAAGGCGGCCGCCTGCGCGCGCAACTCGGCGCGGCCGACGCCGGCTACGACCAGGCCGTCGAGCGCTACAACCAGACGGTCGTCGGCGCGCTCAAGGACATCGCCGACCAGGTCGTGCGGATCCGCTCGCTCGATACGCAGAAGAAGGACGCCGCGCGCTCCGTGGCCGCCAACGACCGCAGCTACCAGCTGTCGCGCGAAGGCTTCCGCCGTGGCCTGACCGATTACGTGAACGTGCTGGTCGCGCAACAGCAGTTGCTGCGCGCGCAGGAGACGGCGGCCCGCATCGACGCGGAGCGCCTCGCCGCGCACGCGCAGCTGATGGCCGCGCTCGGCGGCGGCGTCGAGCCGGAAACGGACGTTCAGGCCGGCCATCCGCCGCACGACGAATCCGCCGCGAGCGCCGCCGCGCCGGCCGCCGCATCGGGTGCGAAGCCCGTCGTGGCCACCGCCCGGCCCGCGCAGGTCGCGACCGCCGGCGCGACCGCCGCGCCGGCCGCACGGTAACGCGGAGCGACCGTCATGTCCGCCTCCTCCCCCGCTTCCACACATGCCGCCGGCCCGCTCGCGGCCTGGTCCGCCGCGTTCGGCGACTGGGCCCGCAGCGACGGCGCCGCGTGGCTCTATCTGTTCAAGGCACTGCTTGCCGCGTTCATCGCGACCGGCGTGTCGATGCGGCTCGACCTGCCGGCGCCGAAGACGGCGATGACCACGGTGTTCATCGTGATGCAGCCGCAAAGCGGCGCGGTGCTCGCGAAGAGCTTCTACCGGGTCGCCGGCACGATCTTCGGGCTGATCGCGACGCTCACGTTCGTCGGGCTGTTCCCGCAGCAGCCGCAGCTGTTCCTGCTGGCCGTCGCGCTGTGGGTCGCGCTGTGCACGGCCGGCGCCGCGCGCAACCGCAACTTCCGCAGCTACGGCTTTCTGCTCGCCGGTTACACGACCGCGCTGATCGGCCTGCCGGCATCGCAACACCCGGACGGCGCGTTCATGAGCGCGATGACGCGGGTCGCCGAGATCATGGTCGGGATCGTGTCGGCAGGCGTCGTCAGCGCGCTGGTGTTTCCGCAGTACACCGGCGAGCAGATGCGCACGACGGTGCGCAAGCGCTTCAGCAGCTTCGTCGACTACGTCGCGGCGGCGCTGTCGGGCCAGCTCGACCGCGCGCACATCGAAACCATCCATACGCGCTTCGTCGCGGACGTGGTCGGCTTCGAAGCGGCGCGCAGCATGGCCGTGTTCGAGGATCCGGACACGCGGATGCGCAGCGGCCGCCTCGCGCGTCTGAACAGCGAGTTCATGAGCGTATCGAGCCGCTTTCACGCGCTGCATCAGTTGATGAACCGGCTGCGCGCGGCCGGCGCGCAGGCCGCGATCGACGCGATCGAGCCGTACTTTCGCGAGATCGCACCGCTTCTGACGCGCAATGGCGAACCGGTGCGCTCGTCGGCCGACGCCGCGCTCGCGGCCGAACAGCTGCTCGCGTGGCGCGACGCGCTGCCGCGCCGCATCCGCGCGACGCGCGCCGCGCTCGAGACGCAGCCGGATTTTCCGCTGCTCGACTTCGACACGGCCACCGAGCTGCTGTACCGCTTCATCACGGACCTGCACGAATACGCGGCGACCTATGCGTCGCTGTCGACCGCGACACACGAGCGCGAACGCTGGATCGAGCGCTACGAGCCGCGCACCAACGTGACGGCGATGGTGATCGCGGCGATTCGCACCGCGACCGTGATCCTCGTGCTCGGCTGGTTCTGGATCGAGACCGCGTGGCCGAGCGGCGTCACGATGACGCTGACGGCCGCGGCCACCTGCGCGCTCGCGTCGTCGACACCGCGGCCGACCGCGATGTCCGCGCAGATGGGCATGGGGACCGCGCTGGCCGTCTGCACGGGCTTCCTGCTGACGTTCGGCATCTACCCGCACATCGACGGCTTCCCGCTGCTGTGCGCGGCCCTCGCGCCGCTGCTCGCGATCGGCATCTTCATGACGATGAAGCCGAAGCTCGCGGGCTACGGGATGGGCTACCTGATCTTCTTCAGCTTCCTCGCCGGCCCCGACAACATCACGCACTACGACCCGATGAGCTTCATGAACGATGCGCTCGCGCTGGTGCTGTCGATGCTCGTCTCGGCGATCGCGTTCGCGGTGCTGTTTCCGCCGACCGCGCCGTGGCTCAAGAAGCGGTTGTTCGCCGACCTGCGCCATCAGGTGGTCGCCGCGTGCCACGCACGGCTGGCCGGACTGCGCACGCGCTTCGAGAGCGGCGCGCGCGACCTGATGTACCAGGCGCACACGCTGTCGGCCGACCAGCCCGACGTGCAGCGCGACGCGCTGCGCTGGATGTTCGCGGTGCTGGAGACGGGCAACGCGGCGCTCGACCTGCGCACCGAGCTGGCGACGCTGCCGTCCGACCCGCGCTATGCGCCGACGACGCCGTGGCGACGCGCGATCGAGACGATGCGCACCGCGCTGTCCGCGCTGTTCCGCCAGCCGGACGCGGCGCGCTTCGACGCGACGCTCGATGCGGTCAACGCCGCGATCGACGCGACCCGGCAGACGCTCGATGCGGTCACGCCGTCGCGCGAGGAGCGCCATCGGCTGCAACGCATCCTGAGTCATCTGCATTTCGTACGCACGGCGCTGCTCGATCCGGAATCGCCGCTCGAGCCGCTCAACCGCAACCGCCCCGTGCGTCCCCAACAAGGAGCCTCGTCATGATGCCGCGTGAAATCGCCATTCTCGATGCCTACATGCCCACGGTGGTCCTGATGTTCGTCCTGGGCGCGCTGGCGACCTGGGCCGTCGACCGCCTGCTCGCCTACACGGGCCTCTACCGTCTCGTCTGGCACCCGTCGCTGTTCCGCGCGTGCCTTCTCGTCTGCATTTGCGGCGGACTGAGTCTTGCCGTTTACCGTTGATTCCGAACCATCATGATTCTCAGAAAACTCTTCGGCTTCGTCGCGACCGCCGTCATCCTTCTCGTCGCGATCCTGATCGGGCGCTCGCTGTGGGTGCACTACATGGACGATCCCTGGACGCGCGACGGGCGCGTCCGTGCCGAGATCGTCAACGTCGCGCCGGACGTGTCGGGCGCGATCGTCGAACTGCCCGTGCATGACAACCAGCTCGTGAAAAAGGGCGACCTGATCATGCAGATCGACCCGTCGCACTACCAGATCGCGGTCGAGCAGGCGCAGGCGGCCGTCGCCGCCCGCCGCGCGGAACTGCAGATGCGCCGCGACGACGCGGCCCGCCGTGCCGACCTCGACGCGCTCGTCGTGTCGAAGGAAAACCGCGAGAACGCCGCGCACAGCGCATCGAGCGCCGACGCGCAGTACCAGCAGGCGATCGCCGCGCTCGACGCCGCGAAGCTCAATCTCGAACGCACGCGCGTGGTCGCGCCGGTCGACGGCTACATCACGAACCTGCAGACGTTCAAAGGCAACTACGCGGTGGCCGGCCAGGCGAAGCTCGCGATCGTCGACAGCCATTCGTTCTGGGTCTACGGCTACTTCGAGGAAACCAAGCTGCCGCGCGTGAAGGTCGGCGCACCGGCCGAGATGCGGCTGATGAGCGGCGGCGTGATGAAGGGCCACGTCGAGAGCATCTCGCGCGGCATCTACGATCGCGACAACCCGCAAAGCCGCGACCTCGTCGCGGACGTGAACCCGACCTTCAACTGGGTGCGTCTCGCGCAGCGCGTGCCGGTGCGCATCCGCATCGACGAAGTGCCGGCCGACGTGGTGCTGTCGGCGGGCACGACCTGTACGGTCATCATCGATCCGGACAAGCAGAAAAAGTCGTGATGAAACGCTGGCCGGGCGGCGCCCCGCCCGGCCGCGTCATTCCCAGAAGAACCGGTAAGGCAGGAACGGCGACGGGCCGAGCCCGTACTCGCCGAGCATGTTGCGCAGTCGCATCGCGAAGCCGACGGCGCCGATCACGACCAGCGCGACGATCACGTGCCGGCGTCGGATCCCCGGCACGTGCTGCAGCGGCACGAACTGACAGCCCATCGCGAACAGCACGAGCCACTGGAAACGCAGCCCCGCATAGCTGATCCGCGCGAGCGCGAAGCTCGCGATCTCGCAGACGAACAGGAACACGAGCGTGCGCGGCATGCGCGCCAGCAGCACCCAGCCGGCGGCGAGCGTCAGCAACGCAAGCACGAGCGGGGCACCGCCCGACATCTGCGCGGGCGGCGTGAACGCCGCATACAGGCCGACCTTCGCGAGCAGCGCGTCGTGATGCATCGCGAACAGCACGCCGCCGATCGCGACCGCCAGCCCCGCATAGCGCAGCAGGCGCAACCGTCGGACCTGCAGCAGCACGACAAGCAGCGCCGCCGACACGTGCATGGCGGTCGCCGCGGCCGCGAACGCGAACGACGCGCCGTGCCGCCTGCGCGCCCATGCGTCCGATGCGAGCTTCGCGACACAGAACGCGACGCCGTAGCGCACGCCGCTCATCGCCATGTCGTAGAAGAACAGCGGAAAGATCAGCGTGGCGAACACGCATGCGTCCTCGGCGCTCCGGCCGAACGCGGCGACGCACGCGACGACGACCAGCAGCGACAGGATCGCCATCGCGATGTGCGGCTCGTGCCCGAGCCACGCGAGCGCGCGCACGAGCCAGACGAAACCCGGTTCGAGCGTGCGCGGCACGACCTTCAGGTTGCCGCTCCAGATGCCGGTAATGATGTCGAGATAGATCGCCGTGTCGGTGCCCGTCCGGCCCCGCAGCACGGCGAACGCGGCGGCCGGCGCGATACCCGCCGCGAGCCATCTCCACGCGGCCACGCGCGTGCGCATGCCGATCGCTGCGGACGCGAGCATCCACAGGTATCCCGTCAGGTAAATCGTCATCGTCATTGTTGTGACCCGCTCGGCGTGCGGTCGCACCGGAGTCGGTGCGCATGCGCCGCGGGTTCTGGCCCCCCGCTATGTGGAGGCGCATTGTAAGGGATTGCGCGCGGGCCGACTGCCGGGTTTGTCACCGATCGACAGCAGCGCGGCAGCCTGCGCGTCGCGGGCGGCCGGCCCGCGACGGCGTGGGACGATGCGACGCTCAGGCCGCGATGCGAAAGCGTCCGACCAGCGACTTGAGCGCCTGCGCCTGCTCGTCGAGCGCGTTCGCTGCGGCGGCCGCCTGTTCGACGAGCGCCGCGTTCTGCTGCGTGCCGGCATCCATCTGCGTGACGGCGCGGCCGATCTCGTCGATCCCCGCGCTCTGCTCGTCCGACGCCGCGGAGATCTCGCCGATGATGTCGGTCACGCGCTTGACCGCCCGCACCACGTCGTTCATCGTGCGGCCCGCATCGTGCGCGAGCGCCGCGCCGTTCGCGACGCGCTCGACCGACGCGCCGATCAGCCCACGGATCTCCTTCGCCGCGGTCGCCGCGCGCTGCGCGAGTTGCCGCACCTCGCCCGCGACCACCGAAAAACCGCGTCCCTGCTCGCCCGCGCGCGCCGCCTCGACCGCGGCGTTCAACGCGAGAATGTTGGTCTGGAACGCGATCCCCTCGATCGTGCCGATGATGTCGCGAATGTTCTTTGCGCTGTCGTCGATCTCGCTCATCGTCGCGACCACGCGTCCGACGACTTCGCCGCCCGCCTCCGCGACGGCCGACGCATTGGCCGCGAGCGCGCTCGCCTGCCGCGCGTTCTCGGCGTTCTGCCGCACCGTCGACGTGAGTTCCTCCATGCTGGCCGCGGTGCGCTCGAGCGCGACGGCCTGCTGCTCGGTGCGGCGTGACAGGTCGAGGTTGCCGGTCGAGATCTCGCCGGACGCGGCCGCGATCGCCTCGGCGCTGACGGCGATCTCGCCGACGGTCGCCGCGAGCCCGGTCTGCATGTCGGACAGCGCACGCACCATGCTGTCGCGGTCGTGCCGGCCGAGCGATATCGGCCGTGCGAGGTCGCCGCGCGCGATGTCGGCGGCGATCGCCTTCGCCTCCGCGGGCTCGCCGCCGAGCTGCGACGCGAGGCGGCGCACGACCCCTTCGGCAATCGCGATCGCCAGCACGATCAGTGCGGCCGTCATCGCCGCGATCATCGCGAACGACGACGAGAAGATCGTTGCGGACGCATCGAGCGTCGCCTTCGACTTCGCGCCGCGCGTCTTCACGAGCATCGCGACGAGCTTCTCGAGCTTGCCGGTCTCGACCAGCAGCGACACGTCCTGCGTGCCGACCTGCCAGTTCATCTGCGACAGGTCGAGCGGCTGCGCCTGCACGAGCGCGACGAAATCGCGCAGATGGCCGCTCCACGTGCCGACCGCCATCGAGAATGCGCGCAGTCGCGCGGAATCGTCGGCATCGGCCGGATCCGCGTAGCGCTGCAGCGTCGCGAGCGCCTGGCCGATCGACGCGAGCCCCGCGCCGACCTCGGCGCCCAGGTCGTCGCGCTCCTTCGCGGTGGTGGCGGTCAGCAGCATCTTCTGCGCGCGGCTCGCGCGCAGCACCTCGGCGCGCACCTCCTCCGCCGCCCGGCTCGCGACGTGCCCCTGCTCGTAGACCGACGCAATCGACGCGTTCAGCCGGTTGATCTGCCACAGCGAAAACACGCCGATCGCGAGCGTGCCGGCCAGCAGGATCGCGAACGCGGCGCGCAACGTCGCCTTGACCGTCCACGGCCGGGATTCGCGCCGGGCTGCGCGCGCACGACGTGCGGCGGGCCGGGCGGCTGCGTCGGATGCGGCGGCGGCCGCAACCGGCCGCGGATGCAATGAAGCTGCTTTCATCGATATATCCCCGTATTGATCATGCCGCCGGAAAGGTCGGTTCCGGCGGCCGGCATTCCCGCGCTGGCCCGCCATGCCGCGCGCCCTGCGCTCGCCCGGCTCGTGGCCGGTGCCGCACTGTGATGTCATTGGTCCTTCTACGGCCGCCATCGGCGCGCCTTGAGTCCGGGCAAACACCGATCCGGTCCCGCGCGGCCCGACGAAAGCCGGACGTGCCGCAGCGTTATACCTGGCCAAAAAACGGCGTCATGGCCGAATCGTCACAACAATGTCCGAATCGCGACAAAACTTGGCCTGACATTCTCGATACGCCACATTAGACTTCTTTGACGCAACAACGATTCGAACGCGCCGATCCCCATCAGAGCGCGTCCCGCCACCTCAACTCGCTCAGCTCACATGGAAACCAGCCTCGATACGGGCGTCGGCGCGACAGCCGCAGCCCAGCCGTCTGCCCCACCCGCTCCGCGTACCGTCTACCCCGTGCTCGGCGCGATCAGCTTCTCGCACATGCTCAACGACATGATCCAGTCGTTGATCCTCGCGATCTATCCAATGCTCAAGAGCCAGTTCGCGCTGTCGTTCGCGCAGATCGGCCTGATCACGCTGACCTACCAGATCACCGCGTCGCTGCTGCAGCCGCTCGTCGGCCTGTACACGGACAAGCAGCCGAAGCCGTATTCGCTGCCGGTCGGGATGGGCTTCACGCTCGCGGGGCTGCTGCTGATGTCGGCCGCGCAGAACTTCCCGACGCTGCTGGCGGCGGCGGCGCTGGTCGGCTGCGGCTCATCGGTATTCCATCCGGAATCGTCGCGCGTCGCGCGGATGGCATCGGGCGGCCAGCACGGGCTCGCGCAGTCGCTGTTCCAGGTCGGCGGCAACGCCGGCTCGGCACTCGGGCCGCTGCTCGCCGCGCTGGTGATCATTCCGCACGGCCAGCACAGCATCGCGTGGTTCTCGGCGGCCGCGCTCGTCGCGATGGTCGTCCTCACGCAGATTGGCCACTGGTACAAGAAGCATCCGTCGATGAAGAAAAAGGCCGCGGCGGCCGGCCATCCGACGCTGTCGCAGGGCCGCGTGCTCGCCGCGATCGGCGTGCTGGTGCTGCTGGTCTTCTCGAAGTACTTCTATCTCGCGAGCATCAACAGCTATTTCACGTTCTACCTGATCGACAAGTTCCACCTGTCGGTGCAGGCCGCGCAGATCCACCTGTTCGTGTTTCTCGCGGCAGTCGCGGCCGGCACGCTGATCGGCGGGCCGGTCGGCGACCGGATCGGCCGCAAGTACGTGATCTGGGTGTCGATCCTCGGTGTCGCGCCGTTCACGCTGCTGCTGCCGTACGCGAACCTGTTCTGGACGAGCGTGCTGAGCGTGATCATCGGCGTCGTGCTGGCGTCGGCGTTCGCCGCGATCCTCGTCTACGCGACGGAGCTGATGCCCGGCAAGGTCGGAATGGTCGCGGGCCTGTTCTTCGGCTTCGCGTTCGGCCTGGGCGGCGTGGGTGCCGCCGTGCTCGGCCAGCTCGCGGATGCGACGAGCATCACGTTCGTCTACAAGGTGTGCTCGTTCCTGCCGCTGATCGGCGTGCTGACGGTGTTCCTGCCGAACCTCGAAAGCAGCCGGCGCAAGCAGGCGTGACGAACCGGCCGCGGCATGTGTGCCGCGGCCGGTCGACCGATTCGAAGGGAAAGTACGACGGCGGCTTCAGGCCGCCGTCGTCGCATGCAGCGTCAGGAAACGCTTGAGGATGCCAGACGAATAGTTGCTCGCGATCGCCGACAGGAAGTGCGAGAACGACTGCGTCGCATGATCGTCGGCCGTATCGGAGATCGTGCGCACGATGGCGAACGGCACGTCGTGCTCGGCGCACACCTGCGCGATCGCCGCGCCTTCCATCTCGACCGCGAGCGCGTCCGGCAGCGCGTCGCGCAGCGCGACGACTTCCCGCTCGCTCGACACGAAGCGGTCGCCGCTGATGATCAGCCCGCCGTGCAACGTCGCACCCGCCAGCCCGAAACGCTCGGCGAACCGCGCGCCCTCCTCGGCGACGAACAGCGTGCATGCGGCCTTCAGACGAGCCGTCAGCGCCGCATCGGTCGCGAACCGCGTGATGCCGAGCAGCGGCACCTCGTAGCGCGGAAACAGCGGCGACGCATCGAGATCGTGCTGCAGCAGCAGATCGGCGACGACGACGTCGCCGACGCGCACCGTGCGCGACACGCCGCCGGCGACGCCGGTGAAGACGATGCCGGACACGCCGAACACGTGAATCAGCGCGCTGACCGTCGCGGCGGCCGCCACCTTGCCGACCCGCGCGAGCGTGACGACGCAGGCCGCCCCGTGCACGGTGCCGACGTGATAATCGCGGCGGCCGAGCGTGATGGTCTTCATCGCGCCTTCGTCACGCATCGCGGCGATCAGGTCGCCGAGTTCCTCGGGCAGCGCGGCCAGAATGCCGAGCGGGCGCGTCGAAACCGTTTCAGCCATGTCGATGCCCATCATTCCACCGCCTGCAGTTTCGCGACCGCCAGCGCGAGCCACTTCTCGCCGTGCCGTTTGAACTTCACTTGCGCCTTCGCATCGGCGCCGTTGCCTTCGAGCGCGGTGACCGTCCCCTCGCCGAACTTGGTATGGAATACCTGCTGGCCGATGCGGAAGCCGGTGTCGGCCGCGCGCTGCTTGTCCGCGAACGCCGGCAGCGGCGCGGAGACCGCCGCGTCGACGACCTGTTCGCGACTGCCGCCGCCCGGCCGCGCGAACCAGTCGCGCCCCCAGCCGGCGTTGTCCGAGCGGCCGCCCCAGCGCGAGCCCGCCTCGACCTTCGGCGTGAGCCACTTCAGCACGTGCTCCGGCAATTCGTCGAAAAAGCGCGAGCGCACGTTGTAGCGCGTCTGGCCGTGCAGCATCCGGCTTTGCGCGAACGACAGGTAGAGCCGCTCCTTCGCGCGCGTGATCGCGACGTACATGAGCCGCCGCTCTTCCTCGAGGCCGTCCGATTCGAGCACGCTGTTCTCGTGCGGGAACAGCCCTTCCTCGAGGCCGGTGATGAACACGGCCGAGAATTCGAGCCCCTTCGCCGCGTGCACCGTCATCAGTTGCACCGCGTCCTGGCCGGCCTGCGCCTGGTTGTCGCCGGCTTCCAGCGACGCGTGCGACAGGAAGCCCGCGAGCGGCGTCATCGTGTCGGGGTTCTGCGCGGGGTCGCCGAGCGGCGCCGGATCGAGCACGTCGACCGTCGGATCGTCCGCGTCCACGCCGAGCTCCGGCGCCGCGATCGCGCCCGCGCGCAGCGGAATCGAGCGGGCCGGCGCATCGAGCCCGTAACCTTCCTCGCTGACGAACGCGGTGGCCGCGTTCACGAGTTCCTGCAAGTTCTCGAGGCGGTCCTGGCCTTCGCGCTCGCCCTGGTAGAAATCGGCGAGGCCACTCGCGCGCACGACGTATTCGACCGTCTCCGGCAGGCTCATCTGCTGCGTCTCGGCGCGCATCTTCGCGACGAGGTTCGCGAACGCGCCGAGGCTCGTGCCGGCCTTGCCGGTGACGTACGGAATCGCCGCGGCCATCGAGCAGTCGTACAGGCGCGCGGCGTCCGCGAGCTGCTCGATCGAGCGCGCGCCGATCCCGCGCGTCGGGAAATTCACGACGCGCACGAACGCGGTGTCGTCGTTCGGGTTGTCGATCAGGCGCAGGTACGCGAGCGCGTGCTTCACTTCCTGGCGCTCGAAGAAGCGCAGACCGCCATACACGCGATACGGGATGCCCGACGTCATCAGCGTGTGCTCGATCGCACGCGACTGCGCGTTGCTGCGATACAGCACGGCAACCTCGCTGCGCGACATCCCGGTGTTGATCAGCGAGCGGATCTCCTCGACGATCCAGCCGGCCTCCTGCGCATCGGTGCTGGCCTCGTACACGCGCACGGGCTCGCCGTGGCCGGCGTCGGTGCGCAGGTTCTTGCCGAGGCGATGCGAGTTGTTCGAGATCAGCTGGTTCGCCGCGTCGAGGATGTTGCCGTGCGACCGGTAGTTCTGCTCGAGCTTGATCAGGTTGCGCACGCGGAATTCGTCTTCGAAGTCGCGCATGTTGCCGACGTTCGCACCGCGGAACGCGTAGATCGACTGGTCGTCGTCGCCGACCGCGAAGATCGCGTTCTCGCCGCCCGCGAGCATCTTGAGCCACGCGTACTGCAGCTTGTTGGTGTCCTGGAACTCGTCGACGAGAATGTGCTTGAAGCGCGCCTGGTAGTGCGCGCGCAGCGGCGCGTTGTACGCGAGCAGCTCGTAGCAGCGCAGCAGCAGCTCGGGGAAGTCGACGACACCCTCGCGCTGGCACTGCTGGTCGTACGCCTGGTAGAGCTCGACGAACTTGCGGTTGAAGTTGTCGGACGCGTCGACCTTGTCGGGACGCAGCCCCTGCTCCTTCGCGTTGTTGATGAAATACTGGACGTTCTTCGGCGGATATTTTTCGTCGTCGACATTCGCCGCCTTCATCAGCCGCTTGATCGCCGACAACTGGTCGGCCGTGTCGAGGATCTGGAAGGTCTGCGGCAGGCCGGCGTCGCGCCAGTGCGTGCGCAGCATCCGGTTGCACAGCCCGTGGAACGTGCCGATCCACATGCCGCGCGTGTCGATCGGCATCATCGCCGACAGCCGCGCCATCATTTCGCGCGCGGCCTTGTTCGTGAAGGTGACGGCAAGCACGGTGGCCGGCGACGCGTAACCCTGCTGGATCAGCCACGCGATACGCGTGATCAGCACGCGGGTCTTGCCGCTGCCCGCCCCCGCGAGGATCAGCGCCGGTTCGTTCGGCAGCGTGACGGCGGCGTATTGTTCAGGGTTCAGATTGGCGAGCAGATCGGGCATGGAGCGGCAGCGGACGTGCGAGAAAAATGCGGACCCGCCATTATAAGTCGGCCGCGCGATGCCGTTTCCGATCCGTTCCGACGCCTGCCGTCGCCCGCGTTGCGGCGCCCCCGCGACCTGCCCGCCCGGGCAAGCGATGGCTGGCCGATGTGCATCCATTTATAATTGTCAGATTCGGCATCCAATTCACGCATTTTTCGGCAGATTTCCAACCATGAGCGACAGCACGCTTGCGAAGAGTTTCGAGCCCCACACCATCGAGTCCCAATGGGGGCCGGAGTGGGAAAAACGCGGCTATGCCGCACCGGCATTCGATCCGGCACGCCCCGATTTCGCGATCCAGCTGCCGCCGCCGAACGTCACCGGCACGTTGCACATGGGCCACGCGTTCAACCAGACGATCATGGACGGCCTCGCCCGTTACCACCGGATGCTCGGCGAGAACACGCTGTGGGTGCCCGGCACCGACCACGCGGGGATCGCGACCCAGATCGTCGTCGAGCGCCAGCTCGATGCACAGGGCGTATCGCGCCATGACCTCGGCCGCGAGAAGTTCGTCGAGCGCGTGTGGGAGTGGAAGCAGCAGTCCGGTTCGACGATCACCGGCCAGGTGCGCCGTCTCGGCGCGTCGACCGACTGGTCGCGCGAATATTTCACGATGGACGACAAGATGTCGGCCGCCGTGCGCGACGTGTTCGTCACGCTCTACGAACAGGGCCTGATCTACCGCGGCAAGCGCCTCGTGAACTGGGATCCGGTGCTGCTCACCGCAGTGTCGGATCTCGAGGTCGCGAGCGAAGAGGAAAACGGCCACCTGTGGCACATCCGCTATCCGCTCGTCGACGGTTCGGGGTCGCTGACCGTCGCGACCACGCGCCCGGAAACGATGCTCGGCGACGTCGCGCTGATGGTCCATCCGGAAGACGAGCGCTACGCGCACCTGATCGGCAAGCTCGTCACGCTGCCGCTGACGGGCCGCGAGATTCCGGTGATCGCCGACGACTACGTCGACCGCGAGTTCGGCACGGGCGTCGTGAAGGTCACGCCCGCGCACGACTTCAACGACTACCAGGTCGGCCTGCGCCACAACCTCGCGCCGATCGAGATCCTGACGCTCGACGCAAAGATCAACGACAACGGCCCCGAGCAGTATCGCGGCCTCGACCGCTTCGACGCACGCAAGGCGATCGTCGCCGACCTCGATGCGGAGGGTTTCCTCGACTCCGTCAAGCCGCACAAGCTGATGGTGCCGCGCGGCGACCGCACCGGCGTCGTGATCGAGCCGATGCTGACCGACCAGTGGTTCGTCGCGATGACGAAGCCGGCACCGGAAGGCACGTTCAACCCGGGCAAGTCGATCACCGAAACGTCGCTCGACGTCGTGCGCAACGGCCAGATCAAGTTCGTGCCGGAAAACTGGACGACCACCTACTATCAATGGCTCGAGAACATCCAGGACTGGTGCATCTCGCGCCAGCTGTGGTGGGGTCACCAGATTCCCGCATGGTATGGCGAAAACGGCGAGGTGTTCGTCGCGCGCAACGAGGAAGAAGCGCGCGCGCAGGCCGCCGCGAAGGGCTATGCCGGCGCGCTGAAGCGCGACGAGGACGTGCTCGACACGTGGTTCTCGTCGGCGCTCGTGCCGTTCTCGTCGCTCGGCTGGCCGAACGACACGCCTGAACTGCAGCACTTCCTGCCGTCGTCGGTGCTCGTCACCGGCTTCGACATCATCTTCTTCTGGGTCGCCCGGATGGTGATGATGACGACGCACTTCACCGGCAAGGTGCCGTTCCACACCGTCTACGTGCACGGCCTCGTGCGCGACGCGGAAGGCCAGAAGATGTCGAAGAGCAAGGGCAACACGCTCGACCCGATCGACATCGTCGACGGCATCGACCTCGAAACGCTGGTCGCGAAGCGCACCACGGGCCTGATGAACCCGAAGCAGGCCGCCACCATCGAGAAGAAGACGCGCAAGGAATTCCCGGACGGCATCGCCGCGTTCGGCACCGACGCGCTGCGCTTCACGATGGCGTCGATGGCGACGCTCGGCCGCAACGTGAACTTCGACCTCGCGCGCTGCGAAGGCTATCGCAACTTCTGCAACAAGCTGTGGAACGCGACGCGCTTCGTGCTGATGAACTGCGAAGGCCACGACTGCGGCGCCGACAAGCCGGAAATGTGCGGCGCGGGCGACTGCGGCCCCGGCGGCTACCTCGACTTCTCGGCGGCCGACCGCTGGATCGTGTCGCTCCTGCAGCGCACCGAGGCCGACATCGCGAAGGGCTTCGCCGATTACCGCTTCGACAACATCGCCACCAGCATCTACAAATTCGTGTGGGACGAGTACTGCGACTGGTACCTCGAACTCGCGAAGGTGCAGATCCAGAACGGCACGCCGGAACAGCAGCGCGCGACGCGCCGCACGCTGCTGCGCGTGCTGGAAACGGTGCTGCGCCTCGCGCACCCGATCATCCCGTTCATCACCGAAGCGCTCTGGCAGAAGGTCGCGCCGCTCGCCGGCCGTTATCCGCAAGGCAAGGCCGAGGGCGAAGCGTCGCTCATGACGCAGGCGTATCCGGTCGCGAACCTGCAGAAGATCGACGAGGCGTCGGAGCAATGGGCGGCCGACCTGAAGGCGATCGTCGACGCGTGCCGCAACCTGCGCGGCGAGATGAACCTGTCGCCGGCGACCAAGGTGCCGCTGCTCGCGGCCGGCGACGCCGAGCGCCTGCGCTCGTTCGCGCCGTACGTCCAGGCCCTCGCCCGCCTGTCGGAAGTGCAGATCCTGGCCGACGAAGCGACGCTCGACCAGGCCGCGCACGGCGCGCCGATCGCGATCGTGGGCCCGAACAAGCTGGTACTGAAAGTGGAAATCGACGTCGCGGCCGAACGCGAGCGCCTGTCGAAGGAAATCGCGCGCCTGACGGGCGAAATCGCGAAGTGCAACGCGAAGCTCGGCAACGAGGCGTTCGTCGCGAAAGCGCCGCCGGCCGTGGTCGAACAGGAGCAGAAGCGTGTCGCCGAATTCCAGAGCACGCTGGAAAAATTGCGCGCTCAGCTCGATCGGTTGCCTGCGTAACAAACGGTAAGGTCGTTTGCGTTCACTATAATCGGAACGTGAACATAAGACTGTCTGACAAGTCGATTACAGGAATAAAGGTTCGATCATGTTGAAAGTCACCAAGGCGGTATTCCCCGTTGCCGGTCTCGGCACGCGGTTCCTCCCGGCCACGAAGGCGAGCCCGAAGGAAATGCTGCCCGTCGTCGACAAGCCGCTGATCCAGTACGCCGTCGAGGAAGCAATCGCCGCAGGCATCACGGAAATGATCTTCGTGACCGGGCGCAGCAAGCGCGCGATCGAGGACCACTTCGACAAGTCGTACGAAGTCGAGGCCGAACTCGAGGCGCGCGGCAAGGAGAAACTGCTCGAGCTCGTGCGCAGCATCAAGCCGAGCCATGTCGACTGCTTCTACGTGCGCCAGCCGGAAGCGCTCGGCCTTGGCCATGCGGTGCTGTGCGCGGAGAAGCTCGTCGCCGACAACCCGTTCGCGGTGATCCTCGCCGACGACCTGCTCGACGGCAACCCGCCCGTGATGAAGCAGATGGTCGACGTGTTCGACCACTATCACAGCTCGGTGATCGGGGTGGAGGAGATCCCGCCGTCGGAGACGAAGTCGTACGGCATCGTCGATGGCAAGGAGTGGGAAGAATCGATCGTCAAGATGTCGGCGATCGTCGAGAAGCCGGCGCCGGAAGTCGCGCCGTCGAACCTCGGCGTGGTCGGCCGCTACATCCTGAAGCCGCGGATCTTCGAACATCTGCGCGCGCTGAAGCCGGGCGCGGGCGGCGAGCTGCAGCTCACCGACGCGATCCAGGCGCTGCTCGCCGACGAACAGGTGCTGGCCTACAAGTACCAGGGCACGCGCTACGACTGCGGCAGCAAGCTCGGCTACCTGAAGGCGACGGTCGAGTTCGCGCTGCGCCACCCGGAAGTCGGCGCCGAGTTCGACGCGTATCTGCGCGCGCGCGGCAACGGGCAACCGTCTGCCTGAACGCGGCACGGGCCGGCCTCGCCTGCGCGGCGGGCCCGCCCTCACCTCACGGCCGGCGCGTCAGCGCGCGGCGGCCGACTTCACCGAGACGACGCCCGGCATTGCGCCCGCGTCGTCTTTTTTCGTCTTCACGAGCCAGCCGTCGCCCTGCTCGAACGGCAGCTTCGCGAGCGCGCTCTTCACGAGCGTCGGCGCGGCCTGCTGCGTGCCCGCATCGCGGTCGCGCATCGACGCCGACACGCGATAGACGTCGGCACCCGACTTCGCGTCGACGAAACGCAGCGTCAGCACGTGGCGATACACGCTGCCCGCGAACGGGAGCGCGAACGGCGCCGGCCCGTCGACGGTCACGCACGCGCTGCTCGCCGCGCCGCACTGGTCGGCCGTCGCCGCGACCGACGCCGGCTGCGTCGCGTACGCGATCGACAGCCGGTAGCGCGCGGCTTGGCCAGGCTGCGCGTCGAAGCCGCGGTGCGCGAGCTCGTCGCGCACGAGCGTCTCGATCTGCCGGTATTCGGCATCGTCGGCCTGAGCGGCCGTGCGAACGAGCTCGTAGTCGTGCGAACCGGACTCGAACGCGTTCGGCTGCCCGAGCGCGCTCACGCCGGTCGTGACGCCGGCGCAACCCGTCAACAGCGTCACCGCGAGCGCGGTCGCTGCCCATTCCTTTCTCATGACTTCCCCCAAATGCCTGCCGTCGTGCCCGGCCCTGTCAGGCGGACGGCTCGTCGATCGCGGGCAGCGACACCGTCACCGCGGTGCCGACACCCACTTCGCTGTCGACCGTCACGCTGCCGCCGTGGCGCGTGACGACCGTCTTCACGAATGCCATGCCGAGCCCCGAGCCCGAGATTTCGGGCCGCTCGCCCGCATGGAATCGCTTGAAACGCTCGAACAGATGCCGCTGATCTTCCGGCGAGATGCCGTACCCCTGATCGCGAATCGTACAGAACATCCGCTTCGATGCATGCTCGACCGTCAGCGTACACGTGATCACCGTGTCGGACGGACTGTATTTGACCGCATTGTTCAGCAGGTTGACGAACGCACGCGTGATCAGCGAGCGGTCGGCACGCGCCCAGCACATGTCGGTGCCGACGTCGGTCTCGATGCGGATGCGCTTCGCCTGCGCCTGCGGCCACACTTCGTCGCTCGCGTCGATCAGCACGTCGACGAGGCTGGTCGGTTCGAGCTGGTACGCCTGCGACTCCGCGCGCGCCAGCTGCACGAACTCGTCGGCGAGCGACAGCGCACGGTGCGCATACCGCTCGATCCGCGCGAGCAGCCCGCGCATCGCGTCGGTTTCGACGCGATCGCGCTCGATCTCGACAAGCGCAAGGATCGACGACTGCGGCGAGCGCATGTCGTGCGACAGCAGGTGCAGCGCCTCCTCGCGCTGCCGCTCGGCCGCGTGCAGCTCGGTTACGTCGACGAGGCCGGCGATCCAGCCCGTCACATGGCCCTGCGCATTCGTACACGGGGCGTAGCGTAACAGATGGTCGAGCCCGTCGCGATCGCGCACCTCGATGCCGCGCGCCATCGCTTCGTCTTCGGCCCCGAGCGTCGGGTCAAGCGCGGCCGGCCAGTGTTCGCGGATCGTCACGTCGTGTTCGGCGTTGCCGTCGACGGTCTTCATGAAGGTCAACTCGCCGAGCGCGGCGCGCAGCGGCCGCCCTTCCGGCAGCGGCAGCGCGAGGCGCGCCCCGTAGCGCTTCGCCGCATGGTTCGCGATCAGCACGGTCCCGGCCAGGTCGGTGACGAAGATCGGCTCCGGCATGCTGTCGAGGCTGTCCCACACGAAGCGCTTCATGTCCTGCACGCGTTGCGCGGCCTGCGCCATCAGCGCTATCTGCCGTTCGAGCACGTCGCCGCCGACGCTGCGCGTGCGCGGTGCCTCGGGCAGCAGGTGCGGCTCGTCGGCCAGCCGCTGCAGCTCACGGCGCAGGTGCGACATCGTCATTTCCAGGCGCCGCCAGTTCCAGATCGGGTACACGGCGATCAGCCCGAAGATCGCCGGCGCGGGCGACAGCCACACGCGCGCCTCGAACAGCAGCGCCAGGCTCGCGACGACGGACAGCGCGGCCAGGCTCAGCGTCAGCAGCAGCGCGCGCCACGGTGACAGCATCAGGAAACCGCCCAGCAGCACGGCGAGCGGCAGCAGCGATGCGGCGAAGAGCCAGTCACGAGGCGCGGGCAGGATCGCGCTGCCGGTGGCCAGCATGTCGAGGACGTTCGCATGAATGTACACGCCGGCGAGCGGGCCGAAGTCCCCCGACACCGGGGTCGCGAAGCGGTCGAAGAGGCCCGATGCGGTCACGCCGACGACGACGATCTTGCCGCGCAGCGCGTCGGGTTTCACGCGCCCTTCGAGCACGTCGTCGAACGACACCGTCGGATAGGCGGGCGTATTGCGGCTGAACGGGATCAGGTAGCGGCCCTCGCCGTTCGCGTCGCGCGACAGGTCGTGCGCATTCGCCCCGGGCACACCGCCGACCGGATGCAGCCGGCCGGCCTGGATCGCACGATAGACGGGCACCATCAGTTGCGGCCAGCGCACGCGTCCGTCGCTTTCGAACAGCGCGACGCTGCGCACGATGCCGTCGGGATCGACTTCGAGATTGATGTGGCCGAGCCCCATCGTGCGTGCCGAGAGCTCCGCCACCGGCGGATCGACGGTGCGCGTGCCGTCCGCCTGCTCGGGGCTCAGCAAGACGGGCAGGAAGGTCGGCACACGGGTCATTGCGTCCGCGAACGCGCGATCCTCCGGCGACGGCTCGGTAAACAGCACGTCGTAGACGACCGCGGCCGGCTGCGCACGCGCCAGCGTGTCGAGCAGCCGCGCGTGCACGCTGCGCGGCCACGGCCAGCGGCCGAGTGCGGACACGCTCTGGTTGTCGATGTCGACGACGACGACATCGGGCGACAACGGCAGGCTGCGCAGCATCAGCAGCCGGTCGTAGATGAGCCCGTCGACGCTCGACGAGAACCGGCCGAACGCGCATGCGAGGATCACCGCGATCCCGAGGCAGCCGATCGCGATCCACTCGATGAGGAAGCGGCGGCCGAGGCGCCGCCGCGGGGAAACGGAGTCGGTTTTCATGCGCCGCGGGTCAGCGCGACAACGTGAACGCGCTGACCGGACTCGTCTTCTGATAGAACTTGCCGCCTTCGAACTCCTCGACCGTCACCGCCCAGTAGTAGTCGCCGGGCGGCAGGTGCGCGACCGTGATCCGGTGCGCCTGCAGGCCCATCTGGTCGACCACCGGCGCGCTCAGGTCCTTCGAGCGCGACAACACGAAGCGATAACGCGCATCCTTGCTCGCGCCATTCGGCGACCAGCGGAACTCATAGCCGTTCGGGCCGGGCGACGCGGTCGCGTCGAGCCCCATCAGGCGCCGCTCGAACGCGTAAATGTGCGGCATGCCCTCGAGGCCGTTGTCGTCGATCGCGGCAATCCGGACGAAGTACGTACCGTTCGGCACCTCGCGGAACACCGCGCGCGACGAGACGGTGCGCGTTTCGCTGAACAGCTCCAGCATGCCCGCGTCGCGCGCGAGTTGCAGGTGATAGGCGTGCGCATGCTCGAGCGGCGCGATGTCGAACGTGAGGTCGGGCTCGTCCTGCACCTTGTCGGGATGCGTGAGCGCGGGCGCCGGCAGCAGTTGCACCGGTGCGCCGACCGCGCCGGACGACGTCGAGACGCTGCCGAAGTTCGCATGCACGAGCGTCGGATCGGCCGATTGCTGCTTGCCCGCGACGCCGACGGTGCCGTCGAGCACCTCGACGCGCGTCGCCGCGTTGCCGGCGGCGTCGTAGTTCACGCGGAAGCGCGTGCCGCGCACACCGGCCACGACCGACGGCGAGCGGATCTGGAAGCGGTCGTCGCGTTTCTTCAGGTGCGTGACCTCGCTGTCGACCGAGCCGCGCGTGAGTTCGAATACGCGATCGAGCGCGCCGGTCAGCACGGTGCGGCGCAAGGTCTTCAGGTCGAGCTGACTGTCGGGCGGCAGGCTCATGTGCGTGCCGTCGGCCAGTTCGAGCGTCAGGAAGCCGTTCGCGCCGGTGCGCACGCGGTCGCCCTCGGTGAGCGTCGCATCGCTCGCGAGCGGCGCGTACGCGTTGCCGGACGCGCGCTCGGCCGTGCCCTGCACCGCGACGACGCGCGCGGTCAGCTTTTCCTTGCGCAGACGCGCGACGGGCAACTTCAGCGCGATGCCCGGCTGCAGGCGCTTCGGCGCGGGCACGCCGTTGATCTGCTGCAGCAGTTGCCAGTCGTCCGAGCCCTGCAGGTAGCGCGCGGCGACGTCGTACAGCGTGTCGCCGGCCTGCGTGCGGTAGACGACCGTCTTGCCCACGGCAGCAGGCGGCTGCGCGACGGCCTGCTGTGCCGCGAACGCGAACGCGACCGCGCACGCCGCATGCAGTGCCGCCGTGCGCAAGCGCGCCGTGCGCTGCGTGATTCGCTGGGTCACTCCGGTTCTCCCTGGCCGACCCGCTCGAGCCGGTAGCCGTAGCCGTAGATCGGCGCGAGGCGATAGCCGTTTTCCGGCCGCAGGCCGAGCTTCGTGCGCAGCATCGATATGTGCGTGTCCATCGTGCGCGACGGAATGTCGGTCGCCTGCTTCCACACGAGATCGAGAATATGCGCGCGCGACAGCGGTCGATCGAGGTGCTGGAACAGCAGCAGCGCGAGTTCGAATTCCTTCTGCGTGAGGCTCACGGCCTTGTCGCCGACGTACGCCTGCTTCAGGTTCACGTCGAAGCGGAACTGGTCGAACTCGCGAACGGTCGCCTCAGCGTTGACCGGATACGCGCGGCGCAGCAGCGAGCCGATGCGCGCGCGCAGGATCGGGCCCGACACGGGCTTGACCACGTAATCGTCGGCGCCGGCATTGAGGATCTGCGTAATCCCCGCCTCGTCGTCGCGGCTCGTCATGAAGATGATCGGCAGGCTGTGCTCGGTCTGGTTCGCGCGCACCCACTTGAGCACTTCCTCGCCGGACATGTCCGGCACGTTCCAGTCGAGCACGAGCAGATCGAACGTCTCGCGCTGCAGACGCTTCTTCAGGGCCTTGCCTTCCTTGAACGCATAGCATGTGTGGCCAGCGGCCGTCAGCGTTTGACTGACGAAATCCGTCTGGGCCGGATCGTCATCCAGTACAGCAATTCTCATAGCACCCCGCAAATCGAAAACGATTCGTCCAGTTCAGCTCCCCGCGCTCACCCCGCGCAGCATGCGCGCGGCCTTCGACACCGGCCGGCGAGCCGTCGTTTGCCGAGCGCGCGACCTGCGCGGCACGGCCGCCCCGGGAAAATATCTCAAAAACGGGGCACGGACGAACCGGCGATTTCATCATAGTAGTATGAAATTCGCCAAGAAATTGCGCGGACTACGGTCCTTTATTCGAATAATCCTTCCCGTCGCGCGATTGCGCGCCTAGTCGGAGCCCGCCTTGCCGGCCTTCGGCTCGGCCAGATCGTCGGTCGACAGTCGCCGCAGCCGCGCGACCGGGAACGCCTCCGGCCGCCCCAGCATCCGCTCGAGCTGGCCGCGCACGCGCTCCCACGCCGGCGCCGCGTAGTCGGGCTGGCTCGCCGCCCACGTCTGCGCGAGATCGAACACGCGCTCGATCGTTGCGCCGCAATACGTGAGGCCCGCGCCATCGTCCTGCGCGGCGCCGCGCAGCCGTTCGTCGAGCGATTCGGCCAGCCACGGCATCTCGGCCGCCGCCGAATCGGCATATGCCTCCAGCGCGGCACGCGCGTGGCGATCCCGTTGCGGGTCGAGCTCGATCCGGCTCAACCCCGCCGCGCGTGCGGGCGCGATGCATTCCGCTGCGGACGGACTTCGAATGGTCCCTGGTCTGAAGGACATGTCCTCTCCCCGTTTGTACGACGGTAGCGTCAGGCATGGCCCCCGTGCCAACCTCGTATGACGTACCGTGGCCGGCGCATCCATCCGAGACGGACGACCGGCCGGGTCAGTATACGCAGCCGACCGTGCGACGAGGTTTAAGAATTGTCAGAGGTGTCAGAGGCGCGGCCGGACCGCAACGGGCGCTGCCCGTGCGGTTGCCGCAAGCGGCGCGTGATGCGGGCCGTCAGCGGCGGCGCATCAGGAACACGAACGTCTTGTCCTGGGTCGTCACTTCGACGATCTCGTTGCCCGTCTGCTTCGCGAACGCGGCGAAATCGCGCTGCGAGCCCGGATCGGTCGCGAGCACCTTGAGGATCTGCCCGCTCTCCATATCGGCGAGCGCTTTCTTGGCGCGCAGGATCGGCAACGGGCAATTGAGCCCGCGCGCATCCACTTCCTTGTGAATCTGCATCGGCTGTCGACCTTCGAATGACGCGCCACACGGGCGCGGGAGGAAGCGGCGATTTTACCGCAGCGCGGCCACCCCTGCCCGCGCGGCCGGAGCCCGGCCATACGACCGGCGCACCCGCCCTCGCCTGTCAGGCGCCCGTGAAACCGCCCGCGAGCCGCTCGCGCAGGTGCCTCACGAGCGCGCGCACCGCGCTCGGCACGACCGGGCTGTACGGCCGGATGGCGAAGATGTGGTCACCGAACGCGCCCGACGGTCGCCAGCCGTCGAGCAGCGCGACGAGCCGGCCGGCGTCGAGATCGCGCCGCGCGCTGAAATCCGGCAGCAGCGCGATGCCGAGCCCGCCGAGCGCGGCCTCGCGCATCGCCTCGCTGTTGTTCGCCGCGAAGCTGCCGCGCACGGGCACGCTCACGCGCTGGCGCCGGCGGCCGTCCGGCTCGAAGCTCCACGCCGCCGGTTCGTTGTCGCGCAGGTAGCACAGGCAGCTGTGGTCGACGAGCTCGCTCGGGTGGCGCGGCGTGCCGCGCGCGTCGAGGTAGTCCCGGCTCGCGACCAGCAACGAACGCGTGTCGCACAGCTTCCACGCGACGTGGGTTTGCGGCGCGGTCGTCGTATGGCGGATCGCGAGGTCGAAACCCTCCTGCGTCAGCGAATGCAGCCGGTCGGACAGGTCGAGTTCGATATGCACGCCCGGATGCTGCCGCAGGAAATCGGGCAAGTGCGGCACGACCTGCTGGCGCCCCAGCGCGACGGGCGCCGTCACGCGCAGCAGCCCGCGCGGCTCGCCGGCCAGGTCCTTCACGCGCGCGAAGTGCTGGCCGATCGATTCGAACGCGTCGCGGGTGCTGTCGACCAGCGTCTGCCCCGCGTCGGTGAGCCGCACGCTGCGCGTCGTGCGCCGCACCAGCGGCACGCCGGCCGCCTTCTCGAGATCGGCGATGCGCTGGCTCATCGCGGCCTTGCTGATGCCGAGCCGCTGCGCGGCGGCGGTGAAACTGCCTGCCGCCGCCAGCACCGTCAGCGAATGGATGTGCGGCCAGAGCGCCTGGACATTTTGCTGATTCATTCGCCGATTATTCAGAATTCTGAACAGTGAATCAAGCTGCGCGGCCTTCTCCCGCCCCGCCGCTTTGCCTAGACTAGGTTCCATCCACCCCCATCTCAGGAGACACGATGAACCCGGTTCCCGCCTACACGTCCGACGCCGACGTCGGCCACTACGTCGACGGCGCGCCCGTTGCCGGCCGCAGCGGCCGCTTCCAGGACGTCCTCAATCCGGCGCTCGGCCGCGCGGTGCGCCGCGTCGCGCTCGCCGACGACGACGAGGTGCAGCAGGCCGTCGCGTCCGCCCACGCCGCATTCCCGGCCTGGGCCGCCACGCCGCCGATCCGCCGCGCACGCGTGCTGCACCGCTTCCTGCAGCTGATGAACGAACACCGCGACGCGCTCGCGGCGATCATCACGGCCGAGCACGGCAAGGTGTTCTCCGACGCGCAGGGCGAGGTCGCGCGCGGCATCGACATCATCGAATTCGCATGCGGCGTGCCGCAGCTGCTGAAGGGCGACTTCACCGATCAGGTCAGCACCGGCATCGACAACTGGACGATGCGCCAGCCGCTCGGCGTCGTCGCCGGGATCACGCCGTTCAACTTTCCGTGCATGGTGCCGTGCTGGATGTTCCCGGTCGCGCTCGCGACGGGCAACACGTTCGTGCTGAAGCCGAGCGAACGCGACCCGTCGGCGGCGCTGTTCATGGCCGACCTGCTCACGCAGGCCGGCCTGCCCGCCGGCGTGTTCAACGTCGTGCAGGGCGACAAGGGCGCGGTCGACGCGCTGCTCGACCATCCGGACGTGCAGGCCGTCAGCTTCGTCGGCTCGACGCCGATCGCGGCTTACGTGCAGCAGCGCGCGGTGCAGTCGGGCAAGCGCGTGCAGGCGCTCGGCGGCGCGAAGAACCACCTCGTCGTGATGCCCGACGCGAACATCGAGCAGGCGGTCGACGCGCTGATCGGCGCCGCGTACGGCTCGGCGGGCGAACGCTGCATGGCGATCAGCGTCGCGGTGCTGGTCGGCGACGTGGCCGACAAGATCGTGCCGGCGGTCGCCGAGCGCGCGCGCAAGCTGGTGATCGGCGACGGGATGTCGCCGGAAGTCGAGATGGGTCCGATCGTCACCGGCGAAGCGCTCAAGCGTATCGAAGGCTATATCGAGCAAGGCGTCAGCGAAGGCGCGCAGCTCGTGGTCGACGGGCGCGGGCTGCGCGTGCCGGGCCGCGAGGCGGGCTTCTTCACCGGCGGCACACTGTTCGATCATGTGACGCCCGACATGCGCATCTACAAGGAGGAAATCTTCGGGCCCGTGCTCGGCTGCGTGCGCGTGAAGGACTTCGGCGAAGCGGTCGACCTGATCAACGCGCACGAGTTCGGCAACGGCGTGTCGTGCTTCACGAGCGACGGCGGCATCGCACGCGAATTCGCGCGGCGCATCCAGGTCGGCATGGTCGGCATCAACGTGCCGATCCCGGTGCCGATGGCATGGCACGGCTTCGGCGGCTGGAAGAAGAGCCTGTTCGGCGACATGCATGCATACGGCGAGGAAGGCGTGCGCTTCTACACGCGCCAGAAGTCGGTGATGCAGCGCTGGGCGTCGAGCATCGGCAAGGGCGCGGAATTCGCGATGCCGACCGCGAAGTAAGCGCGATGCGCATGCCGCCCGCCGGATGTGCCCGCGGGCGGCACGCATGCGCAAGGTCGGCGTCAGCCGGCCTTCGTGTCGTGGCCGCCGTCGGCGGTCGGCAGGTACGACAGCTCGAGCCGATAGGCGAGCGCCACGAACAGGCTCTGCGCGAGGCCCATCGTCGCGGTCAGCGCACGGAACCCGAACGTCGCGCTGTCCTGCACCATCAGCGTCACCTCGGCCTCCCGCGCCAGCGGGCTCATCCGGCTGTCGGTGATCGCGATCAGGCGCGCGCCGCGCTGCACGGCCTGCTGCGCGACCTGCACCGTCTCGTCCGCATACGGCATGAACGAGATCACGATCATCACGTCGCCCTCGCGCACCGACCGGATCTGCCCGAGATGCATGCTGCCGAGCGCGCTGAACAGGCCGATGCGCTTGTCGGTGTGCTGCAGCGCGTAGTCGAGATAGACGGCGATCGGAAACGCGCGGCGCGAGCCGGCGATCCAGATCGCCTGCGTGTCGGCGAGCAGGTCGACGGCCTGCGCGAGCGCCTGCGGGTCGAGCGTCTGCCGCAACTGTTGCATCCCGGCAATGCTGCCCTTGATGAATTCGTCGGCAATCTGCTCGGGTTGCAGGCTCGACGAGCCCGATTCGATCACGTCGCGCAATCGCAGGTTGTACGCGCGGCCCGGCGCGATCTGCTGGGCCAGGCCCTCGCGGAACAATCGCTGCATCTCGGAGAAGCCGGAAAAGCCGAAATGCTTCGCGAACCGCACGACGGCCGACGGCTGGACCCCGCACGCCTCCGCGAGCGACTGGATGCCTTCCAGGCCAAGCTGGTCCCGATGCGTTTCCACGTGACGCGCGATCACCTTCAAGCGATTGCTGAGGCCGTCGTACTCCTGCGTCAGATGCTGCAGGAACTGCTCGACGGTGGCGGGAGGTTTCTCGGATGAACTCATCGGATAGCGCGAAGTTGACGGCCCCGATGCGCGCGCGATACCGACGCACGCCGCCCGGGACTCACCTGTACACATGCATGAAGGGCGAATTTAATCACGTTTGCGGCACGGACCGCGCCGCACGCTCGCTCCCACGCGCTCGATCATCACCTGCACACGCTCCACGGCGGTAATGGAAACGATTTTCCAACGCGCTCGCCGTGCCGTAAAGATTAGGGCGTCTACCGACGCGGACGCCGACACCCGCCGCCGCTGGCCGATGACGCGCATCGGCCGTCCATGGCTCAACGATAGTCGACCCACACGCCGCCCGCATCGGCGGACCGCACGCAGTTCTCGACCCAGCGCACGCCTTCGACGCCCGCGTGGACGTCCGGAAAGCGGATCTGCTTCAATGCCTGCGCGTCGCCGCGGTCGGCCGCGTCCATCGCGAGCGCGAAACGCGCATACAGGTTCGACCACGCTTCGAACAGCCCTTCCGGATGCCCGGCGCCGATGCGATCCTCGCGCAAGGCGTGCGGATGCAGATAGCCCATTCCGCGATCGAGCACCTGCGCGGGTTGCCCCTGGATTTCGTAGCGCAACTGGTTCGGATGTTCGTCCCACCATTCGACGCTCGCCTTCGAGCCGATCACGCGCACCTTCTGCCCGTGCATCGAGCCCGCGTTCACCGCGCTCGACCAGACGTAGCCGATCGCGCCCGTGTCGTATTCCATGATCGTGAACGCGTTGTCCTCGAGCGGCGCGCGGCTCTTCACGAAGCTTTGCCGCGAGCACATCAGACGGCGGATCTTCAGCTCGGGCGCCATCACTTCCGAGATGTACAGCGGATGCGTGCCGATGTCGCCGAGCACGTAGCTCGGGCCCGCGAATTTCGGGTCGACGCGCCAGCGGGCGGCCGCGCTCGCGGCCTCGACGCCCTCGCTGTGGAAGCCGTGCGCGAACTGCATCTGCACGATGCGGATCTCGCCGAGATCGCCGCGCGCGATCATTTCGCGCGCCTGCTCGATCATCTGGTGACCTGAATAACCGTACGCGACGCCGACGATGCGGTTCTTCTCGACGGACAGCCGCTGCAGCGTCTCGGCCTCCTCGGTCGTGAAGCAGAGCGGCTTCTCGCAAACCACATGAAGCCCCGCGTTCAGCGCCGCGCGGCAAATTTCGAAGTGCGTATTGTTCGGCGTCGCGATGGACACCGCGCGAATGCCGTCGGCGCGCTTCGCCTCGACCTCGAACATCGTCCGGTAGTCGGAATAGCAGCGCTCGGCGTCGACGCCGAGCTTCACGCCGAACTGCCGGCCGCGCTCGGCATCGATGTCGAATGCGCCGGCGACCAGCCGGAAGCTGCCGTCGCGCAACGCGGCCGACCGGTGGCTGTAGCCGATCTGGCTGCCGAGCCCGCCGCCGACCATGCCCCAGGGAATCGAATGTCCGAGCAGAATCTGTCCGTCGATCATGATTGTCGTGTTCCTGTCCGTGTTCAGTGTTCAGAATGTCTGGGCCGACGGCCGATTACGCGAATCCGGCCGACGCGAGGAACGCGCGGCTCGCCGCGACGTCGCGCAGGCTCGTGCCGGCATTGCGCGGATCGCGCTCCTGTTCGATCGTGATGTAGCCCGCATAGCCGATGTCGTCGAGCGCGCGACGGATCGCGCGGTAGTCGAGCACGCCGTTGCCGATCGGGCACATCACGCCGCGCGCGCACGCCGCGAAGAACGCGATGTGTTCGCCCATCACCGCGTGGTACACGGCCGCGTCAATATCCTTGAAATGCACGTAGTCGAGCCGCGCCGCGTGACGGCGCAGCCACGTCTCGGGATCCATCCCCGAGTAGTACAGGTGCCCGGTGTCGAGACAGAGGCCCGCCGTATCGGCAGCGATGTCGGCGACGATCCGGTCGATCTCGTCCGCGAACTCGATGTAGCCGCCCGCATGCGGATGGATCACCGCGCGCACGCCGAATTCGTCGCGCGCGATCGTCGCGATCTCGCGAATGTGGTCGACCATGCGCGCCCAGCGCTCGTCGGACAGGCGCGGCGCACGATCGGCATGGCCGGCCGCGTAGTCGCGTTCGTCGTGCCCCCAGTCCATCACGACCAGGTACGGCGCCGCATGGCGCTGACCCGGCTGCGTCGGCAGCTTCGGCAAGCGCGAGATGAGCGCGCAAATCTCGCGCGTCTGGCGCAGCAGGTTCGGCAGGTTCTCCGGCGACACCAGGTCGTCGAAGATCGTGCCGGCGGTGATACTCAAGCGCTGCCGTTCGAGCTCGGCGCTCACCACGTCGAGCTCGAGCGGGATGTAGCCGTACGGGCCGAGCTCGATGCCCGAATAGCCCGCCTCCGCAGCTTCGGCGAGCACGCGCCGCCACGGCGGCAGGTGCGGGTTCTTCACATCGTCGACGCCCCAGCAGCAGGGCGCGCAGCCAATCTTCATCGTCATGTCGGTCGGTTCATCAGGAAAGCGGCGCGCGGCCGCGAGCGTGGCCGCATGAACACGCGGCCCGGTATCAGCGTGTTCAGCCTGTTCAGCCGCGATAAAACGCCGGACGTTCGGCCATCGCGATCGGCTCGACCGCCCCGCTCTGCTGCGCGCGCACGCACGCATCGGCCGCGACCGCCGCCGCATAGCCGTCCCATGCGGACGGGCCGGTCAGCGCCCCGTGTCGCACGCCGTCGACGAACGCCTGCAGCTCGACGTCGTACGACGCGATGAAGCGCTCTTTCCAGTCGGTCATGATCTCGACCGACTGCCGCGCCGCATGCTTGAGCCCGACCGCGGGCGGATCGGGCAGCTTCGCGATGCCGTTCTCGCCGACCACCTCGCACTGGATGTCATAGCCGTACTGGCAGTTGACGAAGATCTCGACGTCGATGCGCACGCCGCTCGCGGTTTCGAGCAGCACGATCTGCGGATCGGCGAGATGCGCGCTCGCATGACGCGTCTTCTTCGGGTAGACGACCTGCGCGCTCGTGTAGTCCTCGCCGAGCAGCCAGCGCAGCACGTCGAGTTCGTGGATCAGCGTGTCGGTGATCGCCATGTCGGTCGTATAGCGCTCGCCGACCGACTGGTTGCGGTGCGCGCAATGCAGCATCAGCGGCGCGCCGATCTCGCCGCCGTCGATCACGCGCTTCAGCGCGCGATAGCCTTCGTCGTACGGCCGCATGAAGCCGACCTGCACGAGCCGCTTGCCGTGCGCGACCTCGGCCTCGACGATGCGCATGCAGCCGTCGGCCGTCACCGCGAGCGGCTTCTCGCAGAACACCGGCTTGCCGTGCGCGATCGCGTCGAGCACGAACGCTTCGTGCGTCGGCCCCCACGACGTGACGAGCACGGCCTGCACGTCGGCGGCCGCGACCACCTCGTGGCCGTCGCCGTAGATTTCCGCGTCGAGCCCGTACTTCGTCACCGCGTCGCGCGCCTGCTGCGGATCGATGTCGTTGACGGCCACCACGCGCGCGCCGGACAGCGTGCGTGTGAGCCTGCGGATATGGTCCTGGCCGATCGCGCCGCAGCCGATCACGCCGATTTGCAAGGTCATCCGGATATCTCCAGTCTGTCGTTCATCAACGGCACGGCCCGTGCCGCGCCGGTCAGCAATGGTTCCAGGCGGGTCAGCGCGCGGTCGCCCGATCGAAATGGCGCTCGACGTAGCGCTGGATCGTGTCGCGCATGTAGCGCGACGACGCTTCGGCGCGGTCCTCCCACGCGAACACACACGACGACATCACGCCGTCGAAGCCGACGCTGCCGAGTGCGCGGAAAAACACGTCCCAGTCGATCTCGCCCTGCCCGATGTCGAGATGCTGGTGCACGCGGATCTGGTTCGAGCCCGGCGGGTTCACGATGTAGCGTAGCTGGCTGCTCTTGCGGTGATCGAAGGTGTCGGCCACGCGCACGTGCGCGAGGATCGGCGCGGCGGCCGCGATCATCGCCGCCATGTCGTCGCCGTAGTAGAACGTGTGCGGCGCGATGTACGACAGTTTCAGCGACGGCGAGCCGATGTTCGTGACGATGTCCATCGCCGGCTGCAGCTGCTCGATCCAGTCCTCCGGATGCGGCTCGACCGACAGCACGATGCGTTCGCGCTCGAGGATCGGCAGCAGCTCGTCCATCGAACGGAACCATGCGGCTTCGCACAGCTCCTTCGGGTTCGCGCCCGGCCGTTCGCCGACCGAGCGCTCCGGCGACGCACCGCGCCCGAATTCGGACACCATCAGCGGGCATTCCATCTCGACCGCGACCTCGATCGCCTTCTTCCAGCAGCGCACGGCCCACTGCCGCTCGTCGTCGAACGGGCTGGCCCAGCGATACATCGGCTGCAGCGACGCGAGGCCCACGCCGCTTGCGCGCAACGCGTGCCGGAACGCGGCCATGCGCTCGCGCGTCGCGCGCGGCATCACCCACCAGTCGAGAAAGTCGCTGCGCGGGGACAGCTCGATCTGGTCGTAGCCGAGCTCGGCGACGGCATGCGGCAGCCGGTCGAGCGGCAGGTGGCGAATCATGTAGGGATCCAGAGCGATCTTCATCTTCTTCCCGGAAGGTTGGACATTCGGACGTGGCGAATCAGCGCCGCGACTTCTTGTTGCGATACTGGTCGGCGATCACGGCCGCGACGATGATCGCGCCCTTGACCATTTCCTGGTAATACGCGTCGATCCGGATGAACGTGAAGCCCGACGTCATCACGCCGAGGATCAGCACGCCGATCACGGTGCCCGTCACGCGCCCGAGACCGCCCGACAGCGACGTGCCGCCGATCACGACGGCCGCGATCGCGTCGAGCTCGTACATCACGCCCATGCCCGACTGGCCGGAAATCGCACGCGCGGCCGTCACGGTGCCCGCGATTCCGCTCAGCAAGCCCGCGATCGCATAGACGAATACCAGGTGGCGCGTCACGTTGATGCCCGACACGACGGCCGCGTGGCGGTTCGCGCCGATCGCATACGTGTACTTGCCGAAGCGCGTGTAGCGCAGCACGACGTGGAAGATCGCCGCCACCACGACGAAGATGATCACCGGGTTCGCGCCCGCGCCGATCGCCGCGAACTGGTCGGTCAGCATCGACACCGGCATCCCGTTGGTGAACCACTTCGCGAAGCCGCGCGCGGCAACCATCGTGCCGAGCGTCGCGATGAACGGCGGGATCCCCGTCAGCGCGATCAGCGAGCCGTTCAGGAGTCCGACCAGCAGGCCGACGCACACGCCGGCCAGCACCGGCCAGATGACCGGCAGGTCGGTCAGGTGCGGGAACACCGCGCGCGGAAAATCCGACACCTGTGCGAGGCTGGCCGACACGACGGCCGCCGCGGCGACGACCGACCCCGACGACAGGTCGATCCCGCTGGTGATGATCACGAGGTTCACGCCGACCGCGATGATGCCGATCACGGCCATCTGCAACACGATGATCTCGAGCCGCTCCGCGTTGAACAGGAAGCTCTGGCCGACGACGAGCCAGCCGATCACCTCGAAGAACAGGCTGATGCCCACCAGCACGAGGAAGATGCTCAGTTCGGGCGGCCACTTCGCGTGCCGCGTCTTGATCGTCATGGACTGTGCGTCCGCGACCGGGTTCAGGTTGCCCATTTCAGTTGTCTCCATGCTTGTTGCGGCTCAGCGCGAGGCCAGGTCCATGATGCGGACCTGGTCGGCGTCCTTGCGCTCGACGATGCCGGTCATCCGGCCTTCGTGCATCACCATCACGCGGTCGCTCATGCCGAGCACTTCCGGCATTTCCGACGAGATCATCAGAACCGCGACGCCCTTGCCGGCGAGCGCGCTGACGAGCCGGTGGATCTCGGCCTTCGCGCCGACGTCGATCCCGCGCGTCGGCTCGTCGAGGATCAGGATGCGCGGTTGCGTCAGCAACCATCTGCCGATCAGCACCTTCTGCTGGTTGCCGCCCGACAGGTTCTGGATTTCCTCGTGCAGCCCCGGCGTCTTCACGCGCAGCATCCGGCTCATTTCCTCGCAATCGCGCTTCAACTGCGCCTGCCGCACGAAATTGAACTTCACGTAGCGGTTGCTGAGCACCGCCGCTTCCATGTTCGCGAGCAGGTCGAGATTCAGGAAGCAGCCGGTGTCCTTGCGGTCCTCGGTGAGGAACGCCATCCCGTGCTTCATCGCCTGCGCGGGCGTGGAAATTCGCACCGGCTTGCCGTCGATCCGGATCTCGCCCGAGGTCGCCGGCACGACGCCGAACAGCGCCTCCGCGACGTTCGAGCGCCCCGAGCCGACGAGGCCCGCGACGCCGAGGATCTCGCCCGCGCGCAGCTCGAAGCTGACGTCGCGGAACACGCCGCCGACGCCGAGGTTCTTCACGGCCAGCACGACGTCGCCGATCGGCACCTCCTCCTTCGGGAACATCTGCGTGATCTCGCGGCCGACCATCATCCGGATGATGTCGTCGCGCGTGACGTCGGTCGACGCATGCGTGCCGATGTACTTGCCGTCGCGGAACACCGAGAACTCGTCGGCGATCTCGAACAGCTCGTTCATCTTGTGCGTGATGTAGACGATGCCCTTGCCCTGCTCGCGCAGCTGGCGAATGATCCGGAACAGGTGCGTGACCTCCTTGTCGGTCAGCGCGGAGGTCGGCTCGTCCATGATCAGCACGTCCGAGTCGAACGACACCGCCTTCGCGATCTCGACCATCTGGCGGCTCGCGACCGTCAGCGTGCGCACGTCGGCTTCGGGGTCGATGTCGATCGACAGCCGCTCGAACAGCGCGGCGGTGCGGCGGCGCAGCTCGGCGTGATCGATCAGGCCGAAGCGGTTCTTCGGTTCGCGGCGGATCCAGATGTTCTCCGCGACCGTCATGTACGGCATCAGGTTGAGTTCCTGGTGGATCATCGCGATCCCGCGATCGAGCGCGTCGAGCGGACCGCTCAGCACGACCGGCTCGCCGTTGATCAGGATCTCGCCCTGGTCGGGCGTGTAGACGCCGGCGATGATCTTCATCAGCGTCGACTTGCCGGCGCCGTTCTCGCCCATCAGCGCATGCACGGTGCCGCGGCGCACGCGGAACTGCACGCCGTCGAGCGCGACGACGCCGGGAAACGACTTGCCGACGCCGCGCACCTCGAGCAGGCAATCGTCGACGGGCGCACCGGACGAACCCGACGCGGCGAACGAGGCGGCCGGCGCGCTTTCGCTGGCCATCGAGCGCGCCATCCTGGCTGTAAACATGGACGTTCCTCGAAAGTCACACGCGAACCCGGACGCGCCGGGCTCGCGCAATTCAGCGGAAAAACCGGTCAGTGCTTCGCGTACTGGTTCATGTTCTCCGGCGTGACCAGCTCGAACGGCACGTTCACGTAGCGGTCGACCGGCTGCTTCTTCGCGAGCTTCAGCGCGGTCGCGACGGCCTGCGCCCCCTGCCCGGCCGCGTTCTGGTACACGGACACCTTCAGGTCGCCGCTCTTCATCGCCGCGAGCCCGTCCGGCGTCGCGTCGATGCCCGCGACGACCGTCTTCGGCGTCAGCTTGCGCGCGGCCTTCAGCGCGTTGATCGCGCCGATCGCCATTTCGTCGTTGTTCGACACGATCGCGTCGAACTTCGTCCCCGAGCTCAGCCAGTTCATCGTGATGTCCTGGCCCTGCGTGCGGCTCCACTTGCCTTCGCGCTTGTCGACGATCTTCATGCCGGAACAGTCCTTGGTCGCGATCACGTCCTCGATGTCCTTGGTGCGCGCGCGCGCCGACTCGTTGGACAGCTCGCCCATCAGCACGAGGATGTCGCCCTTGCCGCCGAGCAGCTTGCACACCTGGCGCGCCTGCAGCGTGCCCGACTGCTTCTCGTCGGACGCGACCACCGCGACGCCGGCCGGCAGCTTGTCGAAATCGACCGGCTTGCGGTTCACGTAGACGAGCGGAATCTTCGCGGCGGTCACCATCTTCGTGATCTTCGGCGTCGCGTCGGTGTCGACCGCATTCACGATGATCGCGTCGACCTTCTGCGCGATCATGTTCTGGACCTGGCTCAACTGCTTGCCGACGTCGTTGCCGCCGTCCTCGATCTGTACGGTCGCGCCGTCCTTCTTCGCCGCGTCGCCGATGCTGTTGCGCAGGATCGTCAGGAACGTGTCGTCGAACGATGCCATCGTCACGCCGATCTTCTCGGCATGCGCGAGCGGCATGGCCAGGATCGCGGCGGCCGCGGCGGCCATCAGCTTGGTCTTCATGATCACTCTGTCTCCTCATCTCCGGGGGGCGGAAAACGGCGCGTTGCGCGCCGCCGGGCCGAGTCCGATAACGGACTGAAGCATCCGGATGAAACTGTAGATCACTTCGTCGAAAATTTGGAAATTTATTTCTACGTGATTTCACCTAGGGAACTGGATTTCCAAAAAGTCTAGACTCCGTTCCGTAGCCCGAGTCGTTGCGGCACGCGCATTCGCGTCGCGTCGCGACATGCGACGAAGATCCGTCGCTGGATCGGTCCCCAATCCGCCGGCAAGGTCGAACGCCGGCCGCGAGCGTGATACGTGATATGAGCCCGTTGAACTTTCCGACTGACCGCCCCATCGATCTCGCCTGCCTCGGCCGCGTCGCCGTGGACCTTTACGCGCAACAGTACGGCAGCCGCCTGGAAGACGCGCGCAGCTTCCAGATGTATCTCGGCGGCTCGTCGGGCAACGTCGCGTTCGGCGTCGCCCGGCTCGGGCTGAAGACCGCGATGATCTCGCGCGTCGGCGACGAGCAGATGGGCCGCTTCGTGCGCGAGACGCTCGAACGCGAAGGCTGCGACACGAGCCAGCTGCAGACGGATCCGGAACGGCTGACCGCGCTGGTGCTGCTCGGTCTGAAGGATCGCGACACGTTCCCGCTGCTGTTCGTGCGCGAGAACTGCGCGGACATGGCCGTGCGCGCCGACGCAATCCGCGAGGACTTCATCGCCGGTTGCCGCGCGCTCGCGATCACCGGCACCCATCTGTCGACGCCGGGCACCCGCGAAGCATCGCTGACCGCGCTCGGCTACGCGCGCCGCCACGGTGTCGTGCGCATTCTCGACATCGACTATCGGCCGGTGCTGTGGGGGCTGACCGCGCGCGGCGCGGGCGAGAACCGCTACGTGCCGGACGCGCAGGTCACGCGCCAGTTGCAGCAGGTGCTCGGCGAGTTCGACCTGCTGGTCGGCACCGAGGAGGAATTCCTGATCGCGGGCGGCGTGCCGCACGACCTGATTGCATCGCTGCAGGCCGTGCGTCGCGCGAGCGGCGCGGCGCTGGTGGTCAAGCGCGGTGCGCTCGGCTGCTGCGTGATCGAGGGCGACATCCCCGCGCGTATCGAGGATGCGCCGACCTTCCACGGCGAGCGCGTCGACGTGCTGAACGTGCTCGGCGCGGGCGACGCGTTCCTGTCCGGCCTGCTGTCCGGGCTGCTGCGCGGGCGCGACTGGGCCGAATCGACGCGCATCGCGAACGCGTGCGGCGCGATCGTCGTGTCGCGCCACGCGTGTTCCGCCGCGATGCCGACGCCGGCCGAACTCGCGCACTGGTTCGGCGGCAGCCGCAGTCCGCGGGTGGACGCCGATCGCACGCTCGCGCACCTGCACCGTGTGACGGTGCCGCGCCGCGAATGGGACGACCTGTGCGTGATGGCGTTCGACCATCGCAGCCAGTTCTACGAACTCGCGGTGCAGGCCGGCGCGGACGAGACGCGGATCAAGACGCTGAAGCGCCTGCTCGTGCGCGCGGCCGAACAGGTCGAGCGCGATCGCCATATCGAAGGCCATGTCGGCGTGCTGATCGACGGCGGCGCGTACGGCAGCGACGCGCTCGCGTCGGCCACCGGCCGCGGCTGGTGGGTCGGCCGCCCGGTCGAACTGCCCGGCTCGCGGCCGCTGTGTTTCGACGACACGCGCTCGGTCGGCTCGTCGCTCACGCACTGGCCGACCGAGCAGGTCGTGAAGTGCCTCGTCCACTACCACCCCGACGACGACGTCGACCTGCGCGTCGCGCAGGAGCAGCGCGTGCTGGAGCTGTGGGAAGCCACGCGCGCGAGCGGCAACGAGCTGCTGCTGGAAATCATTCCGCCGCGCGCGGTCACGCCGGCCGGCACCGAGGACGACGCGGTGCTGCGCACGGTCGCGCGCTTCTACAACCTCGGCGTGATGCCCGAGTGGTGGAAGCTCGCGCCGATGAGCGCCGACGGCTGGGCGCGGCTCGAAACGCTCGTGGCCGAGCGCGATCCGTACTGCCGCGGCGCGGTGATCCTCGGGCTGAACCAGCCGTTGCAGTACCTCGTCGACAGTTTCCGCTCGGCGACCAACCCGATCGTCAAGGGCTTCATGGTCGGCCGTACGCTGTGGGCCGACGCGTCGCTGCACTGGCTCGCCGGCCGGATCGACGACCAGGCGCTGATCGACGAAGTGGCCGGCAATTTCGCGCAGCTGGTCGACGCCTGGCTCGGCCGCCGTGCCGCCGCGCGCGCCGCGGCGGCAGCCTGATGCAGATGTCCGTGATGACCACCCGACTCCTCCTGATCGACAGACGATGACCACCACCGTGAGACTGACCGTCAGCCAGGCGCTCGTGCGCTATCTGGCCGCCCTGCGCGCCGAAGTCGTCCAGCCGGACGGCCGCACCGAAATCCTGCCGTACTGCGGCGGCGTGTTCGCGATATTCGGGCACGGCAACGTGGCCGGGCTCGGCGAGGCGCTGCACGCCGAAAAGGACCGGCTGCCGACGTTCCGCGCGCACAACGAGCAAGGCATGGCGAATGCGGCCGTCGCGTTCGCGAAAGCGAATTTCCGCCAGCGGATGATGGCCGCGACGTCGAGCATCGGCCCCGGCGCGACCAACATGCTGACCTCCGCCGCGCTCGCGCACGTCGGCCGGCTACCGCTGTTGCTGCTGCCCGGCGACGTGTTCGTGTCGCGGTTGCCCGACCCGGTGCTGCAGCAGGTCGAGGATTTCGAACAGGGCGACGTCAGCGCGAACGACTGCTTCCGGCCGGTGACGCGCTACTTCGACCGGATCACGTCGCCGGAGCAGCTGCTCGTCGCGCTGCCGCGCGCGATCCAGGTGATGACCGACCCCGCGCAGTGCGGGCCCGTGTGCCTCGCGCTGCCGCAGGACGTGCAGACCTTCGCGTACGACTGGCCGGAGGAATTCTTCGCGCCGCCGGTGATCCGGATGCGCCGGCCACCCGCCGACGCGCTCGAACTCGCGGACGCGCTGGACGTGCTGAAGGCCGCGAAGAAGCCGCTGATCGTCGCCGGCGGCGGCGTGCTGTACAGCCAGGCATGGGATGCGTTGTGCACGTTCGCCGACACGCACGGCGTGCCGGTCGCCGAATCGCAGGCCGGCAAGGGCAGCCTCGCGTGGGACCACCCGCTGAACCTCGGCTCGATCGGCGTGACGGGCTCGCCCGCCGCGAACCGCGCAGCCGCGCAGGCCGACGTGGTGTTCGCGGTCGGCACGCGCCTGCAGGATTTCACGACCGGCTCGCACGCGCTGTTCGGCAACGCGACTCTGCTGAGCCTGAACGTGCAACCGTTCGATGCGGGCAAGAAACGCGGCCGGCAATTGATCGCCGACGCGCGCACCGGCCTCGGCCAGCTGTCGGCCGCGCTCGCGGGCTGGCAGGCGGATGCGGCGTGGACCGCCGCGAACCGCGACCAGGCCGCCGCGTGGAACGCGCGCGTGACCGAGCTGACCACGCGCGTGCCGAAGGACACGCTGCCGTACGACGCGGAAGTGATCGGCGCGGTGCGCGACTCCGCGGCCGACGCGGAGCGCGACAGCGCGCGCGACGATCTCGTCGTGTGCGCGGCCGGCACGCTGCCGGCCGAGCTGCACAAGCTGTGGCGCAGCGGCGTGCCGGGCAACTATCACATGGACTACGCGTACTCGTGCATGGGCTACGAGGTCGCGGGCGGCCTCGGCGCGAAGCTCGCGCGGCCCGAGCGCGAAGTGATCGTGATCGTCGGCGACGGCTCGTACATGATGCTCAACGCGGAGCTCGCGACGTCCGTGATGCTCGGCCGCAAGATCATCGTCGTGATCCTCGACAACCGCGGCTACGGCTGCATCGAGCGGCTGCAACTGAACTGCGGCGGTGCGAGCTTCAACAACATGCTCGACGACTGCGTGCCCGAGGGCGGCGAACGCTCGACGATCGACTTCGCGATGCATGCGCGCGCGATGGGCGCCGAAGCCGTGCACGTGCGCGACGTCGGCGAACTGCGCAGCGAAATGAAGCGTGCGCGCGCGGCGAAGACGAGCCAGGTCATCGTGATCGACACGACGCACGAGCGCACGACCGCGGACGGCGGCGCATGGTGGGAAGTCGCGGTGCCGCAGGTGTCCGCGCGCGCCGGCGTCGGCGATGCGCATCGCGCGTATCTCGACGCGAAGACCCGGCAGCGGCGCTGACACGCTTTCCGTTTCAATCCTCCGCCCCGCGACGACAACAATCGAACCAAGGAAGCAAGTCATGAGCTGGAACGTTCGCATCGGTATCAATCCCCTGTCGTGGATGAACGACGACCTGCCGTCGCTCGGCGGCGAGACGCCGCTCGAGACGGCGCTGAAGGAAGGCGCCGAAATCGGCTATGCGGGCTTCGAGCTCGGCAACAAGTTTCCGAAAACGGGCCCCGAGCTGAAGGCGAAGCTCGCCGAATTCGGGCTCGTATGCGTGTCGGGCTGGTATTCGGGCTTCCTCGCGGAAGTCGAACCGGGCATGAGCGATGCCGATGCGCTCGCCGCCGAAATCGAGCGCTGCCGCGCGCACATGACGAAGCTGCAGTTCAACGACGTGAAGGTCGCGGTGTACGGCGAATGCGCGGGCACGATCCAGGGCAGCATCGACACGCCGGTCGCGAAGCGTCCGCGTTTCGTCGACGACGAAGCCTGGCGACGCTACGCGGCACGCCTCGACGCATTCGGCGCGTACCTGCTCGAGACCTACGGGATCAAGCTCGCCTACCATCACCACATGGGCGCATACGTCGAATCGCCCGCCGACGTCGACCGGCTGATGGCGCTGACCGATCCGGCGAAGGTGTTCCTGCTGTTCGACACGGGCCACGCGTATTTCGGCGGCGCGGCCGATCCGGTCGCACTGCTGAAGAAACACGTGTCGCGCGTCGTGCACGTGCACTGCAAGGACGTGCGGCCGCAGGTCGTCACGCAGGCGCGCAACGGCGGCTGGAGCTTCCTGAACGGCGTGATCAACGGCACCTTCACGGTGCCGGGCGACGGCGCGCTCGATTACGAAGCGACGCTGCGCACGCTGAAGGACGCCGGCTACGAAGGCTGGCTCGTGGTCGAGGCCGAGCAGGACCCGGCCGTCGCGCCGAGCTATCAGTATGCGAAGAAGGGCTACGAATCGCTGCGCGCGATCGTCGACCGGTTGAGCGCTTAAGCCCCGTCACCCCGCTGTCACCCCATTGTGGAGCCCCGTTCCATGACGATTTCTCCCCTGCTGGTCAAGGCATCCGCCGACCGCGAAATCTGCAACGTGACGCCCGAGTCGGCCGGCTGGAAACACGTCGGCTTTCGCGCGCTGCGCCTGAAGACCGGCGACACCGAAACGCTCGATACCGGCGCGCGCGAACTGTGCGTCGTCGTGCTCACGGGCACGCTGCGCGCGCAAGTCGACGGCGAGACCTACGATGCGCTCGGCAAGCGCGACAGCGTGTTCGAGGAAGTGTCGCCGGACGCGCTGTACGTGCCGGGCGGCAAGACCGTCACGCTGGTCGCGACGCGCGATGCGGAAGTCGCGCTGTGCACCGCGCCTTACGCGAGCGGCGACAAGCGCGTGCAACGCCTCGACGGCGAACGGATGCGGCGCGCGGTGCGCGGGCAAGGCACCAACACGCGCTACGTGTGCGACATCCTGATGGGCGACAACCCGGCGGCCGATCGCCTGCTCGTCGTCGAAGTGATCACGCCCGCGAGCCACTCGAGCAGCTATCCGCCGCACAAGCACGATCGCGACGCGGCGCCGGACGAAACGTCGCTCGAGGAAACCTATTACCACCGGATCGATCCGCCGCAGGGTTTCGCGTTTCAGCGCGTGTACACGGACGATCGCAGCCTCGACGAAACGTGCACGGTCGAGAACCACGACGTGGTGATGGTGCCGCGCGGCTATCACCCGGTGGTCGCGCCGCATGGCTACAACCTGTATTACCTGAACGTGATGGCCGGGCCGAGCCGCGCGTGGGCATTCAAGAACGACCCCGCGCACGAATGGATGCTCGACGCGGCACCCAGGCGCTGACGCGTTGATGCGCTGAACGATCGACGGCTCGCGCGCGACACGCAGGACGAGAACGCGTGCCCGAGCCGGATTTGCGACGACACGGAGCTGCCATGGCGACCCCCTTCCCCCGCTTCGCACCCGCGCCCTTCGGCGACACCGCGTCGACTCCGACGCTGTCGCACTTCGATGCCGACGTCGCGCGCCGGCTCGGCGACATCGCCGTCAATCTCGCGGCGCGCCGGGGACTGCCGATCGCGGTCGGCATCGTCGGCGAAGCCGCGCCGCTGTTCTACTGCGCGCTGGACGGCAGCCGCGCGAACGACAGCGACGCGATCCGCCGACGACAGAACACGGTGTTCCGTTTCGGCGTCAGTTCGCTCGAGGTCGGCGCGCGCTTTCGCCGCGCCGGCTGGTCGTTGCAGTCGCAGGGATTGTCGGAAGTCGACTATGCGCTCGACGGCGGCGGCGTGCCGTTGCGGCTTGCCGGCGGCGGCATCGTCGGCGCGATGACGATCGCGGGGCTCGACGACGCATGCGATCACGCACTCGTCGTCGAAAGCCTGCGCTGGCATGTCGGCGCGAACGCGCTCGCGATGAGCGCGTAGCCGCGCGCGCCGACTCGCGCGGTCAGTGCAGCCCGCCGCTCGCGACGAGGCGCTCGCCGGTCAGCCAGCGGGAGTCGTCCGATGCGAGGAACACGGCGACCGACGCGATGTCGTCCGGCTCGCCGAGGCGGCCGAGCGGCGTTTCGCTGAGCACCTGCTTCTCGAGATCCGAACCGATGATGCCCGCGCTGTGCGTGCCTTCGGTCACGATCATGCCCGGGTTGATCGCGTTCACGCGGATCTTGCGCGGGCCCAGCTCGAGTGCGAGCACGCCGGTGATCGCGTCGACGGCGCCCTTCGTGCCGCTGTATACGGCGCTCGCGGGCGGCGTGATGCTCGTCACCACCGAGCTGATGTTGATGATGCTCGCGCCTTCGCCGAGATGCTTGACGGCGGCCTGCGTGGTCAGCAGCACGCCGAACACGTTCGTGTCGAATTGCCGGCGGTAGTGCTCTTCGGTGATCGCCTCGATCGGCGCGAATTCGTACACGCCGGAATTGTTGACCAGCACGTCGAGACGGCCATAGGTCTCGATCGCGGTGTCGACGATGCGCTGGGCGTCCGCTGCCTTCGACACGTCGCCGCCGACCGCGACCGCGCGGCCGCCCGCCTCGACGATCGCGCTCACGACCGCGTCGGCACCGGCCTTGCTGCTCGCGTAGTTGACCACGACCGCCGCGCCTTCGGCGGCCAGCGCCTTCGCGATCGCGGCGCCGATCCCCTTGGAGCCGCCCGTGACGATCGCTACCTTGCTTGCCAGCTTGCTCATGATTTCATTCCTCAGTCGGAAGACTTTCGATGGATGGGTGCCGATCGCGCCAGTCGCGGCGCACACCGGCCTTGCTGGCAATATTGGCGGCTCGCGCGACGGCGATAAAGCGGCTCGACGCGAATTGACTGGCGGAGTTATCCGAACAATCGGCGGACGGACGGTCAGCCGGCACTCAACCATGCACTGACGACGTCGGCGCCGAGCCCGTCCAGCGGGCCGTCGTAGACGATCCGACCGCGCCCCATCACCGCGACGCGCCGCGCGAGCCGCGGCGCGAGTTGCAGCCGCTGCTCGATCAGCAGGATCGCGACGCCGTCGGCCTGCAGCGCGGCGAGACACGCGCCGACCTCGTCGACCGCGAGCGGTGCGAGCCCTTCTGCCGGTTCGTCGACGATCAGCACGCGCGGGCGGCCGGCGAGCGCGCGCACCAGCGCGAGCACCTGCTGTTCGCCGCCCGACAGCCGTCCGGCCTTCACGTCCGCCCGCGCGGCCAGCAGCGGAAAGCGCACGAGCAACCGGTCGAGCGCCGCGCGTTCGGCCGCGCCGTGCACGCCGCGCAGCCCGAGCCGCAGGTTGTCGCGCACGCTCAGCAGCGGAAACACGTCGCGGCTTTCAGCAACGTAAGCGACCCCGCGCCGCGCGATCTCGAACGTGCGCGCGCCCGCGCATTCGGCGCCGGCGATGCGCACCGAGCCCGCTGTGCGTACGAGCCCCATCACGGCCTTCGCGAGCGTCGAGCGGCCCGAGCCGTTGCGGCCGAGCAGCGCGAGCGTCTCGCCCGGCGCGAGCGCGAGATCGACGCCGTCGAGCACGGGCTGCATTCCGTACCACGCGCGCAGGCCACGAATGTCGAGCAGCACGCTCATGCGCCCTCGCCAAGATAGGCCGCACGCACGGCCGGGTCCGCGCGGATCGCGTCGGGTGCGCCGGTCGCGACCACCGCGCCGCGCACGAGCACCGTGATGCGCTCGGCGAAGCCGAACACCGCATCCATGTCGTGCTCGATCATCAGCACCGTGCGGCCCTGCGTCGTCGCGCGGATCAGCGCGATCATCCGCGCCGCCTGATCGCGGTTCATGCCGGCCGTCGGTTCGTCGAGCAGCAGCGTGCGCGCGCCGCTCGCGAGCGCGATGCCGAGATCGAGCGCGCGCTGTTCCGCGTAGCCGAGTTCGCCGGCCGGCGTGTCGCGCCGCGCATCGAGACCGATGTCGCTCAGCACGCGCGCGGCCGCGCGATCGACCGACGCGGATTCGCGCAGCCGGTTCCACCAGCGCCGCCGCTCGGCCGGCGCATGCAGCGCCGCGCAGCGCAGGTTGTCGAACACGCTCAATCGCGCGAACGCGCTCGTCTGCTGGAAACTGCGGCCGATGCCGAGCCGGCTCGCCACGACCGGCCCGCGCCCGCGCAGCTCGACGCCGTGCAGCATGACGCGCCCGCGCGTCGGCCGCGTCGCGCCGGCGATCACGCCGAACAGCGTCGACTTGCCCGCGCCGTTCGGCCCGATCAGCGCGTGACGCTCGCCGGCCGGGACGTTCAGCTCGATGCCGTCGAGGACGGTCTGCGCACCGAAGCGCTGCACGATCCCGTGCAGCGCGATCGCGTTACCGTTCATCGCCCGTCCTCCCGCTTGCCGTGCCCGTGGTTCTGGAACCGCGCGCGCCAGCCCCACAGCAACGTGCCGATGCCGGCCGCCGAGCATGCGACGGCCCAGCCCGCCGGCGCGTCGGCGTCGATGCCCCACGCGCCGAACGCGATGCCCGCGCCGTCGTCCTGCGCGAAGCGCCATGCATAGCCGAGTTCGGCCGCGCAGACGATCGCGACGGCCCAGAACGCACATGCGCCGATGCCGCACAGCACGCGCCAGCGCTCGGCGGGCGGCGCGTCGCCGCGCGACGCATGCGCAAGCGTCTGCGCGATGCCCGCGATCCCGCGCGGCGCGGCGACGACGACCGCGACGAACAGCACGCCGAGATACAGCGCCCAGGCGCGCGACACGCCCGCGACGACGATGCTCAGCGCGGTCAGCACCACCGCGCCGGCCGCCGGCCCGAAGAACGTGCCGGTGCCACCGATCACCGCGGCGATCAGCACGGTCGCCGAACGCGCCATCGACACGCTGTCGGGCGTCGCGATCTCGACGTCGATCAGCGTCAGCGTGCCGGCAATGCCCGCGAAGAACGACGCGCAGGTCACCATTGCGAGCCGCACGCGACGCGGCTCGGTGCCGAGCGCGGCAACGCGCGCGGGGTTGTCGCGCACCGCGTTCGCGAGCCGCGCGAGCGGCGTGCGCGTCAACGCGTGCATCGCCACCGCGGAGACGATGCACCACGCGGCAATCACGGCATAGGCCTGCGTTTCCGCGCCGAAATGCCAGCCGCCCAACGGCGTGCCGCTCGCGCGATCGATCGGTACGCCGCCGAGGCCGCCGAACCACGCGGGCACGCTCCACGCCGCGGCCGCGACGCACTCGCCGAGACCGAGCGTGATCATCGCGAACACGGTGCCCGCGCGGCGTGTCGCGAGCAGGCCGGCGACGAACCCGAAGCCCGCGCCGGCCACCCCGCCGACGAGCGGCAACAGCGGCAGCGGGCCACCGACATGATTGAACCAATGTGCGGCGGCGAATGCGCCAAGGCCCGCGAACGCGGCATGACCGAACGACAGCAGCCCCGTCGTGCCGAGCTGCAGGTTGTACGACAGCGCGAGCACGACGAGCGCGGCCGTCTGTGCGAGATAGCCGAGCACCGCGCCATGCGGCCACAGCCACGCCGGCAGGATCAGGCACGCGGCGAACGGCACCCAGCGCAGTGCGCCGGCCCGTGCGCGGCTAGCCATCGACACGCTCGCCGAACAGGCCGCGCGGACGGGCGACCAGCACCGCGACGAGCAGCAGGTACGGGACCAACGGTGCGAGCTGCGCGATCGACACGGCAGCGACGCTGTCGGGCAGCGCGACGCCCGACCATTGCGCGAGGTCGCGCAACGACGTGTCGCTGGCCGCCGCGAAGGTCTGCGCGAAGCCGACCGCGAGCGATGCGACGAACGCGCCGCCGAGCGAGCCGAGCCCGCCGATCACGACGACCGCGAACACGACCGACCCGACGGTCTCGGCCAGCGCCGGTTCGATCACCGCGAGCGGCGCGCCGATCACGCCGGCCAGCGCCGCGAGCGCCGTGCCCGCGCCGAACAGCCCCGTCATCATGCGCGGCACGTCGTAGCCGAGCGCCTCGACGGCCGCGCGGTGCGTGAGCGCGGCGCGCACGACGAGCCCGATGCGCGACGCGCGCAGCAGCACGCCGAGCGCGACCAGCATCGCCGTGGACATCGCCATCATGAAGAGCCGGTAGCGCGGCAGCGCGAGGCCGAACACGGCCACGGGCGCGCCGTCGAACAGCGGCGGCACCGGGGCCGGCAGCGGCGCGAGGCCCCAAAAAAGTTTCGCGCCCTCGCCGATCAGGTATGCGAGCCCGAAGGTCAACAGCAGCTCGCTCGTGTGCCCGTGCGGCTGTACGCGGCGCAGCAGCCAGCGCTCGCAGCCGGCGCCGAGCAGCCCGACCGCGAGCGGCGCGAGCGCGAGCGCGGGCCAGAAACCCGCGCGGGCCGCGATGCTGTATCCGATGTAGGCGCCGAGCATGTAGAAGCTCGCATGCGCGAAGTTGAGCACGCCCTGCACGCTGAAGATCAGCGTGAGGCCGGCCGACAGCATGAACAGCAGCAACCCGTAGCTGAGGCCGTTGAACGCCTGGAGCGCGAACGCGTGCACCGCCACGCGCCCGTCAGCCGGCGAGCGGTTCGAGCGCCGCGCGCAGCGCGTCGGGCAGCGGCACCGGGCGGCGCGTGCCGCGATCGACGTACACATGCACGAAATGCCCCTGCGCGGCCGGCGCGGCCTCCCCTGCCGCGAACAACCCGATCTCGTAGCGCACGCTCGACGTGCCGAGCTTCGCGACGCGCAGCCCCGCATCGACCGACTGCGGAAACACGAGCGGCGCGAAGTAGTTGCACTGCGTCTCGACCACGAGCCCGATTGTCTGCCCGTGCTCGACGTCGAGCACACCCGCGCGGATCAGGTATTCGTTCACGACGGTGTCGAAGTAGCTGTAGTACACGACGTTGTTCACGTGTCCGTAGACGTCGTTGTCCATCCAGCGGGTCGTGATCGGCAGGAAGTGGCGATAAGCGTCGCGGGAACGCGGCTGCGGCTTGTCGGACATGGCGATGGCGGTCAGGAGGAAGAAGACGAAGCGGACCGCGCGCGGTGGCCGTGCGAGACGGCGCGCCGGCGAACGGCGGATTGCCGCGTCGCGACCGTGCGCAGCGCGGCGGATGACGTGCCGGAAGCGGCGCGGCCCGTCACTGCCCCGCTCGATCGACGAATTCGAAATCGAGGCCGCGCGCGCGCATCCAGTCGGCCAGCGCGTAGCCTGTGCCGGCGCGCCACGGGCGCAGCAACGGCGGCTCGACGAGCCGGTATTCGAGCAGCTCCGGCGACAGCGCGACGGTGCCCGATGCGCGCACGTGATACGCGATGATCAGCTCGTTCTTGCGGATGAATTCATACACGCCGACCAGCGTGACCTGCTCGGCCTTCAGCGCAGTTTCCTCGAACACTTCGCGCGCGATGCCGTCCTCGGGCGTCTCGCCGTTCTCGAGGAAACCCGTGATCAGCGCGAACATCCCCTCCGGCCAGGCCGCATTGCGCGCGAGCAGGATCTTGCCGTCGAGCTCGACGATCGCCGCCACCACCGGCAGCGGGTTGTTCCAATGGACGTAGCCGCACTCGTCGTCCGGGCAGGCCTGGCGGACACGCCCGCCCTCGTGTTCGGGATCGGCGCGCTCGGTCAGCGGACGCGCGCAGCGTGGGCAAAAACGGTAGTCGGCGAGGGTCATCGATGAGAATCTGGCAAGCGCCGACGGCGACCGGCAAGCCGCCTCGCACGCCTGCCCGGCGCGGGAAAGGCTTCATTCTAGCGAGTTTGCCCGCGTCGCTGACGATCCGGCCCCGATGATGTCAGGGTTGCATGCGCGGTTGCGCACGCCCGCGTGCGGCCGTCGCCGCGAAGCCGGCGGCACCGACGAGCAAGGCACCCGCCGCGACCCACAACGCCGGCGAGAACGACCCGAAGCGCGCGGTCAGCGGCGCCGCGACGAGCGGGCCGAGAATCTGCCCGACCCCGTATGACGCGGTCGCATAGCCCATCAGCCCGGCCGCGCGCTCGCCGTGCAGCCGCCGCGCCTCGCGCATCGCGAACAGCGTGATCGCAGTGAACGGCAGGCCGAGCAGCGCGCTGCCGATCGAGAAGCCCGCCGCATTCGGCCACACGATCCCCGCCGCGATTCCGAGCGCCTGCGTCGCGCAACCGGCGGCGAGCAGCAGCCGGTTGTCCCAATGGCCGGGCAGCCGCGCGGCCGCGATTGCGCCGACGATCAGCGCCGCACCGAACATCGGCCAGAACAGATCCGGCCACGGCGAGCCGGCCGGCAGCGCGGCGCGCGCGATCACCGGCAGGAACGTCGCGGTGATGATGTAGCCGAAGCCCGGCATCCCGTACAGGACGACGAGCCATGCGGCGTCGGCGCGATGGCGCCGCGCGTCGTGCGGTGACGCGTCCGTCACCGCATGCCGGACGCGCGCGGCCGACGATACGGTTGCCGCCGCCGACACCGGCGCACTGCCGAACGTGCGCCAGATCGCGATCGACAGCACCGCAGACAGCGCCGCGAAACCGAGCCAGCCGGGCGCCGCGCGATGGCCGGCCAGTGCGCTGCCGATCAGGCCCGTCAGCACGATGCCGACGCCCGGCCCCGCGTAGATCACCCCGCTCCACTCCGGCGCGTGCAGCTCGGCGAGCCGCCGCAGCCCCCATTGCGACACGAACACGAACGTCCATGCGCTGACGACGCCCGCGACGAAGCGCACCACGAGCCACACGGGCAGCAGGTGACCGACGCCCATCGCGGCGGTCAGCAGCACGGTGGCGCCAAGCCCGAAGCGCACCATCCGCGCATGCTCGATCCGCACCGCCGCGCAACTGACCGCGCCGACGAAATAGCCCGCGTAGTTCGCCGACGCGAGCCAGCTGCCGGCCTTCAGGCCGATCGAGCCGTCGGCGAGCATCAGCGGCAGCAGCGGCGTGAACGCGAAGCGGCCGACGCCGAGCGCGACCGCGAGTCCGATCATGCAGGCAAGCGCGGCCGCGCGGGCGCGCCGGTCGGCGTCATCGGACAGGTGTAGGTGTACGCCGGCGGCGCTCGGGGCATCGGAACGGGACATGGCGGCATGGGCCGCGCGGGTTGCGCGACGGCCGGAACGGGAATCGGATTGCTTGTATCGTAGCTTGACCGAACGTTCTCTAAAAATGAATAATTGAGAATCCATCCATCGCATGGAGAGAATCATGGACCTGGCGGCGCTGGCGATTTTCCGGGCCGTCGTGCGCGAGAACGGCATCACGCGCGCGGCGGCGAAGCTCAATCGCGTGCAATCGAACGTGACGACGCGCATCAAGCAGCTCGAGGAGGAACTCGGCGCGGCGCTGTTCGTGCGCGACGGCCGCCGGCTCGTGCTGACGCCGGCCGGGCACACGCTGCTGCCGTACGCGGAGCGGCTGCTCGAGCTTGCCGACGAGGCGCGTGACGCGGTGCGCGAGGACACGCCGCGCGGGAGGCTGCGGCTCGGCACGATGGAAAGCACGGCCGCGAGCCGGCTGCCGACCGTGCTCGCGCGCTATCACCATGCGTGGCCCGACGTGTCGCTGGAGCTCGTGACCGGCACGACCGGCTGGCTGATCGACAAGGTGCGCGACTTCGAGATCGACGCGGCGCTGTTCGCGCGGCCGCCCGAGCCGGACACGCTGCCCGACACGTTCGAGACGGTGCCCATCTTCCGCGAGGATCTGGTGCTGCTGACGCCGCGCGGCCATCCGCCGGTGCGCACGCCGCGTGACGTGATCCTGCCGACGCTGATCGCGTTCGAGCGCGGCTGCACGTACCGGAAGTATGTCGAGCGATGGTATGCGGCGCACGGGATGAAGCCCGCGCGCGTGCTCGAACTGGGTTCGTATCACGCGATCGTCGCGTGCGTCGCGGCCGGTGCGGGCATCGCGGTCGCGCCGCGCTCGGTGCTCGAGCTTCAGCCCGAGACCGGCAACGTCGCCGCTCATACGATCGCGGAACTCGAAGGGATCGACACGCTGCTCGCGTGGCGGCACGGTTACGCGTCGGCGGCGCTCGCCGCGTTGCGCAATGCGCTCGGCGATGCTGCGCGGGAATCGGGGGATGCGCCCACGTTGCCGGCGACGGCATTACCGGCCTGATTCCGCCGCGCCGCCGCGCCGGCACGCGCTCATCCTGGGCACCGGCAAAAACAAAACGACCCGACCGGCCACCGCCGATCGGGTCGTTCTTTCGTGCGCTGCGATGGAGTCAGCAAGACCGCATCGCATCAACCATACCGATCAAAGACGCTCTTCGACCCAGCCCTTGACGCCTGCCAGCGCGCCCGGCAGGTTCGCCGGTTCCGTGCCGCCTGCCTGCGCCATGTCCGGACGGCCGCCGCCCTTGCCGCCCACCTGCTGGGCGACGAAGTTCACGAGCTCGCCGGCCTTGACCTTCTTGCTCGCATCCGGCGTGACGCCCGCGATCAGGCTGACCTTGCCGCCTTCGACGGCCGCCAGCACGATCGCCGCGCTCTTCAGCTTGTCCTTCAGCTTGTCGACCGTCTCGCGCAGCGTCTTCGCGTCGGCACCGTCGAGCGTCGCCGCGAGCACGAACACGCCGCCGATTTCGACGGCCTGCTGCGCGAGCTCGTCGCCCTGGCTCGACGCGAGCTTCGACTTCAGCGCGCCCAGTTCCTTCTCGAGCGACTTCACCTGGTCCTGCACCTGCGCGATACGCTGCGTGAGTTCCGACGGCTGCGCCTTCAGCGCGGCCGCGGCCTGGTTCACGCGGGCGTCGAGCTCCTGCACGTAGCGCACCGCGTTGTCGCCGGTGATCGCCTCGACGCGGCGGATGCCGGCCGCGACGCCGCCTTCGACGACGATCTTGAAGAAGCCGATGTCGCCGGTGCGATGCACGTGCGTGCCGCCGCACAGTTCGCGCGAGAAGCCGAGGTCGAGCACGCGCACTTCGTCGCCGTATTTTTCGCCGAACAGCGCCATCGCGCCGCCCTTCACCGCTTCGTCGTACGGCATCACACGCACGATGCCCGGCGCGTTCGCGAGGATTTCGTCGTTGACGATCTGCTCGACGCGACGGATTTCGTCGTCGGTCATCGGCGCGTTGTGCGCGAAGTCGAAGCGGGTTTTCTCCGCGTCGACGAGCGAACCCTTCTGTTGCACGTGCGAGCCAAGCACTTCGCGCAGCGCCTTGTGCATCAGGTGGGTGGCCGAGTGGTTGCGCTGCGTGCGCGCGCGGCGGTGCGCGTCGATTTCCGCGCGCAGCACGTCGCCGATCTTCAGCGTGCCCTGTTCGAGCGTGCCGTGATGGCCGATCACGTCGGCCTGCACCTTCAGCGTGTCGGCCACCGCGAAGCGCGTCGCGGCGTTCGCGAGCACGCCCTGGTCGCCGACCTGGCCGCCCGATTCCGCGTAGAACGGCGTGTGGTCGAGCACGACGACCGCATCCTGGCCGTGCTTCACTTCGTTGACGGCCGAACCGTCGACGTACAGCGCGACGACCTTCGCGTCGTCGAACGCGATTTCCTCGTAGCCGTGGAACGTGGTCTTCGCGCCCGAATACTCGAGGCCCTGCGTGGCCTTGAACTTGCCGGCCGCACGCGCCTGTTCGCGCTGGCGCGCCATCGCGTCGTCGAATGCCGGCTCGTCGACCGTCATCCCGCGCTCGCGACACACGTCGGCCGTGAGGTCGAGCGGGAAACCGTAGGTGTCGTGCAGCTTGAACGCGAGTTCGCCGTCGAGCACCTTGCCGCCCTTCGCCTCGACCTCCGCCAGCGCGGCCTCGAGGATCGACATCCCGTGCTCGATCGTCTCGAAGAAGCGCTCTTCTTCCTGGCGCAGCACGTCCGTCACGCGCTGTTCGGCTTCCTTCAGTTCCGGATACGCGGCGCCCATCTCGGCGACGAGGTCGGCCACCAGCTTGTGGAAGAACGAGCCCTTGCGGCCGAGCTTGTAGCCATGGCGGATCGCGCGGCGCACGATGCGGCGCAGCACGTAGCCGCGGCCTTCGTTGCCGGGAATCACGCCGTCGACGATCAGGAACGAGCACGCGCGGATGTGATCGGCGATCACCTTCAGCGAGTTGTTGTTCAGGTCGCTGATCTCGGTCACGCGCGCGGCGGCCTTGATCAGGTTCTGGAACAGGTCGATCTCGTAGTTGCTGTGCACGTGCTGCAGCACCGCGGCGAGACGCTCGAGGCCCATGCCGGTGTCGACCGACTGCTTCGGCAGGCGCGTCATGTTGCCCTGCGCGTCGCGGTTGAACTGCATGAACACGAGGTTCCAGATCTCGATGTAGCGGTCGCCGTCTTCTTCAGGCGACCCCGGCGGGCCGCCCCACACGTCCGGGCCGTGGTCGTAGAAGATTTCCGTGCACGGGCCGCACGGGCCGGTGTCGCCCATCGTCCAGAAGTTGTCCGACGCGTAGCGCGCGCCCTTGTTGTCGCCGATGCGGATGATCCGCTCGGTCGGCACGCCGACTTCCTTCGCCCAGATGTCGTACGCTTCGTCGTCTTCCTGGTAGACGGTGACCCACAGCTTTTCCTTTGGCAGCTGGTAGACCGTGGTCAGCAGCTCCCACGCGAACTTGATCGCGTCGTGCTTGAAGTAGTCGCCGAACGAGAAGTTGCCGAGCATCTCGAAGAACGTGTGGTGGCGCGCCGTGTAGCCGACGTTCTCGAGGTCGTTGTGCTTGCCGCCCGCGCGCACGCTGCGCTGCGCCGTGGTGGCGCGCGAGTACGGACGCGGGTCCGTGCCGAGGAACACGTCCTTGAACTGGACCATGCCCGAGTTCGTGAACATCAGCGTGGGGTCGTTACCGGGCACGAGGCTCGACGAGCGGACGATCGTGTGGCCCTTCGATTCGAAGAATTTGAGAAATTTCTCGCGGATTTCGGCAGCTTTCATGGCGTGCGGGGAATGTCTGGCTGAGACGGCTTCAAACGCCGGCCGTCCTCGCGGACGCACGGCGGGCAAATATCGTAAACGGTCGATTATACGATACAGATCGGCGCCCCAGACGGCAGCGGCCCGGCGCGGCGGACGACCGGCCTGGGCCACCCATGCGGCCGATTCGCCTTAAGATGCTCGGCATGCCAATCCGCCTTGCCCCGGCCGGGCGAGCCATGAAAGGAGACGATTCGACGATGGGTGCCCTGAGCCATATTCGCGTGCTTGACCTGACCCGCGTGCTCGCGGGCCCGTGGTGCGCGCAGACGCTCGCCGATTTCGGCGCGGACGTGATCAAGGTCGAGCGCCCCGGCGCGGGCGACGACACGCGCCACTGGGGGCCGCCGTACCTGAAGGACGCGAACGGCGACGATACGGCGGAGGCCGCGTATTACCTCGCGGCGAACCGCAACAAGCGCTCGGTGACGGTCGACATCGCGACGCCGGAAGGCCAGCAGATCGTGCGCGAGCTCGCCGCGCAGAGCGACGTCGTGCTCGAGAACTACAAGGTCGGGCAGTTGAAGAAGTACGGGCTCGATTACGAATCGCTGCGCACGGTGAAGCCCGATCTCATTTACTGCTCGGTCACGGGCTTCGGCCAGACAGGCCCGTACGCGCACCGCGCGGGCTACGACTTCATCGTCCAGGGAATCGGCGGTTTCATGAGCATCACCGGCGAGCGCGACAGCGAGCCGGGCGGCGGCCCGCAGAAGGCCGGCGTCGCGATCGCCGATCTCGCGACGGGCCTCTACTCGACGATCGCGGTGCTCGCCGCGCTCGCGCACCGCGACCGCACGGGCGAAGGCCAGTACATCGACATGGCGCTGCTCGACGTGCAGGTCGCGCTGCTCGCGAACATGAACACCAACTTCCTCGCGAGCGGCAAGCCGCCGGTGCGCTGGGGCAACGCGCATCCGAACATCGTGCCGTACCAGACGTTCCAGACGCGCGACGGCTGGATCATCGTCGCGGTCGGCAACGACGGGCAGTTCCGCAAGTTCGTCGAGGCCGGCGGCCGGCCCGAGCTGGCCGACGACGAACGGTTCGCGACCAACCCGTCGCGCGTGCGCCATCGCGACACGCTGGTGCCGATCCTCGCGGAAATGGTGAAGACGCGCGGCAAGGCCGACTGGATCGGCGCGCTCGAAGCTGCCGGCGTGCCGTGCGGGCCGATCAACGAACTCGACGAGGTGTTCGACAACGAGCAGGTGGTCGCGCGCGGGATGCAGGTGTCGCTGCCGCACCCGTGCGGCGCCGACGTGAAGCTCGTGCGCAATCCGATCCGGATGAGCGCGACGCCGCCCGACGCGCGTACCGCCCCGCCGCTGCTCGGCGCGCAGACGGAAGACGTACTGCGCGACATGCTCGGCTACGACGAGGTGCGCATTGCCGCGCTGAAGGCGAAGCAGGCGATCTGAACCGACCCGGACGAGCGCGCCGCGGCACCTCCGGGTGCCGGCGGACGCTGACGGGATCGATGGACCGACGGTTAGCGGTTAGCTGCTAGCGCGCGAGCGCATCGAGCCAGCCTCGCGCGTCGGGCCAGTCGCCGAGTCCGCTGTCCGCGTTGATGTGGCCGCGCGGGCCGAGGTCATGGAAGGTGCTGCCCCACGCGTGCGCGCAGCCGCGCGCGAACGCGATCGAGCCGTACGGATCGTCGCTGCTTGCCACCACGCAGGTCGGAAACGGCAGCCGCTCATGCGGCACCGGCCCGAAACCGTGCGCGTCGGCCGGAAACGCCGGCCCGGCCGGATCGGGCAACGCGACGAGCAACGCGCCGCGCACCTTCGCGAGCGCGGCCGGCCGCGCGTAGCGGGTCGCCCACCACGCGGTGGTCAATGTGCCGAGGCTGTGCGCGGCGATCGTCACGGGGCCCGGTGCGGCCTCGACCGCGCGGTCGAGCGCGAGACACCAGCCGTTGCGGAACGCACGGTCCCAGTCGGGCATCGCGACGCGCACGAAACGCGCGTCGGCGCGCTCCCAGCGGCTTTGCCAGTGGAGCGGACCGGAGTTGCCGTAGCCCGGCAGCACGAAAACGAGAGAATCGCTCATGGAGGGTTCGTCGACGAATGAAGTCGTTATGTGACGTCGACGAAGTGTCGCACACCCGCTCCTCCCTGATGCTGCCTGTCGAATCGCGGAATGGATGTGCGGAGCAGGAACGGGCCGTGATGCGGCAACGCCGTCACGACCAGCCGGCGCTCACGCGCGCCGGCTTCGATCAGCGCACGCCGGCGCCGACCAGGCCGCCTGCCGCGGCGCCGGCAACCGTGCCGACCGGGCCGCCCGTGATCAGGTAGCCGAGCGCACCGCCCGCGGCCGCGCCGATACCGGCGTTACGTTGCGTATGCGTCATCGCGCATGCGCCGAGTTGCGACAGGGCCGCGACGATTACCGCGGTACGAACGAGAAAAGTGGTCTTCTTCATCATGATTGTTGGTGTCCTCCCGCCAGCAAAAAATACGAATGGCGGCATTGAATCGGTAAAGCCATCATAGGAAACGCCGAATGCGCCGGGCAATCCGATTTACGTCGTGTTACAGCCGACACACAATCGAGATATTGCGGTTCCGCACCGCGAACCGGCCCGCCCGGTGGCGCACCCGCGCGGGACGGACCCCGGTCAGGTAGAATTACGGGATTAAACCGGCGCGACGCGCCGACACAACCTGACGCCAACCGCATGAGCACCGAACGCAACGACGCCCCCGCGGCTTCCAACTTCATCCGCAACATCATCGACGACGACAACCGCACCGGCAAATGGGGCGGCCGCGTCGAGACGCGCTTTCCGCCCGAGCCGAACGGCTATCTGCACATCGGCCATGCCAAGAGCATCTGCCTGAACTTCAGCGTCGCGCGCGACTACGGCGGCGTGTGCCACCTGCGCTTCGACGACACGAACCCGGAAAAGGAAAGCGTCGAATACGTCGACTCGATCGTCGACGCGGTCCGCTGGCTCGGCTTCGACTGGCGCAAGGACGCGGTCGATCACCAATATTTCGCGAGCGATTACTACGACAAGCTGTACGAATTCGCCGAATTGCTGATCCAGCGCGGCAAGGCGTACGTCGACAGCCAGAGCGCCGAGGAAATGCGCGCGAACCGCGGCTCGCTGACCGAAGGCGGCAAGCCGTCGCCGTACCGCGACCGTTCGCCCGAGGAAAACCTCGACCTGTTCCGCCGGATGAAGGCCGGCGAGTTCAAGGAAGGCGAGCACGTGCTGCGCGCGAAGATCGACATGGCTTCGCCGAACATGAACATGCGCGACCCGGTGATCTACCGGATCCGCTACGCGCACCACTACCGCACCGGCGACGCCTGGTGCGTGTACCCGATGTACGACTACACGCACTGCATCTCGGATGCGCTCGAAGGCATCACGCACTCGCTGTGCACGCTCGAGTTCGAGGATCACCGCCCGCTGTACGACTGGGTGCTGAACGAACTCGCGGACGCCGGCATGTTCACGCGTCCGCTGCCGCAACAGATCGAATTCTCGCGCCTGAACCTCACGTACGCGATCACCAGCAAGCGCAAGCTGCTGCAGCTCGTCACCGAAGGCCACGTCGAAGGCTGGGACGACCCGCGCATGCCGACGATCGTCGGGATCCGCCGCCGCGGCTTCACGCCGGAAAGCATCCACCTGTTCTGCGAGCGGATCGGCGTGACGAAGGTCGATTCGTGGATCGACATGAGCGTGTTCGAAGGCGCGCTGCGCGACGACCTCGACGACAAGGCGCCGCGCTCGGTCGCCGTGCTCGATCCGCTGAAGCTCGTGATCGACAACTATCCGGAAGACCTCGAGGAAGCGTGCACGGCCCCCGTGCATCCGCATCACCCGGAGCGCGGCGTGCGCACGTTCCCGATCTCGCGCGAGCTGTGGATCGAACGCGAGGACTTCGTCGAGAACCCGCCGAAGGGCTATTTCCGCCTGTTCCCGGGCAACAAGGTGCGCCTGCGCTACGGCTACGTGATCGAGTGCACGGGCTTCGACAAGGACGCCGACGGCAACGTGACGGCCGTGCACTGCAACTACTTCCCGGACAGCAAGTCGGGCACCGAAGGCGCGAACAACTACAAGGTCAAGGGCAACATCCACTGGGTCAGCGTGAAGCATGCGCAGGCGGCCGAAGTGCGGATCTACGACCGGCTGTTCAAGGAGCCGCATCCGGACGCGGGCGGCGCGAACTTCCTCGAGGCGCTGAACCCGGATTCGAAGAAGGTCACGCAGGCCTATGTCGAGCCGGGCGCCGGCGACGTCGCGCCGGAAACGCGCCTCCAGTTCGAGCGTCACGGCTATTTCGTCGCCGACCGCGTCGATTCGAAACCGGGCAAGCCCGTGTTCAACCGGATCGTCGGGCTGCGCGACAGCTGGGGCAAGCCGGCCTGACGGCGTGCTCCATGCGCGGCGCCGAGCCGGCGTCGCGTGACGATAAAAAACCGGCCTTCGGGCCGGTTTTTTATTGCATGCGCGGGATCGTCGGGATCGAAGCGGCTGCGCTCACGCCCCCGCCAGCCGCCGATGCAGATCCGCGAGCGACAGCGTCGTGCGAAACAGCCGCGCGAGGCTGCGGCTCGCATACGCGTCGACGTCGCCGGGCGCGGTCCAGCGATACGCGTCCATCTCGGGAATCGGCGAGCCGTCGCGACGGCTCGGGAACAGCGACGTGCACGTGCAGTGCGCGGGATCGATTTCGTCGTCCGCGACCCGCACCGCGAACAGGTGCAGGTCCTTGTCGTGACGGTATGCGAAGCGGCCGAGGTCGAGCAGCCGCGCCGCCGCGAGTTCGATGCCGGTTTCCTCGCGCAGCTCCCGCAGCGCCGCGTCGGCCGGCGATTCGCCGGGCTCGCCCTGCCCCTTCGGAATATCCCAGTGCGTGGTGTCCGTCGCGTGCGCGAGGAACACGCGGCCGGCCCCGTCGAGAATCACGACGCCGCACGAAACCGTGCGCGGCGCGCCGCTGCGCTTCATTGCTCGCGCGCTCAGCGCTTCTGCAGCTGCCACTTGCCCGCGGCGGTCTTGCAATAGACGGGCTTGAGCGTCATCGTCTGGCCCTTCGCGGAAATGTCGGTGGCGATTTCGCGGCAGGTCTTGCCGTCGTTCTCGGACGTCGACGGCGTCAGCTTCGCGTCGATCTGGGTGCCGCGACCGCTGCTCTGCCACGTCGTGGTCTCGCCGTCCTTGCCTTCATCACGCGCCTGCACGACGGCCTTGGCCAGCGACGCGCGGTCGGCCTTGCTGAAGTAGGCCAGCGGCGTGTCGTTCAGGAAGCCGAGGTTGCTTTGCGCGTGGGCGGGCAGCATCGCGGCTGCGCACGCGGCGCCGGCCAGCACGCGCGTGACGACGGAAAGGGATGCACGCATCGACATGTGTTGTTCTCCTTGGATGTTCGATCGAACGGCGTGGCGCACGGCCGGCACACCGGCACGCGCCACGCCCGTCAGCCAGCGAGCATAGCATGCGTGCCGCAAGGGCCGCGTTCTAGCGCGCGGCCGACGTGGCCGCCGGTTGATATCCGTCGGTCAGCGTGTTCAGGAACGCGATCACGTCCTTGATCTCGGCCGCGTTCAGCGCGGGGGCGTCGCCGCGCTTGCGGTCGAACGGCGGCTCGCGGTTGATGTTCGGCCAGTAGCGCTTCGGCAGGTCGTCGTACACCTGCACCTTGCCGTGCACGACCGGATAGAACTTCTCCGGATGGATGTCGCGCTCGACGTAGAAGCGCATCACGTCCTCGAGCGAGTGGTACACGCCGTTGTGGAAGAACGTCTTGCGCAACGCGACGTTGCGCAGCGACGGTGTCCGGAACAGCCCGCAGAATTCGTCGCGGCCCTTCAGGTCGGTGCGCTCGGGGCCGCACGCGCCGAGATCGTGGAAGCGCGGATCGCGATTGACCGGCAGCGCGCGGTTGCGCGGCACCGCGATCGCGATCAGACCGAAATCGCTGAACTGCGGCGGCCCGCCTTCGAGCGTGCGCTGGCTCACGTGACAGCTCGCGCAGTTGCCCTTCTTCTCGTCGTTGAACAGTTGCAGCCCGTGCAATTCGGCAGGCGTGAGCTGCGCGTGGCCGGCCAGATACGCGTCGTACTTGCTCGTGTACGGATCGAACAATGCCGGCTGCTGCTGGAATGCGTCGAGCGCACGCAGCACCGCACCGAAAGTCGCCTGATCGTCGCCGAGGACCCGATCGCCGAACGCCTTGCGGAACGCGTCGGCATAGGGCGCGGCACGCACCGCCTGCGCGACCCGCGCCGGCGAGCTGCTCATCTCGAATGGCGACGTGAGGGGAATGCGCGCCTGCGCATCGCGCGTGTCGACGCGACCGTCCCAGGTCAATCCGCCGGTCGGGCCTGCGTCGATGCTTTCGTCGCCTTCGTCGGGCGAATCGTGGAAGTGCTCGGTGAACGGCGGAATGCCGCGCACGTATTTCAGCGACGGCACCGCGCGAAAACCCATGCGATGCATGTCGTCGCCGCCGAGTTGCACCGACAGCGCGTTCGGCGGGCCGAACGCGTGCTCGACGCTATGACACGACGCACATGCGAGCTTGCCTGAGCCGGACAGCGACGGATCGAAGAACAATTGCTTGCCGAGCGCCGTCATCTGCTTCACGCCCTCGAATACCTGCGCACGCGTCTGCGGCTGGCTGGCCGGCGCGACCGCCGGCGCGGCCGGGGTGGCCGGAGCGGCTTGCGCCGCCGACACGACGGCGACCGCCTGCGCGTTCGCGCCGGGCCGCGCATCGCAACCGGCGAGCGGCGCGAGCCCGCCCATCAGCGCGAGCGTCGCCGCGGCAGGAATCAACGATCGCGCGAACGCGAGGGATTTCAGAAGGCTGTGCATCGTCGTTCTTCTTGTAGCGGTGGGCAATCGGCCGGAGCTTATGTCAGTTCCGTGACCGGTGCATGACGTTCGACCGACAGTCAATTGAAAGCGCCCCTACACCCGGCTGTCAAACGGGTTCCAGATAATGCGCGCAGCCGGTCGGTGCCCCGCGGCCCCTGCTCCGGCCTGACGCCACCCGGTTCCCACACGCGACAAACGACGAATGAGAGAGAACATCGCATGAAGAAGCACGCCTGGATTCGCTACACGCCGATCGCCCTCGCGGCCGCGCTCAGCCTGACCGCCTGCGGCGGCGACGACGTCACGCAGCAAGGCCTGTCGGCCGTGAAGAACGTCGTCGTGATCTACGCGGAAAACCGCAGCTTCGACAACCTCTACGGCAACTTCCCGGGCGCGAACGGTCTGCAGAACGCAACGGCAGCGAACTCGGTGCAGAAGGATCGCGACGGCTCGACGATGGCGACGCTGCCGAAAATCTGGGGTGGTCTCACCGCAACCGGCATCACGCCCGCGGTCACCGAAGCGATGACGGCGAACCTGCCGAACGCCCCGTTCGCGATCGACGATCCCAACGGCTTCAACCAGTCGATGAGCATCGCGACGCGCGACATCGTGCACCGCTTCTACCAGGACCAGATGCAGATCGACGGCGGCAAGAACGACATGTATGCCGCATGGACCGATGCGGGCGGTCTGACGATGGGCCACTACACGCCGGATCCGTCGAAGCTGCCGCTGTGGAAGATCGCGCAGCAATACGTGCTCGCCGACAACTTCTTCATGGGCGCGTTCGGCGGCTCGTTCCTGAACCACCAGTACCTGATCTGCGCGTGCGCGCCGTTCTACGCGAACGCCGACAAGAGCCCGGCGGCCGGCAAGATCGCAGTCCTGAACGCCGACGGCAAGTCGCTGGCGGTCGCCGCGAACTCGCCGGCATCCGCGCTGAGCGGCCCGCCGAAGTTCGTCAACGACGGCGCACTGACGCCGGACTTCTACGGTGTCAACACGATGCAGCCGGCGTACCAGCCGAGCGGCAACAAGGCCGCCACGGGCGGCGACCCGCTGCTCGCCGACCCGGCCAACCCCTCGACGATGCCGCCGCAGACGGCGACCAACATCGGCGACCTGATGACCAATGCCAACGTGACGTGGGCATGGTATAGCGGCGCATGGGGCCAGGCACTGCAGGCGAGCCAGAACGGCACGTCGAACGTGATCTACGGCGCCGACCTCTCGACGCCGAACTTCCAGCCGCACCATCAGCCGTTCAACTACTACGCGAACCAGGCGCCGGGCACCGCGAGCCGCGCGCAGCACCTGCTCGACGGCGGCGCGAACGGCGCGGAATTCATCAAGGCGATCGACGCGGGCACGCTGCCGCAAGTCACGTTCTACAAGCCTCAGGGCAACCTGAACGAGCACCCGGGGTATACGGACGTCACCTCCGGCGATCAGCACATCGCGGATGTGATCGCGCACCTGCAGGCCAGCCCGCAGTGGAAGAACATGGTCGTGGTCGTTACGTACGACGAAAACGGCGGCTTCTGGGATCACGCCGCACCGCCGAGCGGCGATCGCTGGGGCCCGGGCACCCGCATTCCGGCGCTGATCGTGTCGCCGTTCGCGAAGAAGGGTTTCGTGGACCATACGCAATACGACACGGGTTCGATCCTGCGCTTCATCACGCGTCGCTTCTCGCTGCCGCGCCTCGCGGGCCTGCAGCAGCGCGACGACGCGCTGAAGGCAAATGGCGCGCAGCCGATGGGCGACCTGACGAACGCGCTCGCGCTGTCGCCGAACCTGTAACGGCATCGCGGCGAACGGGCCGGCCGCGCTGCCGGCCCGGACGAACGAAGGGCGGCCCCGCGGGCCGCCCTTTTTGTTACGTGCGCGGTTGCCACGCGGCCGCGTCACCAACCGTACTTCAGCTCGACGCCGGCGTAGTCCGCGTTGTGGCCGCCCGCCTGCCGGATCGCGTCGCCGACCTGGAAGTGCACGGCCTCGACCGAACCGATCAGGTTCGCGGCGATCGTCCAGTCCGCGCGCAACTGCACGTACATCCCCGTCCACAGGCCGCCCTTGCCTGCCGTGCCGGGCACCGCGACGTTCGGCTGCTGATAGACGGCGTCGCCGGTCGTCTCGCGCCACTGGAAGCCGAGCGCACCGAGCAGCGACAGGTTCGGCGACGGCTTCAGCGTCACCGACGGCTTCACGTGGATCAGGTTCGAATAGCCCGTATAGCCGGCCAGCGTAAAGTAATAGCCATTCGGAAACAGCGGATTGAAGGTGCCGACGCGGCCGTCGTGCGGATGCCGGTCGCCCGATGCCGCATCGAACTGCAGCGCGATGCGCGGCGACCACGGCGCATCGAGCTTGTAGCCGGCGATCGAGCCGACGGCCCACGCACCGATCGTGTCGTTACCGACCGTCCCCGTCTGCAGCATCGTCTCGAAATCCCAGTCGAAGCGGCCCTGCGTGCCCGTGTAGCGCAGGTCCCACACGTCGCGATGCTCGGGGCCGCTCGCATCGAGGAAACGCGCGTTGCTGCGGTTGTAGCGCGACCAGTAGCCCGACAGGTCGCCCGGCCCGACCGACTGCCGCTCGAAGCGCACGCCGCTGAACGTGAGGTCGCGGTTCGACACGTCGTCGAACGCGGACACCGTGCGGTTCTGCACGGGCTGCGTCGCATACGCGATGAAGCGCCACTTTTGGTATTCGTAGTCGGCCCATACGGCATCGAACGCCTGCCGCACGTTCGGACCGTCGCGCGTGGCGATGAAGCGCTGCAAGTCGAACGCCATTTCCTGCCGGCCGACGCGGAACTTGAACGTGCCGCCGCCGAGCGCGCCCGTGTAGGTCGCGAATGCCTGTTCGAGATCGAGCGGATTCCTGTCGACCGGCGAGATCGTGTTCTTGCCGAATGCGCGGTCGTCCTGCAACTGCACGAAGAACTGCCAGTGCTGGCCCAGATGCGCATCGGCATGCACTTCGACGCGCTGGATCAGGTAGGTGTCCGATTGCGCGGAGCTGATGCCGAACAGCGGCGCGTCGTTGGTCTCCAGCCGCTCGCGCAGGTTCACGCCGAGCGATAGATAGGATGCCGGATCATTACCGAGCGGAATGTATTTGAGCCCGTCGAGCGGCGCGCGCGGCACGCACGGATTCGCCAGCACCGACCAGTCTTCCTGCCAGCGGTTGAACAGCACCGTCGGCCGCTTCGCCGTGCAGGTCGGGGCGGTTGCATCACCGGATGTCGATGTCGACGCGGATGTCGCCGCCGTTTCCGCGAACGCCGCGTCGGCGCCCGCGAGCAGCATGCCCGCGACGATCGACACGCGCGCGGCCCGCTCGAAGCGGCGGCCGTGGCGCCTCCCTTGTCTCCCCCGCGCCCGCGCGATCATGCGCGCTCCTGCGTGGCGGGTCCGGCCGCTTGCGCCGCACGCAGTGCAAGCATCGCAAGCGCGCCGACGGGCACGAGCAGCGCCAGGAATCCGACATGGCGGAACCCGAGCGCACCGCCCGCCGCGCCGAGCGCGAACGCGACGATCGCCGGCAGCATCTTGCCGAAGCGCGCCCGTGCCGCCGCGCGCGCGGCGTCGGACGTGCCCGCCGACAGCAGGTCGACGACGTCGAGGATCGCTTGCGTCACGTTGCCCGTCATCACCGTATTCGGCACGCCGCCCGCGCGCGAAATCACGCGCGGATGCGCGTTCTGGACGCCCATCGCGAACGTGCCGACGATGCCGGCCACGAGTGCCGGCAAGGCGTCCGGCTGCGTGACGGGCGTCGCCCACACGCCGGCCGCGCAGAAGCCGAGCAGCAGCACGGCCTGCACCGCGTGCAGCGCGCGCGCACCTTGCCAGGCGGGCCGCCCGGACATCGACCGCGCGATCAGGCTCGCCGCGATCACGCCGCACACGAACGCGGGAAACACGCTGAGCTTCAGCACGACACCCTGGCCGAAGCCCGCGATGCCCGCGCCGATCAGCACGAAGTTGCCGGTCACGTGTGCGGTGAACAGCCCGAACAGCGCGACGAAGCTCAGCGTGTCGACGAAGCCGGCCACCGCGGCAAGAATCGTGTCTTCGTGCTTCATCGCGCCACGCTCGCATGAATCTCGGCGACATAGCCGCCCGGGAACTGCACGAGTGCAGCGTCGCGCCCATCCGCCGCGAACGGCGGCACGAGCACGGTCGCGCCCGCGGCTTCGGCCTTCTTCAGCGTCGCGGCGAGATCGGGCACTTCGTAGCCGGTCATCTCGCGCCCGAACGGGTAAGGCAGATGGCCGTCGGTCACGAGCACGGTCATCTTGCCGAAGCCCGACTCGATGCGGATGCGGCGATACGTGTCGTTCGGCCGGCCGATCTCGATGCCCGGCGCGTTCAGGTTGTCCGACACCACCTTGCCCTTCGAGAACTTGACGAAGTCGTGCACGAACTTGCGTACGCTTTGCGACGACACGTAGACGCGGTTTTCGGGGATCGTCTGCAGCGCGTCGTAGTTCGGCGTCTGCGTGTGCCAGTAGAGCTGCATCTTCACACCGCCTGCCCATGCAATGACCGCATCGCGGCCGATGGGATCCGGGAACGTGTCGACGATCACGTCGGCGCCGTGCTCGCGCGCCGACTTCACGGCGACGTCCATGTCCGTGACGAGATAGCCGGTGCGCTCCGCGCAGAACGGATACGGGATCGGTGTCTTGAAGCCGAACACCGAGATCGTGCCGACGGGCGTCAACACGAGCTGCGACATCGTCTGGCTCGGTGTCGGCGTGACCTGGAACACGCCCTGCTTCGACTTGCTGCCGCCGAATGTCGCGACGAAGCTGTCGGTGAAGCGGTCGAAGTCTTCCGGTGCCACGCACACGTGCGTCGTATCGTACTGCGAACCGACGGCCACCGTGGGCGCGACGGCGGGCGGCACGGGCGGTTTCGCGAACGCGGCAGGCGCGGCGACGAGGCCGCTGGCAATCGCAAGCGCCAGCAACGCGGAACGAAGAAAGTTCATAACGGAGGTCCTTGTTGTTTCATCAAATGGTGCAGCGGCTCGGGCGATCCCGGTCACTCTCGACCCGTCGCCGGCCGGTTGTCGTCGACATGTCAGACCGCCCAGCACGAACAGCCGAACGCGCCCCAGAAGCCCTTGGCGTCCGACGTCGGCAATGCGCTGCCCCACGCGCTCGCATGCGCATGCTGGTGCACGTTGCACGCATTCGCGCAGCC
>NZ_LOSX01000032.1:0-23400 GCF_001521985.1 Burkholderia sp. RF4-BP95 | reverse complement strand
CAACGACGCCGGATAGATTGGTGCAAAGCCACCACACATCAACGTCAGCGTTGCAAAAACGGGGGTGACCATAGATTTGCCTTCCGCCGCCGCTTCGGCTATCGCGGCATCGACGAGTTTCCTCGCGCGCGCGAGGACCACGGATCGCTGGCGCGCGATCTCGAGCACCATGCGCTGCTCGATGTTCCGGCGGGTCGATTGCTTGTCGCTCAGGTGACGCCAGCGATCGCGAAGCTCCGCCCAGGTGACGCGCTGAAATTCCGGAATCGCGCGCGGGAGCGTGCCGGCTTCCGCGGGCTCGGGCCGTGCACGCAATGCACAGCGCAGCGCTTCGCGGGCGCGCCACTCATCCGAAAACGGCGCATACACGTCGCGCGTGCGGCCGATCGGATTCGCGCGTTCGATCTCCTTGTCGAGCAGATAGCCGAGCCGCCGCAGCGCGGAGCCATGCGCGAGCATGGCCGGATCGAGCACGCGGATCCGGCGCGACGCATCCGCGACGTGCGCTTTCAGTTCCCACAGCGTCAGGCGAAGGTGCTGCACTTCGAGTATCAGGCGCTGTACGTCGGCGTAGGTGCACTTCGTCCACCATTCGGTGAGGTCGTTCAGCTTCGGGGGATCGAATGGGGGGAGGATCATTTTTACTGCAGCGATACTGTATGGATGTACAGTTTATCGCGCGGTAACATAGCGCCGTCAAGGCGAAAAAATGGGGACGGCCGATGAGCAAAACCGACCGGCGGCAGGGCCGATGCCGGACCGTTCATCGAGCATCCCGCACATTCGCCAGCCTTGTCCGGAACCCGACCGCCTGATCCGGTGCACGCCATCGCGAACGTGGATGGCTGCGCCCGACGTATCGACGCCAACAGAGAACAATGACGACAACCTATCCGCTGCATGACGCATTGACGCACGCCGACACGGCGTTTCCGGCCGAAGCCGACATCGTGATCGCCGGCGCCGGCATCATGGGCTGCGCGGCCGCCTATTACCTCGGCCTGCGCGGCCTGAAGGCCGTCGTGCTCGACAAGTCGCGCATCGCCGGCCAGCAATCGACGCGTGCCTGGGGCTTCGTGCGGCAGCAAGGCCGCGAGTCCGCCGAAGTGCCGCTGATGATGGCCGGCATGCGGATCTGGGAAGGGCTCGAGCAGGCGCTCGGCTTCGATCTCGAATGGCGCCAGGGCGGTTGCCTCTATATGGCGGACAACGAAGACGACTGGACATCGTTCCAGGCATGGCTCGCCGTCGCACGCGAACACGGGCTCGACACGCGCACGCTGACACGCGCGGAAATCGACGCGCGCGTGACCGGCCTGGCGACGCAAGCGCGCACGCTCGGCGGGCTGTATACGGCGACCGACGGGCAGGCCGAGCCGCGCCGCGTGGCCGCCGCATTCGCGGCGCGCGCGACCGAAGCCGGCGCGCGTTTCTTCGAAGGCTGCGGCGTGACGGCGATCGAGACGGCCGGCGGTGCGGTCGTCGGCGTCGTGACAGAGCGCGGCACGATTCGCACCCGGCGCGTGATCTGCGCGGCCGGCGCGACCAGCTTCCGGCTGCTCGACGGCGTCGGCATCCGGCTGCCGCAACAGGCCGTGCGCGGCACCTGCATGCGCACCAACGTGCTGCCCGACGTGTCCGCATCGACGATCTGGGGCCACGGCCTCGGCATTCGGCAACGCAGGAACGGCACGATCAACCTTGCCGACGACATGCAGGTCGACGTCGACCTGACGCTCGGCCATCTGCGCGGCTTGAGCCTGTTCTGGCCGGAGTTCTGGTCGCAGCGCGAGAAGTTCCGGCTGCATCTGAATGCGGCGGCGTGGCGCGATGCCTGCGCGCGCATCGGCGGCGGCGGCGGCCCGATCGAGCCGCGCGATCCGCAGCCGCAGCCGAATCGCGCGCATGCGCCGCGCGCGCTCGCGAAGTTGAAGACGATATTTCCCGCGCTGAAGGACGCGCAGATCGTCGAGGCCTGGGCCGGCCTGATCGACGTGCTGCCCGACGGGATTCCGGTGATCGACGCGCCCGGCACGCCGTCCGGGCTCGCGATCGCGACCGGCTTCTGCGGGCACGGCTTCGCGATGGGGCCGATCGTCGGGCGGCTGCTGGCCGAATGGGTCGATGTGGGCGAGCCGTCGCTCGACCTGTCGGCGTTCCGTGCACGGCGTTTTGCCGACGGGACGATGGTCCGGCCGCGCAGCATGCTGTAGCGGACGCGCCCGCGTGTTCCCGTCGTAGAATCGAGCCCGCAATCTTCAGGAGATTTCCCGTTGGCAACGCCCACCGACAAGCGCCGCTCGCTGCGCTCACGCCTGCGTCGCGCGCGCGACCCATGGCGGGCGCCGCGTGCGCGCACGCTGTTCACGCGTCCGGCGACGTCGCCGCGGCGTACGCTGCTGTTCCGTCTCGGCGCGGTCGTGGTGCTGTGCATGCTCGCGTTTCTCGTGCTGTATCTCGATCGCGACGGCCTGCGCGATTCGACCAAGAGCACGCCGATGAGCGTCGCGGACCTCGTCTACTTCACGATGGTCACGGTCGCGACGGTCGGCTACGGCGACATCGTGCCGGTCACCGCGCGCGCGCGTCTGATCGACGCGTTCTTCATCGTGCCGATCCGCATCGGCATCTGGTTCATCTTTCTGGGCACGGCCTATCAGTTCGTGATCCAGCGCGTCATCGAGGAATTCCGCATGAAACGCCTGCAGAAGCAACTGTCCGATCACATCGTCGTATGTGGCTACGGCCTGTCAGGGTCGATCGCCGTGCGCGAGCTGCTCGAAAGCGGCGTCGATCCGTCGACGATCATCGTGATCGATGCGCAGCAACAGGCGCTCGAGGCCGCGACGTCGCTCGGCGTGACCGGGCTGCTCGGCGATCCCGCGCACGAGGATCTGCTGCAGCAGGCGCAGGTGCGCGCGGCGAAGGCCGTGATCATCTCGGTGACCGACGACCCGACCGCGATCCTGCTGACGCTGTCGGTGCGCAGCATCGCGCCGGAGACGAAGATCGTCGTGCGGATCCAGGAGAACCTGTATCAGCGGCAACTGCGCCAGGCGGGCGCGGACGTCATCGTGTCGTCGACGAAGATCGGTGCGCTGCTGCTCGCGGACGCGGTGCATAGCCGCTACATCGTGCCGTTCGTGAACGACATGCTGTCGACGCGCGGGCGGGCGACGCTGCTGGAGCGCGAGGCATTGCCGCACGAGATCGGCTGCATGACGAACGTCGTGCCGGGCGCGATCGTCGTCGGGCTCGATCGCTGCGGGACGATCCATTCGTTCTACGAGGATCCGCCGTGCCGGATCGAGGCGGGCGATACGCTGGTCGTGATCCAGTCGGCGAGGATTCCGGACCCGGACGTGTGAGAGCCGGTTGGGCAACGCCCGCCATCGCATGCCTTTGGCGCGCCGTGACCGGTGGATCCCCCGCTTGATATGCCACCGCGCGTTATTTAGTATGAAGTAATCGCGTCGTGCGCCGCGCACGAGCGTGATCATCGAGGAGACACATGCATTTCAGGTCGGCGGCTCCCCAGACGATCGTCGTGATCGGTATCGTGATCGCCTGTGCGCTCATGGGTCTGTGCGTGCTGCAATTGTTCCAGAGCCGCAACGACGCGCTCGAGCGGGCGAGCGAAACTTCCCGCAATCTGGGACTGATCGCCGAGCGCGACATCGAACGCAATTTCGAACTCTACGACCTGTCGCTGCAGGCGGTCATCGCCCGGCTTCAACGTCACGACGTGATGACGGCGCCTGCGAGCCTGCGGCGCGCGGTGCTGTTCGATAACGCGATGACGGCACAGTTTCTCGGCTCGATGCTGGTGCTCGACGCCGGCGGCAACATCGTCCTCGATTCGGCCAACGACGTTCCGCGCCACGGCAATTTCGCCGATCGCAAGTACTTCACCGTCCACCGCGACAATCCGGATGTCGGGCTCTATGTCAGCGACCCGTTCATCTCCCGCCTGCGGGGTGGTTCGCCCAGCATCGGGCTCACGCGGCGGATCTCGAACCCCGACGGCTCGTTTGCCGGCATCGTGCTCATCGCGGTCAACCTCGAGTATTTCCATCACCTGTTTGCCGGCCTGTCGCTCGGACAACATGGATCGATCTCGTTGATCGGCAACGACGGCGTGATGGTGATGCGTCAGCCGTACGACGTCCGCACCATCGGTCGCAACATCAGCCAGGCCGCGACGTTCAAGCGGTTCCAGGCCGCGCGTGAGGGCGTGTTCTCCGAAACCTCGGTGCTCGACGGCGTGCGTCGTCTCTACTACTTCAGGCACTTGCCGAAGCTGCCGCTGATCATCATGGTCGCGGAAGCGGAGCAGGATATCTATGCGGCATGGCGGCACCGGGCCGTGACGATCGGCGCGCTGGTGGCGACCTTCGGCGCCGCGTTCATCGCGGTGTCCTTCATGCTCGGCACGCAACTGCGGCACCGGATGCGCGCCGAGTCGGAACTCGTGCTGCTGGCCCGCACCGACGGTCTCACCGGCCTGAACAATCGCCGCAGCTTCGCGGAAGTGCTGGATCGCGAATGGCGTCGCGCGCGGCGGGCACGATCGGTTTTCTCGTTGCTGTTCGTCGATGTCGATCGCTTCAAGGCCTATAACGATACCTACGGCCATCAGGCGGGCGACGACGCGCTGGCCGCGGTCGCACGCTGCATCGGCGACAACATCCGACGGCCGGCCGATACCGCGGCCCGCTACGGCGGAGAGGAATTCGTCGTGCTGCTCCCCGATACGTCCGAGCCGGGCGCTGCCCAGATTGCCGAGCGGATTCGCGCGGCGATCGACGGGCTGCCGCTCGAACACGCCGGCAGCGAACACGGGCACGTCACGGCCAGTATCGGCCTGGCGAGCTGGACGCCCGAGCACGATGCCGAGGCCGACGCCGTGATCAAGGCCGCCGACGAGGCGTTGTATTACGCGAAAGCGACCGGCCGGAACAAGGTCGTCGCCTTTCATCCGCCGGCATGACACGCGTCACGACATGCGGCCGCAAGACTTCGTGACGTACACCAGGCGTTGCCGGCGCCCGTCAAACAAGTTCGCCGCGATGCCGGCCTTCGCGCTACAGTGGGCGTCATTCGCCTTCCGCCGAAGGCCGACCCGAGGTCGAATCATGCAACTTCAAACCGGCAATCTGTTCAGTGTCGAAGGAACGCGCGGCGACGACGAGCGGGTCGATGTGCTCGTCGCCGGCGCGCGCCTGAACGTCGAACGGATCGTGTCGATGGGGCATACGAGCCCCGACGGGTTCTGGTATGACGATTCGCGCGCCGAATGGGTGGTGCTGCTGTCGGGCGCCGCGGTGCTCGAGTTCGAAGCGGACGCGACGCTGCACGACATGCGCCCCGGCGACTACGTGCTGATCGAACCGCATTGCCGGCATCGCATCGCGTGGACGCATCCCGACGAGCCGAGCGTCTGGCTCGCGATTTATCACGACCGTTGAAACGCGCGGGGCGCGTGTTACCCGCGCCCCACGAACGGCATCGTGGTCGCCATGATCGTCATGTTCAGGATGTTCGTGTCCAGCGGCAGGTTCGCCATCTGAACGACCGCATTCGCGACATGCGCGACGTCCATCCGCGCCTCGGGCGCCATGCGTCCATCGGCCTGCGGCACGCCTTCCGTCATGCGATCCGTCAGCGACGTCGCCGCGTTGCCGATGTCGATCTGACCGCACGCGATGTTGTATGCACGGCCGTCGAGCGCGAGCGACTTGGTGATGCCGGTCACCGCATGCTTGGTGGCCGTGTACGCGATCGTGTTCGGGCGCGGCGTATAGGCGGAGATCGAGCCGTTGTTGATGATCCGGCCGCCCTGCGGCGTTTGCGCCTTCATCACGCGCCACGCGGCGCGCGCGCACAGAAAGACGCCCGTCAGGTTCGTCGCGACGACGTCGTTCCATACGCCGAAATCGTATTCGTCGAGCGGGACGGCCGGTGCATTGCGGCCGGCATTGTTGAAGAGGACGTCCAGCCGCCCGAATTGCTGCGCGATTTGCGCGAACGCGTGTTCGACCGATGCTTCGTCGGTGACGTCGGCCGGAAAAACATGCGCGTCGGCGTGGGCGGCGACAATCGCTTCTTTCGTCTCACGCAGCGGGGCTTCCTTGCGTCCGATCAGAGCGACGGTATATCCGGCGTTCGCGAGTGCGATTGCCGCGGCGCGACCGATGCCGGATCCGGCGCCCGTGACGGCGGCGATCTTCTTCGAGACAGACATGGCTTGATTCCCTGCGGATTGGGTGAGGAAAGCGGCGGCGGGCGCGCGATGCGCTCGCGGTGCGCCGCTCGAAGCGACATGCTACCGCGCACGCCGGATTTCGCGACGCGCGCGCCTATTTCCTGCGCGCAGGCGCGGCCTTCCGTCCGCGCGTTCCGGCTTCCGCGAACAGGCTGACCACGACTTCCCGCAGCCAGCGGTTGCCTTCGTCCTGATTCACGCGCGCATGCCACAGCATATGAATCGGCGCGCCCGGCAGCGTGACCGGCAACGCGCGCCAGCCCAGCGAAAACGGCGCCGCGAGCTGCAGCGCAAGATGTTCCGGCACGGTCGCGATCAGGTCGGTGCGCTGCAGGATGTAGCCGACGCTCATGAAATGCGGCACCGTCAGCCGCACACGGCGTTTCACGCGGCGCCGCTTCAGCCATTCGTCCACCTGCCCGTGACCGGTGCCGGCCGACACCACGACCAGATGCTCGGCGTCGCGCCACGCGTCGACCGTCAGCGGCGCGTCTTCGAGCGGATGTCCGCGCCGGAACAGGCACACGTAGCGCTGATCGAACAGCCGGCGCTGATAGAACCCGCCCTGAAGTTGCGGCAACAGCCCGATCGCGAGATCGACGCGGCCGTCGGCCATCTCGTCGCTGAGGTTGACGCTCGTGTTGCGCACCGTATTGAGCGCGATGCCCGGCGCCGCGCGCGACAGGTGTTCGAGCAGCGCGGGCAGGAACACGACCTCGCCGATATCGGTCATCCCGATCGTCATCGTGCGCGACGCGCGGAGCGGATCGAAGCCGGTCTCGGGGTTGAGCGCGGCATGCAGCGTCGACAGCGCGTGCGCGACCGGTTCGGCCAGGCGCAGCGCGAACGGTGTCGGGACCACGCCGCCCGGGCCGCGCACGAACAGCGGATCGCCGAGCCGGCGGCGCAGCTTCGCGAGCGCGTTGCTGACGCCCGGCTGGCTCATGTTCATCTGCTCGGCGACGCTCGACACGCGCCGCTCCTGCATCAGCCGCTGAAACAGCAGTAACAGATTGAGGTCGATCTCGCTCAGTTCCATGGTTCGGCGTGGCCTCCGGTCATTCCGTTCAGTGATGAAGCAGATTCCCTGCATTTTATTGTGGGATGACGAGGCGCTGCTGAAAATACCGATACGGCGCCGGCATTCGACAGGCGCGCCGGGCAGGTCACGCATGCCGGGGCTTCGCCCCCTCATGACTTGAATATCGGAGACACGTTCATCATGCAGACGAAACTGAGGATCGCGATCGTCGGCGCCGGAATCGGTGGCCTGACGCTGGCGCTTGCATTGCGCGAACAGGGCATCGACGCGCAGCTATACGAGCAGACCGATGTGTTGCGCGAGGTGGGAGCGGCTGTCGCGCTGTCAGCCAACGCGACGCGTTTCTACGAACGGATGGGATTGCGCCCGGCTTTCGACGCGGTGTGCGCGGAGATCCCGGGCCTCGTCTATCGCGACGGACGCAGCGGCGCAGTGATCGGCCATCATCGCGGCGAGCCCGACTATCGCCGGCAATTCGGCGGCTCGTACTGGGGCGTGCACCGCGCGGACCTGCAGGCGATCCTGTCGAAGGCGGTCGGGATCGAGCAGATTCACCTCGGCCATCGGCTCGTCGATCTCGCGCAGCATCCGGACCACGTCACGCTGACCTTCGCCAACGGCGAACGTGTCGACGCCGATCTCGCCATCGGCGCGGACGGCGCGCGTTCGATCACGCGGCGCTGGATGCTCGGCTACGACGACGTGCTGTATTCGGGTTGCTCGGGCTTTCGCGGCGTGGTGCCGGCCGAGCGGATGGACCTGCTGCCCGATCCCGAAACCATTCAGTTCTGGGTCGGGCCGCACGGTCATCTACTGCACTACCCGATCGGTGACAACGGCGACCAGAACTTCCTGCTGGTCGAGCGTCATCCGTCGCCGTGGCCGTCGCGCGACTGGGTCATGCCGGCGCAGGAGGGCGAGCAACTGCGACTGTTCGGGGACTGGCATCCGGCGGTGGTGCAGATGATCACCGCGGTGCCGATCAGCCAGCGCTGGGGGCTGTTCCACCGGCCGCCGCTCGGCTGCTGGAGCCGCGGGCGCGTGACGCTGATCGGCGACGCCGCGCATGCGCTGGTGCCGCATCACGGGCAGGGCGCGAATCAGTCGATCGAGGACGCGATGGTGCTGGCCGCGCAATTGGCGAAGGCGGGGCCCGGCAACTGGCGCGAGGCGCAGGCGGCTTACGAGCGGCTGCGGCGCGGCCGCACGCGCAAGGTGCAGTACGCATCGATTTCCGCGGCCGACGTGTTGCATCTGCCCGACGGGCCGGCCGCGCAGGCACGCAATGCGCGGCTCGGCGAGCGCGACAGCGTGCTGCATCACCTGGACTGGATTCACGATTTCGACGCCCTCGCCGACGAGCCGAACGAGCGGCAGGGCGGGACGTGGCTTTGACCTGACAGGCGCGGCGCAAGCGGCGGCAGCGCGCCGGGCGACCGGTGCGGCGGTGACGCGGTCGTCCGGCGGGAATGCGGCTCGGCCGCGTTGCCGTCACGCGTGGTCGGCCACCTGTTCCCGCGGCCACGGCTTGCGCGCGCACGTTGGTGACATGACGCGCAAGTTGCCGCCGCGCCCGCACGGCGTTCGACCGTTTTCCGGAATCCCGCGACGCTGATCCGGCATCCGCCGATTATTACCCGAATGGTGATTCTGTATCGATTTAGTGTATCGATACAGAAGATGATATAGTGCGGCCACGCCATGCGAGCGATTCCTCCGGAAGATAGAGGGCCGCATCGCGAGGCTCTCCGAAACCGCCTTGTTCACCGGATTCCTCACGGACGATTTCCATGCGCATACCCGGCCTTTCCGCGCTTGTCGCGCTCTTCCTCATCGCGACGGACCCCGCATCGGCGGCCGTGCAGGCGGCGGATCGTGTCGCCGCGGGCAAGGCGCTGGCCGTCGCGGCGGACTGCGTCGCGTGCCATACGGCGCCGGGCGGGCAGCCGTTCGCGGGTGGCCTCGCGATGCCGTTGCCGATGGGCGACATCTACTCGACCAACATCACGCCGGACAAGCAAACCGGGATCGGCAACTACTCGGCGCAGGATTTCGCGAACGTGCTGCGCAAGGGGATTCGGCGCGACGGCGGCAACCTGTATCCGGCGATGCCGTATCCGTCGTACACGAAGTTCAGCGACGACGACATCGCGAACCTGTACGCGTATTTCATGCACGGCGTCGCACCGGTGCACCAGCCGAACCGCCGGCCGGATTTCCCGTGGCCGCTGACCCTGCGCTGGCCGCTGAAGATCTGGAACGCGTTGTATCTGCGCGAAGGCGCGTATGTGCCGAAGCCCAGGCGGGATGCCGAGTGGAATCGCGGCGCCTACCTGGTGCAGGGCGCCGCGCACTGCGGCACCTGTCATACGCCGCGCGGCATCGGGATGCAGGAGCTGGCCTACGACGAAACCGGCGTCGGCTATCTCGCCGGCGCGCCGCTCGCGGGCTGGCAGGCGTTCAACATCACGCGCGACCGCGACGCGGGCATCGGCACGTGGACGACCGCGCAGATCGTCCAGTACCTGCGCACCGGCAACGTGCCGGGCAGGGCGCAGGCGGCCGGCCCGATGGCGGAAGCGGTCGAACACAGCTTCAGCCGCATGAGCGACCGCGATCTGAACGCAATCGCCGCATATCTAGCGACCGTGCCGGCGGCGAAGGGCGCCGACACCGCACCGCGTTCCGCGCAGGGGCGCAAGACCGACGACTACGTCGCGGTACGCGCCGCGGCCGCAACCGCGACGGGAGGCTCGGCGCCGGCCGGCGCGTCGCTCTACCTCGATCATTGCGCGAGCTGTCACGGGATGACGGGCGCCGGCACCGCGGACGGATTCTTCCCGTCGCTGTTCGCCAACAGCGCGGTCGGCACCGCCACCGCGTCGAACCTGCTGCAGGTGGTCATGCACGGCGCGAGCGTGAACAACGGCGCCACGCACTATTTCATGCCGGCGTTCCAGACCGAACTCAAGGATGACGAAGTGGTGACCCTGGTGAACTACCTGAGCGACCGGTTCGGCAATGGCCGGACTCGCGTGAGCGCGGCGGATGTCGCGAAGATCCGCACCGCCCCCGCTCACTGACAGGAGATGCATGCGATGAACGAATTCGACGTGACCGACGACCCGGACGCGCAGCGTCGCCGCTTCGTGAAGCTGTCGGCCGGCGCGGCGCTCGCCGCCGCACTGCCTGCCGGCGTGCTGATCGCACGTGCGGCGGCTGCGCCGGAGGCCGTGCCGCTGAGGGATTTTGCCGGTGTGGCGGCCTATTTGACGTGCCGCTCGACGCTTCCGTCACGCTATGTGCAATCCGTCTACGACGGTCTCGTCGCTCAGGACAGCGAATTTCCGGCGCGACTGCGCGCGCTCGCCGTCGCGATCGACATGGGCACGCAGCCGCTCGACGCTTTCATACGCACGCTCGGCGTCGCGGCCCCCGAACTGCGCATCGCCGCGCTGGCCATCATCGAGGCCTTCTACACGGGCAGCATCGGCCATGGCGGGCAGGCGCGCATGGTCGGCTACGAAACCGCGCTGATGTTCGAGCCGACCGCCGACGTCACGGTCATTCCGACCTACATCCGCGCGCGCCCCGAATACTGGACCGCGCGCCCGACCGCCGACGCCGGCTGACCGGCCTTTCGAACGAGGATCGAAATCATGAGCAGTACCTATGACGCGGACGTCATCGTCATCGGCGCCGGCATCCTGGGCGGCGCCATCGCGCAGTCGCTGACGCAACAACGCAAGTCCGTCATCGTGCTCGAGGCGGGGCCGGAGGTGAAGCGGGCAGCGCTGGTGCGCGCGTTCCGCGACTACGGCAACAAGTCGGACTACAACGGCCCGTATCCGGATCTGCCGTGGGCGCCGAAATCGTCCACCGGACGCTATTCCGACCGCTACATCGACAGCGTCGGCCCGGTGCTGCAGAAGCCGTCGTTCCTGCGGCTCGTCGGCGGCACGACGTGGCACTGGGGAGGGGCGACGTGGCGCATGCTGCCGAACGATTTCCGGCTGCGCAGCCTGTACGGCCAGGGGCGCGACTGGCCGATCGGTTACGACGAACTCGAACCGTGGTATCAGCTCGCCGAAGAGCAGATCGGCGTATCGGGCTCGGATACCGACGATCAGAGCGGCCAGGGTGGCGCGCCGTTCCCGCCGCGCTCGAAGCCGTATCCGATGCGGCAGCAGCCGTGGTCGTACCTGACGCAGCAGGTCGCGGACAAGGTCGCGACGATCGGTCATCGTTTCGTCGACGAGCCCAACGCGCGCGCGACGCGGCCCTACGAGGGCCGACCGACCTGCGCCGGCAACAACAACTGCGCGCCGATCTGCCCGATCGGTGCGCAATTTTCAGGCGACCGCCCGGTGCTGCGCGCCGTCGCGCAAGGCGCGCGGCTGCTGACGAACGCGGTCGTCTACAAGATCGAGCGCGGCGAGAATCGCAAGATCGCCGCGATCCATTACATGACGCCGGACGGCAAAAGCACGCGCCTGACCGCGCGGACCTTCGTGCTCGCGGCGCATGGCGTGGAGATTCCGAAGCTGCTGCTGATGTCGGGTGTCGCGAATTCGTCGGATCAGGTCGGCCGCAACATGATGGGACACACCGGCCGCGCGATCGCGATGCTCGCGCGCGAGCCGGTGTGGGCGGGACGCGGCCCGACGCAGCAGGGCAGCATCAACACGCGGCGCGACGGCGCGTTTCGTCGCGAACACGGCGCGATCCGGCATTTCCTCGACAACACGGTGCCCAACGAGGTCGTCACGCGGCGGCTGATCGCGCAAGGTGTCGTCGGCGACGCGCTCGATGCGCGGATCCGCCACGACGCGGCGCGCTATCTGAAGATCGCCAGCTACGTCGAGATCCTGCCCGACCCGCGCAACCGCGTGACGCTCAGCGATCGCAAGGATGCGCTCGGGCTGCCGACGCCGCGCACCGATTACGACGTGTACGACTACGCGTTGCGCGCGGCATCGCAAGTGCTCGACGACTATCGCGATTTCCAGCGGGTGTTCGGTGCGACCGAGGTCGTCAACGACATCCATGCGTGGGTGCCGAGTTCGCACATCATGGGCACGACGATCATGGGCAGCGATCCGGCCGATTCCGTCGTCGACCGCGATTGCCGTACGTACGATCACCCGAACCTGTTCATCGCGAGCACGGCCGTGCATCCGAGTTCGTCGGTGGTCAATCCGACGCTGACCGGATATGCGCTGGCGCTGCGGATGGCAAGGACGATCGCCGCGGAAGTCTGACGCGAGCAAGGCGGCCGGCGGCGCGCGCATACCGCCCGCCATGGTGGGGCCGCGCTCAGGCCCGCATCATTTCACGCATTCCAGTGCGTACTTCAACCCCTGTCCGAGCAGCCCGCGCCACACGTCCCACGTGTGCCCGCCGTCGACGACGCGCAGTTCCGCCGGGTTCTGCGCGCGGCGCAGTTGCGTGTACAGCACGCTCGATTCGGCCTGGATCGTCAGGTCGTCGTCGCCCACCGCGATGAACATCGGCACGCGCCAGTTGCGCGCGAAATAGCCGCGCAGCAGCGCCGGGTAGTTCAGCTCGTGCCACACGCGCGGGTCGAACTGCCGGTCGCCGAACACGCCGACATAACGCGCGGCGGAATTGAGCGGCGGCTCGTTCGCGTAGATCGCGGGGCTCAGCAGCATCGCGCCGCAGAACAGGCCCGGCTCGAGCAGCGAGAAACGCAGTGCGCCGAAGCCGCCCATCGACACGCCCCCGATCGCGCGGCCCGCGCGCTGGTTCGACACCGCGAAGTGCGCCTCGACTTCGGGCAGCAGGTCGTTGAGGAACGCGCTCTGCATCTTCTCCTTGCGGTCGACGTACCAGTCGGTGCCGCCTTGCGGCATCACGATCACGACCGGCGGGATCTCGCGGCGCTCGATCAGCGTGTCGGCGGTGGCTTGCAGCCGGCCCTGCGTGATCCAGTCGTTTGCGTTGCCGGCGTTGCCGTGCAGCAGGTACAGCACCGGATAGCGCGCGCCTTCCGGGTTGTAGCCGGGCGGCAGGTAGACCGTGTAAGACCAGTCGCGCTTCAGCGACGCCGACCGGAACGCGCGCAGCACGACGCTGCTGCCCGGATTGACCGGCGGTTCCTGGGCGGCCGGCGCGATCGTTGCGGGCGGGACGGTCGCGGCCGCGGACGACGCCGTTGAAACCGCGGGCCCGCCCGTCGTGGCGTGGGCGGTGGCGATGGCGCCGGCGATCAGGGCGGCGGCGAACGGAAGGGCGAGTCGGCGCATGGTGAATCGTTTCAGGAGAGGCGCCCGCTATCGTAGCAGCGACGCATGACGGCGCGGCGCATCATCACCGCGAACGGAACGGGAACGGCAGCCGCGACACGAGCGGCGCATAGAGTTTCGCGACGAGGTACAGCAAGCCCATCGCGACGGCGTCGGCGGTCAGGCCGAGCGGCACGTTCAGATAGCCTTCGGTCGCCTGGTAAAGCAGCGAGTCGACCGCGAGCGAGATGCCGGTGCCGGCGACGAAGCACAGCAGCCCCTGGCGGCCGATCGTGCCGATCCAGGGCATCGCGTGCGCGACCTTCTTCATCCATCCGAGGTGCACGAGCTTGGCCGCGAGCCACGCGATCGCGAGGAAGTTCGCGAGCCGCAGCGCGCCGAGATTTTGCTTGATCGACGGATCGGTCGGGAACGGCTCGATGCGCAGCCGGTAATACGCGCCGGCCGCGACGATCGCGAGCGACACGGCCGTCAGCAGCCAGCCCTGCGGTTTCGGCGCGAGCGTCTGGTAGACGGGCTGGCAGCGCGCGATCACGCCGAGCACGAACAGGAACTGCCACGCGAACGGATTGAAGTCCCACGGCGCGCCTTCGACCGTCGGCAAGAAGCGCGCGATGTGCGGCGCCGCGTACCAGAGCGAGCCGCTGAACGCGAGCATCAACCACGGCTGCGTGCGCGCGAGCGGCAGCGCGAGCGGCACCAGCAGCGCGAAGAACGCATACATCGGCAGCACCGACGCGAGATACGGCTGGCGGCGGAACAGCAGGATGTCGCGCAGCGCGGCGAGCGGCTTGTGGAGCAGGCCGTCGAGATCGTTGGTCGGCATGTTCGGGCCGTCGATCGAGAATGCGTTCAGCACGGCGGTGATGAGCAGCATCAGGCCGGCCGTCACGAGGAAAGCACGGTAGATCTCGAAGGCACGGCGGATGAAACGCTGGCGCGCGGCCGCCTCGTCGTGGCGCTCGGCGAGCGAGTTGTATGCGATGGCGGTCGCGAAACCGCCGAGGAATACGAACACCTCGGCCGCGTCGCACAGCGCGTACGCATGCAGCGTCACGCGCGACAGGATGCTGCCGCCGATGTGGTCGACGACGATCACCAGCAGCACGAGGCCGCGGAAGAAATCGAGCTCGGCGTAGCGGCCGGCCCGGGCGGCGGCGGTCATCGGGCCGCCTCCGGGCGCGCGCCGCGTGCGCGGCCGGCACCTGCCGCGCATGAATCGGGGTGAAGCATGACTTCGTGAAGAAATGAAGAACGGATGCGCATTGTGCCACCGATGTGGCGCCGTCCGGGTTTACGCGGATGGCAGGCCGGCCAGCCGTTGCCGGCAAGCCTGATCGGGCCATGATGAGAACAGGGCAGTTGGACGAGCGCAACGCTTTGCGTGCCGGTCCCACGCCCCGATGGACGGGCGATTTGCGACGTGACACCATTTTGTCCGCGCGGCCGCACACCGCGTCGTCCGCCCTGCGGGCCACCTCGATAAAACAGATCAAACAAATCGCCGGGCACATGGCCTGCCCGGCCCCGGCTCCGGAGATCCGTCATGAAGAAGCACGTCATTTTTGCCGCCGCGCTGGCCGCTTTCGCCGCGCCGGCCTTCGCGCAGGACAGCGTGACGCTGTACGGCCTGATCGACGAGGGCTTCAACTACACGAACAACGTGAACGTAAACGGGGTCGGAAAAACGAATTACCAGCTCGCGAGCGGCTACGCGCAGGGCAGCCGCTGGGGCCTGAAGGGCAGCGAGGATCTGGGCGGCGGGCTGAAGGCGATCTTCACGCTGGAAAACGGCTTCGACGTGAACAACGGCCGGCTCAACCAGGGCGGCCGGATGTTCGGCCGTCAGGCGTTCGTCGGGCTGAGCGCGTCGCGTTTCGGCACGTTGACCTTCGGCCGCCAGTACGATTCCGTCGTCGACTATCTCGCGCCGCTGACCGCAAACGGCAACTGGGGCGGCACGCTGTTCTCGCATCCGTTCGACAACGACAACACGGACAATTCGTTCCGCGTCAACAACACGGTCAAGTACGCGAGCCCCGACTGGAACGGGCTGTCGTTCGGCGGCACCTACAGCTTCAGCAACAGCACGGGCTTCTCGACCAACCGCCAGTACAGCATCGGCGCGCAGTATTCGCTGGCCGGCCTGCAGGTCGCGGCTGCATACCTGCAGGCGAACAGCCCGGGCGTCGGCAACGCGGGCGCGATCGCGGCCGACGATGCGAACTTCGTCGCCGACCGCCTGCGCATCTTCGGCGGCGGCGTCAACTACACGTTCGGCCCGGCGACGGTCGGCTTCGTCTATACGAAGACCGACGTGAAGAATCCGGTGTCGACCGTTTACCTGCCGGCGTCGACGTTCTCGGGCCTCGGGCTGAGCGCGACCAAGTTCCAGAACTTCGAGATCAACGGCAAGTACCAGCTCACGTCCGATTTCTATCTCGGCGCGCAGTACGTGTACACGGACGGCAAATTCGACGCCGCGGCCGGTTCGTTCAAGCCGAAGTACCACACCGTCGGGCTGATGGCCGATTACAGCCTGTCCAAGCGCACCGACGTCTACCTGCAGGGCGCATGGCAGAAGGTCGCCGGCGACAAGACCGGCACCGCGGCCGACGGCGGCTACGTGGTCGGGACGGACGGCCCGTCGTCGTCGGCCAACCAGTTCGCGGTGCGCGCCGCGATTCGCCACAAGTTCTGATGTCGACCTGCCGGCGCCCGGGGCGAATTGCCCCGGCGCCGGCTTTCGTCACGCGGGCCGCCGCGCGTCGTCGAGCGTTTGCGCGAGCCAGTCGACGAAGATCCGCACGCGCGGCGCCAGATGCCGGCCGTTCGGAAACACGACCGACACCGGCAGCGGCGCGGCATGCCACTCCGGCAGCACCTCGACCAGCGAGCCGTCCTCGAGCAGCGGCGCGAGCCCGTCGCGCGGCGCCTGGATCAGCCCGAGGCCCGCGATGCAGCACGCGAGATACGCCTGCGAGCTGTTCACCGCGACCACGCTGCGCATCTTCACCGTCTGCAGCGCGCCCGAATCCATGTCCGCATATTCCCAGTCCAGCTCGCGGCCCGTGCGGCTCGAGAAATAGCCGACCGCGACGTGGTCGGGCAGATCGTCCGGCGAGCGCGGCGTGCCGTATCGCGCGAGATACGCGGGCGACGCGCAGTTGATCTGCGCCATCTCGCCGACGCGGCGCGCGACCAGCGACGTGTCGGACAGCACGCCGACCCGCACCGCGCAGTCGATGCCGTCGGCGACGAGATCGACGAAGCGGTCGGTCGTGCTCAGCACGACGCGCAGGTCGGGATAGCGCGCGTGGAAATCCGGCAGCGCCGGAATCACCTTGTTCAACGCGAAGCGTTCGGGCAGGTCGACGCGGATCACGCCGCGCGGCGCGGCGCCGGCGTCGTCGAACAGCGTCTCGGCATCGTCCAGATCGGCCAGCAGCCGCGTGCAGCGCTCGTAGTAGGTGGCGCCCTCGGCGGTGAGCGCGACGCGCCGGGTGGTTCGCTGCAGCAGGCGCACCCTCAGGTGTTTTTCCAGATACTGGACGGCATTGCTGACCGTCGGGCGCGGCAATTGCAGCTGCTCGGCCGCTTTCGTGAAGCTGCCGAGGTGGGCGACGCGCGCAAAGATGCGCATTGCATGCAGATGGTCCATGCGGAGCGGGAGCGTGGGCGAATTGGGACAGGCTCCATTGTTAATCAGCGTCGAATGAATTGGTTGGGCGTTTCGCGTTTATCGCGCGCCGCGATGCGTCCAGAATCCGGTTCATTCACTCACCACCGCAAGGAAACGGACATGGACAAGCGTCAACTGGGCCGCACGGGCCCGCAGGTGTCGGCGATCGGGCTCGGCTGCATGGGGATGTCGGATCTCTACGGGCCGGCGGATCGCGACGAAAGCATCGCGACGCTGCACGCGGCGCTCGACAACGGGATCACGCTGCTGGACACGGGCGACTTCTACGGGATGGGCGACAACGAGATGCTGATCCGCGACGCGCTGCGCGGCCGCGCGCGCGACCAGGTGCTGATCAGCGTGAAATTCGGCGCGCTGCGCGACCCGGCCGGCGCGTTCGTCGGCTACGACGCACGGCCGCAGGCGATCCGCAATTTCGTCGCGTATTCGCTGAAGCGGCTCGGCACCGACCACATCGACATCTACCGGCCGGCGCGCGTCGATCCGACGGTGCCGATCGAGGAGACGGTCGGCGCGATCGCCGATCTCGTGAAGGCCGGTCATGTGCGCCATATCGGCCTGTCGGAGGTGGGTGCCGACACGATTCGCCGCGCGGCGGCCGTCGCGCCGATCGCCGACCTGCAGATCGAATACTCGCTGCTGTCGCGCGGGATCGAGGCGGACATCCTGCCCGTGTGCCGCGAACTCGGGATCGGCGTGACCGCCTACGGCGTGCTGTCGCGCGGGTTGCTCGGCGGCGGCTGGAGCGCGGCGCGGCAGGGCGAGCGCGACTTCCGCGCGGCCAGCCCGCGCTTTCAGGGCGAGAACCTCGCGCACAATCTCGCGCTGGTCGACGCGCTGCGCGCGATCGCCGACGAGAAGGGCAGCAACCCGGCGCAGATCGCGATCGCATGGGCGCTGTCGCGCGGCGACGACATCGTGCCGCTGATCGGCGCGCGCAAGCGCACGCAACTCCAGGACGCATTGCAGGCGTCTAAGTTGCAACTAACGGTCGATGATCTGGCGCGTATCGAAACGGCGGTTCCCGCCGGGGCGGCTGCCGGCGAGCGTTATCCGGCCCCTCAGATGGCGCACCTCGACAGCGAGCAGGGCCGGGGGCCGGCACACGGCGCCTGAACGGCCGGCATGGCGGGATGACGAGGCAACGAGGCCGGCCGGGCGGGCCCGAGCCAGCCTCAGGCAAAGCCAGATGGCCGGCGGCGTGACGGTGGTTCATCATCGCGCCGTCTTCAACCGGACGGAACGCCCTCCATGCAAACCCAGATGCTGACGATCATCGTGCTGGTCTTTCTGCTCGCCGGCGCGGTCAAGGGCATGATCGGCCTCGGGCTACCGACGATCGCGATGGGGCTCTTGACGCTCGCGATGCCGCCGTCGGCCGCCGCGAGCCTGCTGCTCGTGCCGTCGTTCATCACCAATGTTTGGCAGCTGTGGCTCGGCCCTTCGTTCGGGCCGTTGCTGCGGCGTCTGTGGCCGCTGCTCGCCGGGCTGACGATCGGCACGCTGACGGGCGGGCTGCCCACGCTTGCCGCCGGCAGCGCGTGGACCCACGCGGCACTCGGCGTCGTGCTGGCCGCATACGGCTGCTGGGGGCTCGCCGCCGCGCGATTGCCCGCGCCGAGCCGATACGAGAAGTGGCTGTCGGCCGCGGTCGGCTATCTGACGGGCGTCGTGACGGCCGCGACCGGCGTGTTCGTCGTGCCGGCGGTGCCGTACCTGCAGGCGCTGCGCCTGTCGAAGGACGACCTGATCCAGGCGCTCGGGCTGTCGTTTACCGCGTCGACGATCGCGCTCGGGCTGCAGTTGCGCGTGACGGGCGCGCTGCAGACGATCGATCTCGGCGTATCGGCGCTGGCACTCGTGCCGGCACTCGCGGGGATGATCGGCGGGCAATATGCGCGGCGCGTGATGAGCGAGAAGGCGTTCAAGCGCTGCTTCTTCGTCGGGATGATCGCGCTCGGCGCCTACATGGCCGCTTCGGCGTGGCTGTGAACGGGCATCGCCGCCACGCGCACCGCGCGCCCGGCGCGAATGCCCCGAAGCCGGTTTCGAGAGCCGGCTTCGGGGACGCTCACGGAGCGGCGGCCATGCCGCTCAGGCCGGGTCGGCGTACTTCAGCGTCCACCCGAACGTGCGGGTGACGCCCGCGCCGAGCGCGAACGGAGTGGTCTTGCACGCGAAGTTCGAATGCAACTGGCCGATCGGCGTCGTCGACAGCGGGTTCGTCGCGCCGTTGACCGTGTCGAAGGCGGACAGCGCGCAGGTGTCGAACCCGGACGCCGCATAGCCGGTCGCGGTGCTGTTCGCGTATGTCACCGACGTGCCGTCGCCGTTTGCTTGCGTGGACGCGAAGTCCGCGAACGACGCGAAGTCCGTCTCGACCGACAGGTTGCCGGCGAGCGTGCCCGAGGCAAGCGTGTCGCTGCGCGAGATCGTGCCGTGCGCGAACGTCAGCACGGTATGCACCTGCAGGTCGAGATCCGTCGTGTACGCCGCATTCTTCGACGCGAGACGGAACTTCGCCGTGTCGAACGACACGACCACCTGTCCGTTGGCCTGCTGCACGTCGAGGTTCTTGTAGTACGTGACGGGAACGTAGGTCTTCCCGTTGTACGACACCTGCGGCACCAGCAGCGCGTAGCCCAGATCGGTCGTCCCGTAGATCAGCTTGTCGGAGAACGGCACCGGGTAGTACGGCGTGAACGAGTTGTAGTCGGGCGCCTGGCTGAGATTCAGGTTGATCGCGCGGCGGCCGTCGCGCACGGTGAGCAGCGCCGCGTTGTACGGATGCGCGGTATCGCCGGGCTGGTTGTACCAGGTGAGCGTGTAGCGCGGCAGCGCGTCGAGCCACGCATCGTAGGCCGCATCGTCCATCGGCGCCTTGCCGCCGAAGCCGAGCTTGTTCCACCACGCGTTCACGTACAGGTACTGATGCAGCAGGCTGAAATTCTCGCCCATCACGCGCGGCTTGCCGCGATAGGCGTCCGTGCCGCGACCCTTGACCCACATGTTCACCGACGGCGTCGGCAGCTGTAACGTCGCGACCAATTTGACACCGTTTAGCGACCAATTTGACACGTAGCGCAACGCCGCTTTCTCCGTTTCGTGGCCGAATTGACACGACACACGTCCGTCAAAATTGCAGCCCTCGACGATATAACCGCTCTCCGTTCCGATGATCTGTTGTAGAAATCGCTCATCGAGTCGAAGTCAATCATCTGACAATACAATCCGTGCTCTAGAATTTCTCGTTCACGTTCCAGATCGTGCCGATCCGAAGAACCAATGAAAGAACGAGACTACAGCTACTATCAGGGTGGCAAGACGGGCTACATGAACCAGGTACTTGCATACTTGGGCGAGAACTCGCCACCGCACGTGAAGATTCTGGACATTCCAGCGGGCTCGGGCGTCTTCGCGCGTTCCCTCGAACAATTGGGACATAAGGTGGTGAAAGCGGACATCCACGGAAAGGCGGGATTCGTCCACGCGAACATGGAATTTCCGCTGCCGTGGTCCAACGGTGAATTCGACGTCGTGACGTGCTTGGAAGGCATCGAGCACCTGGTTAACCCAATGGGTCTAATACAGGAACTAGTTCGGGTAACCGCGCCGCACGGCCGAATCATCATCTCGACCCCCAACATCGCGAACCTTCATTCGCGGCTCCAGTTTTTCTTTACTGGCACCTTCTTTCAGTTCGACGCACGCGGAATGCGGCAAACCAACGGTGCGTTGATCGATCGTGGCCACATCAGTCCATACACGCCGCTTCATCTGATCTACCTGATTGGCTCAATGGGCTGCAAGCTCACCGAGGTTCGCATCGATCGAGCAAAGCGAAAGGCTCTTATACCGCTTTATCTCGCGATGAAGCCATTCTTGTACCTCTGGACGCGGAAAATCGCCAAGGAAACACCCCCGGGAACGTATCCCGGGGTCGATTCATTGCACGGGCTATTGACTGGTTACAAGCTCATGTTTGGCCGCTCGCAAATTCTCATATTCGAGAAGGCTCAAACGTCGTAAGTGCCGCCGGCGGTCAGAACAAGCCACCGGTTTCCGTACCTAGCTCCCAGTTCGTGATCACCAATTCGCGGCTCGCTGACGGGCCGCCGGTTACATTGCTCACGCTGTACTTGATCGACAAGCCGAGCATCGCGAAGCCGTCAAACACTCGCCGGATGTCGGGGTGATCGTTGATGCTGACCATTACCTTCCCCTTGCTGTCGCGCATCATAGCCGCCATCCGCTCATATTCTTCGAACGGAAACGGAACTCCATAGCCCTCGGTCTGCCAGTACGGTGGATCGCAATAGAAAAACGTGTGCGGTCGGTCGTATCGCGCCATGCATTCATACCAACGCAGATTCTCGACATACGCGCCTGCCAGACGAAGATGCGCGGCTGATAGGCTTTCCTCAATTCGCAACAGGTTCACCGAAGGCGCGGTCGTAGCGGTGCCGAACGTCTGACCGTCGATCTTGCCTCCAAACGCGTGCTGTTGCAGATAGTAGAAACGGGCTGCGCGTTGAATGTCCGTGAGCGTTTCGGGGGCCGCGAGCTGATGCCATTTGAAGACCTCCCGACTCGAAATCGCATACTTGAACTGCCTCACGAATTCTTCGAGATGGTGCTGCACGACGCGGTACAAGTTCACCAATTCACCATTGATGTCATTCAATACCTCGACGGGAGCCGGCATCGGCCGCAAGAAGTACAGCGCAGCTCCGCCGCAAAACACCTCGACATAGCATTCGTGCTGCGGAAACAACGGGATAAGTTGGTCGGCAAGACGGCGCTTGCCACCAAGCCACGGAATGATTGGTTGTGCCATTACCTTCGCGAATTTGATAGAATTCGCCCGCCTCCCGGGAGGTGGCAGGGCCTTGGCTTCTCACTGTTCCGTTCAGTGAGCGGTGTCCGACGTGGGTGCTCCAACACACACGCCGGTCGCCTTGTCTTTTGCCGCAGATGCTCGTCGAACACCGTGTGATGCACACGTGAAATTACGCGTTCGGCATCTCCGGCCATTTCACGTCCAGCGGGAAGCCCTTTTGATCCGGGATACCGCGCAGCGCATTTCTGTACTTTCGCAGGGCGAGTTCGAGATCCGCGTTCCCCGCATCCGTCGCAATCTCGACAAGCCGGTCAGCTTGAATAAGCAAGTCATCACGCTTCTTCCGGACACTCTCGGTCGCATCGATCACCGCATACTCCGCGCTGTATTCAGGCCACCAGTCCAACAAGTCCTCCGGAGTCGGGCAATCGATGTCTTTGGATTCCCAAATCGGCACCCATGCCGTCTTCGTTTGCTTGAGTGTCTGCTCGTCGACCGGATGTGCCACCCAATAGTCCCGCCCGCGAACGAGCTGCGGATATTTCTTTGCCAGAATGAACGCCGCTTGCTCGACATCAATGATGTTCGTTTCTCCCATTATTGGTTCCTCAGCACGATACCGTAGACGGTGATTGCATTGGCCGTACCATTACCCGGTCCAGCCAGACCACAAACGACCCACGGCGCTGGCAACGGCCCGTTGACGGTCGAGATAGCGCCGAAGTTGTTGACGCCCGAATCCCACTGGACGCGAGCGCCAGCGTTCGCCTTGGTGCCGAGTTGTCGCCCCATCCAATTCGACAAGTAATCGTTTCCCCACACGGCGCCCCATACGTTGCCGTCGGTAAGGACTGACGCTTCCCCCACGTGAGCGGTGTAGTTTTGCCACGTCTCGCCGCCGTCCGATACCTGCCACGGAATAGCGTTGTAAGCGCTGTTGATGATGTCCAGGCCGCCACCGATGCGTGCACGCAAGTAGACGTTCGAGTCCTGCGAATACAGGTTCTGAAGCTGGATGTCTGCCTGCCAGCCGTCGCGCGAGATAATCAGTCGGCCCGACATGTTAGGCGTACCGCGCGACACGTAGGTGTTGGATAGATATGTGCTCAACCATCCGCTCCATACGGGTCCATACACGTTGCCGTCAGTTGCGAACGTGGCGTTGTTGCCACCGCCCACCGTCGTCCCGCCTACGGTCAAATTGCTACGGGTCGCGACCTGGCCACCGTCATACACCCACATGTTCACGGCAGTGTTCTCGCCGTTCACGACACCGACGAACTT
>NZ_LOSX01000031.1:0-18567 GCF_001521985.1 Burkholderia sp. RF4-BP95 | reverse complement strand
TCACCAGCGTCGGCGATGCCTGCTGCGTGGTTCCACACGCGGACAAAGCCACGGCTGAACACGCAACCAACGACAGGCGCATCATTTTTCGGGCCGGGAACCGGCGGGCTACGGCGAGGTTGCGTGACATGGTCGATTCGCTCCTTCAGTGCAGCTGTGGTTTGTGTGGCGGCGGATTCGACAGCGAGATAGCCAGATTCCGCGGCCGATGCGCGTGCCACGTCGGCCGCGTACCGGCCGAAGGCATCGCTCGCGGCCGAAGCCGACGTGTGCTCGACGGAGGCGCGGCAATCGGCCAGTTCCTTGTCGCCACGTGCGGCCGCAACGCTATAGCCGTGCTGGTACGTTTTCGCGAATGCAAGCGCGACCAGCGCTGCGATGACGATGCCGGCCAGCACCCTTGCGCATTTACTGATTGCTTCCGTCATTTGCGGCCTCCTTGGAAGGACGGCCGCGCCATGCGGCAAGCGCCTGGATGACGGCCGAGTAGCCGCCGACGCAGCCGAGGTAGATCAGCCACGTATCTAACGTGAGCTGATTCCGGTAGCCCTGATAGATGAACATGCCGGTCGCGACAGCCGCCGCGACGTTCGGCCAGAGCTTCGCGTGCGAAAGCTTGCCGTCGTGTCCCGTGATGAGGTCGGAGATATGCATGGCGCGTCACGCCGCCTTCACGAACAGTGCGCGCTCGGCGAGCCGACGACGTGTCAGACCGGCCATCGGCTTGCCGTTCGCCTTATTCCACAGCGGGAATTGATCGGCCGCTCCCGCGAAATTCTTCGCACGCAGCAAGCGCAGCAGCGTCGATGGGCCGCCGGCACGGAGGTACACAAGACCGTCCTTGACTCCCGGTTTGCCCGGGCCGATGTTGAACACGAACGACACCAGTGCATCAAACTGGTTTTGCGTCAATTCGAGATCGAGGTCATTGATGATGTCCTCGCCGCGTGTGCGGATGTCCTGTGCGAAGAGCATGTCGGACACGGCTTGCGTGATCGTAAGCCTCTTGTAGACGTCCGGTCCGGTGTGGCCGCGCCCAATCGTCCAGGGCGCGCCACCCGTCGCGGGGTCGGGGTACGCAACGAGTCGATCGCTCTCGAAATCCTCGATTAGATTGCAGCCTGCGGGGGACAGTCGTTGTTGCTTCATTGCCATCTCCGATTGAATGGCACGACTGTAGGCTGCGTGTTGCCGACACCTTAGTGGATCGGTGTCAGTGCAAACAAAAAGCCCCGCATGGGGCGGGGCTTCGTTTAATTATGGCGCGATTCTAACGCTAGAACAGCTCCGCCTGGGGAACGGTGCGTTCGGATGCGTCGGCGCGCTTCAGGATGCGCCAAACATGTCGATCGGCCATCTGATAGCGAAGTGCGAGCTGCGCGACGGCGTGATTCGCAGCGTGGTCGCGGGTCAGCACGTCGAACTCGGCGCGTATGCTGCGATACATCAGTTCGCGCATGGCTTTGACACATCGCGGTATGTACAGCACGTCGCCTCCAAAATGCGCGGTAAGCTGATTGGCCGCGTCCGGGCCAACGATCTCCGCCAGTGCCTCGTAGCGGATTTCGCCGAGGCGCGAGCGGCGCATCGCAACCGGGAACGTCGTGCCGCCGAGCTGTTCGACCAGACGCACCGTTGTCGGCAAACCGATTAGTTTGACGATCGTTTTCACGACGTCTGGCAACAGGTGTTCAACACCGTCGAACTTCATGCCGACCTCCGCTTCGCATCGTATTGCAGCGCCGCGATGAGCTTGCCGAGCATCACGTCATCGCAGAATTCGATCGCGTCGACCTTGCAGATTCGCTTCACCATGCCGCCGAGGTAATCCCACGACCGGCCCGCGTCCGCTAGCAGCGCTTCGATCTTGCGGATTTGAGCGGTGCGCGGCCGTGCAACGTTCGGTCGACGACCGGCATCGCGCTTCGGTTTGAATCCGCAGCGCTCGAAGTGCTTCAGCAGCTTGTGTGCGCCTTCCGGCGTCAGGTCTTTCGAGGAACCGACTCCCGCTACACTGCGCAGCACCGTGCGGTATTCGTCGTCGGTCATCGCGAGCTGCTGCTTTGCGATGTGGATTTTTGCTACCGTTGTTTTTGCGATCAGCATCACGACCTCCACCAGCGCCGCAGTTCCTTGCGGCAGAGACACACCAGGAACACTATCCCAGCCAGGATGACGACGAAGTCAGACATGCGCCGCCTCCGATTCAGCGGTGTCGACCGACGTGTTGACCACCACGCCAACCGAAACCAATGTGACCGATTCACAGACGCGCGCAAAATGGCGAAGCATGGCCCCTGTGGAAATCCACGTCATCGCGAAAATCGTTGAGGTTTTGTCCAAATTGGGGAAGTACTTCCGTGCGTTACGCTTCCCGAATTGCTTCTCGATGTGTGCGCGTTCGGACGGCTGGTAGGCGCTGATCTTCACCGGCCGATAGAAGCGATGCTCAGGCGCGTCCTTTTTCAGATAGCTTCCTCGAAACCAGCCGTTCACAAAGACCATCAAATCGTAACGACGTGGTTTCGTCCGCTGCACTTCGATCGTCACCGTGTAGCCGTCGCAACGGAGCACGACACACCCATATGGGAACGACAACTCCGTGTCGATCTTCTCAATGTCTTCTCGCGAGAGTTTTGACATGGTTCCTCCCTAGACCGGTTTCGCCACCGATGCGCGAGCGGCTTCAATTGCTTCCCGTGCACGTGCCCGAGTTTCTGTATGTTCGTCAGGGTCGTTCGCGATGGCCTCGGCAAATTCAAGCAATGCTTCAGTCATCGCCAGTTCAGCTCGGGTTGCCGTTGAACGGCCATTCAGGGCCTCGGCGATTTCGTTGGCAATGGCGTACGAGGTTGCGACTGCCAGCCTGGCACCTCCGCTCCAAATCTCGGTCGCGTGCACTATTGCCCTGATGTGGCGGCATGCTTCGTCTCCGATCTGCGCTGCTCGCGCGGGGCGTGACAGCAACGGGTTGAGCCGCAGCACTGCGCTCCAGAATTCGCGTGCCGCTTCGTCGACGGTAAGGTGATCGGCAATCGTCACGCTGCCGTCGTCGGCAATCGTGATGAACGGCTGGTATGACGACGAGACGAACTGTAGGTCGGCAGAGATATAAAAGGTGCTGTCGTCTTTGTTGAACATGGCTATGTCCCTCAGATTGCCGCGAGATCGAGACTGATCGCGCGATACTCTTCCGTATCCTCGACGCGCTCGTACAGCCGGATGTACGGCTTGCTGCCCGTCACACGGATGCTGTCGACGATCGCTCGCATTGCCTTGGTCCACTTCGGATCGTCAATCGCAAGGCGACGCAGCGCGAGAATGCGGCCGGTGTTCACGTTGCCTTCCTTGTCGACCTGGAAGGCTTCGTTGATCAGCACCTTGATCTTGTCGTTGCTACCTTCGGTCCACTCGCGGAGACACTCGTCGATCAGTTCCTTCGCTGCTTGAAGGCGTTCATCGAACTGAATGTGGTCGGCGATCTTGCGGATGACCTTGTAGCGGCCGTCGAACGTGATCAGCGAAATGTTGCCCTTGGCACCGCCGACCTTGACGCCGTATTGTTCGTGGCTCGTCTCGACGAATGCCGCGATGTCGCCGAATGCACGTGCCTTGAACTCAGACATTTCCGATTGGAGACGCTTCGCCTCAGCAACAAGCGATGTGATCGTCTGATCGCGAAGCTGATCGATCGGTGCGACAAGCGATGCCGGAACGAGTCGACCGCGTGCGTCCTGCACGTAACCAGCAGGGATTTGTGTGTTCGTCATGTTTCTTCCTGGAATGAAAAAAGGTTCAGTGCGTCGTGCGAATCGCGTCACTTTCGACCGACTCTTCGAGTTTTTCACGCAAGCGCGGGCGCGCGTCGAGATAGGCGGCGCAGCGTGCAGCGACCGCATCAGCATCAGCGCGAACGTGCTCCTTCAGAACGCCTTCGATGAATCCCGCCATCTGGACGCCCGTCGCGTTCAGCTTTGCCAGCCGCGCGCTCTGATCGAACAGTTCTTGATTGACGCGGTGCAGCTCTCGGCGCAAATCCGCGACCGTGTCGAGTTTTTCCGGGTTCGTGATCGTCGGGCCGATCATCACAATGGCTTCCATCGTCATGCTTGTGCTCCCGCAATCGCCTCGATGTTGATGCAGTCGACGAACTTGAGCAGGCGAGCTGTCTCCTCGCGCGTAAGCTCGATCGTTTTGCGACCCTTGGTGACTGTCAGGCGACCGGCGGTCGAGAAGCCGCACACGAATTCGCCGGGGGCAACATCGGCGGGCGTGAATGCGTGCGAATTTCGCGCAGCTTTTGTCACGGTTTGTTTCGTCCCGTCGAATTCGCGAATCAGGTCGTCGGTCGGGAAGTACAGGTTGATCGGCGACGAGCCGTCCATGACCTTTTTGTCGCGAATAACGCGGCCTTGTCGGATATACGGGTCGATGCGCGGCTGGATTTCCTTGCCGTCGATGTCGAGCATTTCGCCGAGTTGCGCGCCGGACGAACCCGGGTGGTCGATGATGGCTTGGAGAATCTGTTTTACGGTTGCCATGGTGATTCCTTTCAAGCGAGGGTTTGGGTTGCTTTGATGTACTGGCGAGCGGCTGCAATCGCGCGCCAGAATTCTTCGGTCGACTTCTCGGCGATGAGCTGCCGGGCAGTCGAGATCGCGGAGGCTTGTGTCTTGCCGCCCGACAGCCGCATGCCCGTGCCGACGTGCGACACCACGTACGCCGGTTCGCCCTTGGTCCCGGCGAGCGGATTTGCGTGAGCGGCGAACGACTCAGTTCTGTATTGAGGGAAGTCGACGCGTTCACCGTCGACCTCGATCCGTCGAAAGCGCTCTCCCGTTTGAGCTTGGGCGATGATGTGAAAGCGCATATCAGTGGCCTCGCTCGGTCCACAGGACGCGAATGTCGCCAACCTTGAACTGGCCGGTGCGGTAACGCGAGATACCGGAGCCGCCCGTGCGGTAGTACGTGGCTTCGCCTTTTTCGACCATGTCGGCGCAGATGGCGCAGTTCTGCACCTGTATCGTCGGCTTCGATCCGTTCGAAAATTCGATGCCGATGACCGTGAAGCCCTGCGTGGTGAGCGTCTCGATCGTCGCTGCAAGGCGCAGCGCTGTGAGCTGCATGAGCTGATTGATCGGCGGCACGGCCGGGTTGAGTGCGTTGCAATTCGTCATCACTTGGACTCTCCTTTAACGGGGCGCAGCGGGCAGTTGCGGCAAGTGCGCCAGTGGCTCAGTTCCATCGGGTTATTGATCGGGGCGCGGCGATTGGCGAAGGACACGCATACCGTCAGCGAGATCGGCTGCCCCGTATGCGTGCACTGCACCTGTCCGAACGTCTTCAAGACGCGGGCTGCGACGCGATCGGTTTTGCCGGAGTATTTGCCCGACAGGACAAGCGAAACGGTTGTTCGTGAGACGTCGAGCAGCTTGGCCACGTCGGTTTGCGACGTCGCGGCGACGGCCTCGCGAAGCATGGCGAGCCAATCCGGATCAGCATGCGTCATGGTCCGGCTCCTCTTGCCATACGACCTTCCCAAGGTTCGGGTCGTATACCGATTTCGTGCGCTGGATCATTGGCGGGCGTGGGCCGGTATATTTCGACGCGATCAGGCGATAGCGCGCCTGTTTCGCGCCCTTGCCACGGATGTATGAGTGCCCCGCGTCGACGAGCATCAGATAACCGGCATGCGACAGATATTTGACATACGACTGCGCCGTCGAGTCGGTAATCGTGACCTCGGGCGTCGACGCACGCATAGCCAGCTCGCGCGGCGTGAAGTCGCCCATGATGCGCATCGTTTTCCACATATGCTCGTTGCCACGCGACTGCATGACGGGCAGACCCTTGCGGTCGAGTCGCGGCGCTTCGACGCCTACGTCGCGGACGAGGCGATAGTGCTTCCGCTCGTTGATCACCTTGCGTTCGCCGATCTGCTCGACGTACTCGCCGCGTTCCAGCGCCTGCAAATACGTCTGGACGGTTGCCTTGTCGATGTCAGCCGCACGGACGATGCTGTGCGGGGTGAAGTTGTCGCGCTGTCTGCGAATCGCTTCCCATACGCGTTGTCGAGGCCCCTTACCGCCCGTCATTTCGAGGTGTGCGGGTTTGCGGGCCATCATGCGTTCTCCAGATCGAACTCGATCGCATGGAGCGTTGGCAGCGCTGCTTGCAACATCTCAATCAGGCCGCACAACTGGTCGAGGCTGAGGAACAAGCTGGCATCGATGCGGCGCTCCGACCCGTCATCGGCAGAAGCGATGAGCTGAATTTGAGCCACCGGAGTGTCGTAGCCGACGTCCGCAATTACGCGGCCTTTTCCCATCACGGAATCCTTGTCGTCCAAGATGAAGTGGCAGGGATCGATCAATTCGGATTCGAGGCGGATGCTGCGGGGACATACCTGAGTCGATGCGTACTTCATGCTCAAACCCTCCGCTTCGGCGCTTCGCCGGTGTACAGTTCACGCTTGCCCCACTGCGCGAGGTCGATCGCATCCTTGCCGGCCATCAGCGCTTCTTCCTGGATGCGTTCCAAGTTCACGCATACGCGCCGCACTGATCCGTGCGCCAGTTCGACGAGACGCGCGAGCAGATCGTCCGCGACCGTGATGTGGCGGCAGTACAGCGTTGCGAGTTGGCGGACGTCGTCGATCGTGACGGGTTGTGCCGGCACCCACGCCAGTACACGACCGTGCATGCGCTCCCACTTCTTGAGTTTGGCCGGCAGCGCTTCCTCGCCGATCATCAGGATCGGGGCCTGGCTCGACTCGTACAGATCGCGCACTAGCTCGACAGCGTTGCGGTCGACCAAGTGGTCCATCTCGTCGATGATTAACGGCCGGCCGGAGGCGGCCAGTTCCTCGGCGACCTGATCGGTCATCTCGGGGATCGTGCCGACCGGTTTGATACCCATCTCGAACAGGACCGCCTTCAGGAAGTGCTTCTTCGTCCAGACCGACTTGGCCTGCACGTATCGCGCGCGGCGAACGTTCGCCACGTAGGTCGCGGCCATGCTCTTGCCGTAGCCGGACGGGCCGTAGAAGCACACGAGACCGGGCAGATTCGCGCTGCGCGAGACAGCGCGTTCGATCGCGATGTCGCACAGGTTCAGGTTGGTGATTTGGGCGACGCCACCTACAATCGGTTTGAGCGTCGATTCGAGTTGTGTCATGATTGCTCCGGTTGGTCTTACTGATGGCTGGCGAGCTGTAACTCTTCAGCCTGTTCCGCGCGGCGCTTTTGCGCCGCGAATTCTTTGCTCAACGCGTATTTGCCGTACCACTGCAATTCGTCCTGATCGGGAAGGCCTCCTGTTTCGATGTGGTGGTGCAGGGCTTGCCACCGAGCGAATCGCAACTTGGGCGTTTCCGGAAGCTGAAACACGGTGGCGGTTTCGGCGGCGACCTCCGGTTCCGGTGCCGGCTCAATGACCGTGAATGCGGCCGGTTCGGTTTCGATAACCGGTTCGACGTCGGCGAAACGGCGATTCAGCGCATCGCGCGTGATGTCGCCGAAGCCCGGAATCGTGATGACCTCGGGCGTTTCGAGCGTCAGCGCCGGTTGGCCCCGACGCTCCGCCTCGATCTCGTCGATCTGTGCCAGCTTGCGATTCACACGTGCGTCCGCACGTTTCTCGCGTGCCTGTTCGACGGCAGATTGCGGCATGTAATCGCGTTCGTTTGCTGCAGCTTCGGCGCGGCAGATGTAGCGGCCGTCGAGTGCGTAAATCCACACGTATCGCGCGTCGTTAATGTCGTAGGCGACCTGGACTTCTTCATCGTGGAATTCGAGCAGCTCCACCGGGTTCGAATAGTGGTGGTTCAGGAACCGAACCTCGCCGCGCGAGACGGTGCGTTTGATGCGCGGCCTGAACACCATGCGTGCTTCGTACTCGTCGAGCGTGTCGGCCTGCCAGCCGTTCGCGACGTGCGTCGCCCATGCTTCATTCGGCGACATGTGGCGACGCTTGCCGGTGTCCGGGTCGCGAATAACAGGTAGCGTGCTATGGGGACGGTCGTTGTATGCATCGACCTGTTCCTGACAAAACTGGATGAACGCGTCCCACCCCATCAAGGGCATCGCGCCACCGTGCTTGAGGGCGTCGCGCGTGATCTTGAACATCACGTGCTTGGCCTGGCGGTCCATGTCCGCGCCCATGTATGACGGCAGCTTCTTCGCAGCGGCAACCCACAGCGTCTGGTGAAGCCGCTCGATGACGCCACGGGCCTGCGAGTTGTACGGAATCGAATGCGTGACGACGAATCCCAGGCGACCTTGAACGCCGACGCCTTCGTCCTTCAGCAGTGCGTTCTTGTAGCCCGATCCGTTGTCGACGTAGAACATGCACGGCACGCCGTTCTTGAGCACGCCGGTACTCAGCGCGTCGAGCACCGCAAACGACGACTCGGCCAGATCGAGCGAGATGCCGACCGCGCGTCGCGTGGCGACGTCGATGATCGACGTGATCTCCGGGCGGAACGGACGGCCGTGCAGCGGGTGCTGGACCTCGGCATCGAACGTATGACCGTCGGCCGACCAGATGTCGTTCGGCAACAGCTTGTCGAACGTGCGCCGGATAAACGGCAGCATGGTCTTCAGCTCGCGCGATCCCATGCGACCGGTATGCAGCGTCACGGTGCCGAGCTTGTCGAGGAACCGGCGTACCTGGTGGATGCTCGGCACGTCGTAGGCGACACGCTGCACGGCACATGCCATCGTGAATTCGCGATAGGCGTGGCCGACCGACGGCTTCTGCGGCTGCTGATATTGTTCGAGGAACAGCGCGGCCCATTCCGGCACAACGAAGCTCGATTTCGGCACCTTCGGCGCGAGCGAACCTTTTTTCGCGAGGCCGAGGTAGCGCTTCAGCGAGCGGATTGTCGGGAACTCATCACCCTTGCGGCCGCGCGGGTCTTTCGCCGCGCGCAGCATGGCCGTCATGTGATCGTCGAGCGTGCCGAGGCGCGCCTGCGTCAGCAGCGTGTGCATCGCCGCTTCACGCGAGACGCGACACTGCGTCATGATGCGGTCGAGCATCGACAGGATGCCCTTGCGCGCGTCGGCACGCAGGCGCTGCGTGTCGGTTTCGACGAGCTGCAACTGCTGTTCGCGACGAACGACGGCCTTGGGCGACGGTGCTGGAATGGAAGCGACGAGCGCGACCGACGCGCGGCGGCGAATCTCAGCCTGCGCATCGGTCGGAAGGCTGTCGAATGCGTATTCGAGACCCTTGCCTTTGACGCGTCGGCGTGCCGACCACTGCTCTCTGGTCGCGCTGTAGCGCACGCCTTGTTCGGTGGTCGGCACCCCCGGCAGACCGAGCATCGCGAGTTCCGGGGCGGTGTAGTGCGATTTGACGACGATCTGCATCACTCGGCCTCCGCTGCGTCGAACCGCAGTTCAGGAGCGCGATCCTTCGTGACGTTCTCGCGGTGATAGCCGGCTTGCGTAATCGCATGAGTGAGCGCCGTGACCGCTTCCGCCTGTTCATGGCCCGATTCGTAATAGCGGCACAGCACGGCAGCCGCATCGGCGAACGCAGATTGCAGTGACGCCAGATCAGTGACGCGGGGGCGGCGGCCGGTCGGGATTTCGATAACGACGCGACGGCCGTCCGCGATGCAGAGGTATTCACTGACGAAGCGTGCGCCGCAGAATTCTTCGAATTGACGCACGCGGTTCAGCGGCATCGATGTATCGGCGAGCCAGCGATACAGCGTTTTCACTTCGACGCCCATCAGATCGGCCAGCACCTTCGCCGGGCGGTGCTGTTCGTCGGCATGTTCAACGCACAGCTCGAATGCCTCGCTCAGGCTCGTCGCGTGCAGGGATTTCCAGGTCCGTTTTCTCATCACTCAATCACTCGCATCGAGAATCGTGTCAGTAGCGCGGTGCGCGTCGTTCACTTACGATTCATCCCATCGCTACAGCCCGAACTTTCTCGGGGCGGGCAGCGCAAATCGGGGAGGACGGTGACAAAACAGGCGTAAAATTTCGTTTTGCGTAACGGCTCGGCCAAATTGCTTCGGGGGCGACACCGATCGCGTCCGCAATAATGCGTTCGACCTTCGGATACGGCGCGTCGAACGCCTTGCGCAGGGCGCTGGAGTTGCTATATCCGCATTGCTTGGCAAGTTGCCGCAGGTTCCAGCCCTTTTTTTCGAGGGCGTATTTAATGTCCGCCTTGTCCCAATCACTGGCGGTTTTTTATGACTCCGCAAATGTGCGCATGTGTTCGTCCTTTTCGCTGAACATGTGCGCACATCGTACCGCAAATATTCGTGGCGCATCAAGAGAAAATTCGGATTCTGTGCAGATTTTCGTTTCTGTTTCGTTTCTTATCCCGCACTTTTGCGTGGCCGCGGCCCGAAAAAAGTAGCCCCATCAATTACTTACAGCGTTAACGAAAGTGCCGAACCGAGAAGATGTGCGTGTTTCGATTCCAGCGGTCGGAATCGAAAGTCGAATTGATGAGATGTGCCGCCAGATCGGCGGGCGTGGCGCGGCGGCGGCCGTCGCCGGGGTGTCGGACGACATGCTTCGTCGGTACATCCGTGGCGACAGCAAACCTACCTTCGAGGTAGTCGCGAAGCTCGCCCGCGCTGCGGGAGTCAGCTTGGACTGGGTCGCGACTGGCGAGGGCGACGGGGTCCGAGGCGGTGACCCAGCGCAACGCGACGCGGTACAGCCGCAGCTGTGCGTCGATACGTTGGGAAATTCGGTCGATCTAGAGGAGTTCGTGTTTATTCCTCGCTACAACGTGAAGGTTGCAGCGGGACACGGTCAGGCGATCACGGACGAGGCCCCCAAACATACGATGGCGTTCCGTCGATACTGGATCGAGAACTACCTCCATGCAGCGCCGGCCGACCTTTCAGTTTTGTCAGTGAAAGGCGACTCGCTCCAGGGCGTACTTAACGATCGGGACGTAATTCTGATCGATCGGAGCCAAACCAGTGGTGCGGCAGGACTCTATGTGCTGCGGATCGACGGAGATGTCATTGTCAAGACGTTGCAGCGGCTTCCAGACGGGATATTGGAGGTGAGTAGCGCCAACCCGGCCTACAAGCCGTTCACGGTCAACATGGCCAAGCCTCCGTCGGACTTCGCAATCATCGGGCGCGTGGTCTGGTTTGGCCGGCAGGTATAGGCGGTATGGATAACTTCCGTTTCTCGCTGATTCCGGTGTCAAAATCTTTGCGAAATCCGCGCATTTCGCGGCCATTTCTGGCAGAACGTTTCGCGCGTCGTTGCGTCCGCTGAATTCGCCCAACGCCTTATGTGACGGGCGTTCGGGCTGATTTCGAGCACCGGTTCTTGTCGTGTCAAATCGAGCGCCTCCCCACACCGACGATGAACCGTTGGCGAAAAAACGAGGAGGGAAGAAGCGTCTGCCTGCCGCGGCGCACACCCGCTCGCGAGGCAACAACAATGAAAAAGGGGCTTCCGGTTTCCCGGAAGCCCCTTCTTGACATCTTGGTAGGCCGTGCGTGACTCGAACACGCGACCAACGGATTAAAAGTCCGCTGCTCTACCAACTGAGCTAACGACCCAAAGAGCAAAAAATTATAGCGGCGGATCGCTGATCTGTCAACAACCCGTCACCATGATTTATTTGATGCTTTCGATCTTGCCCTGTGCCGTCTGCGCAGCGTTCGATCCGGCGTATTGCGACACGACCTGCTCGAACGTCTTCTTCGCGGCCGCCTTCTGGCCTTGCTCGAGCTGGTTCGTACCGATCGCGACGAGCGCGTCGGCCGCGCGCGGATGCTGCGGATACTTGCTCACGATCGCTTGCCACGTCGCGGTCGAGCCGCGGTAGTCGCGTAGCGCGTATTGCGCGTTGCCAAGCCAGTACTGCGCGGTCGGCTGGTACGGGCTCTGCGGATATTTCGCGATGAAACTGCGAAACGACGCGGCGGCAGCCTTGAAGTTGCCGTTGCGGAATTGCTGCTGCGCCGCGCTGAGCGCATCCGTTTCACCCGGCTGCACGGTGCCTTCGACACCATCGATCGTCGCCTGTTGCGGCTCGAACTTCTTGAGCCGCGTGTCGAGATCCTGGTAGTACTCCTTCTGTTGCCGCTCGAGCGTCGTCAGCCGGTTCGTCAGATCTTCGTTCTCGCCGCGCAGCGTCGCGACCTGCTGGTTCAGCTGGTCGATACGGCCGGATTGATCGAGGATCGTACGCTGGGCGGCCGACAACTGGCTGGACAGGTTGTCGCTCTTGCTGCGCAGATCGAGCACGGCGCGGCGCGCCTCGTTGTCGTCGAACATGCCGGCGTGCGCCGGCGCGGCCGACCACGCCGCGCCGACGACGCAGATTGCTGCGGTGATCCGCAGCCAGGATACACGGTGCGTCATACGGCAACTCTTCCGTTACTTACTGTTGGTAGACGAGGTCGGCGCGACGGTTCTGCGCCCACGACGCTTCGTCGTGACCCGATGCTTGCGGCTTTTCCTTGCCGAGGCTCACGGCTTCCATCTGCGAGTCGTTCACGCCGAGCAGCGCCATCGCGCGGCGGACAGCCTCCGCACGCTTCTGGCCCAGCGCGAGGTTGTACTCGCTCGTGCCGCGTTCGTCGGTGTTGCCCTGGATCAGCACGTGGCGCTGCGGGTGGCTCTTCAGGTACTGCGTGTGTTGCTGCAGCAGCGGCTGATATTCGTCTTTCACCGAATAGCTGTCGAAGTCGAAGTAGATGCTGCGCTTCGCGAGCGGGCTGTTCGGGTCGTTCAGCGGATCGACGTTCACTTGTGCGACGTTGTCGGCGCTCGGTTGCGTGCTCATCGCGCCCGCGTTGGCCTTGTCGTCGAGCTTCACGCCCGACTTACACGCTGCGAGCGCGCTGATCATCATCACGGCCAGGGCCAGACGAGCTTTGTTCGACATCATGGTTACTCTCCTTGTGGTCATTGCATGAAGGGCCCCCACGACGGCTCACGAACGGAGCCGCCCTGGACGGACAGGATCTGCGGCGGCGCGCTGCCGTCGGAGGGCACTGCTGCCAGCACGTTGCGACCACCCGACTGGGTAGCGTAAAGAAGGTACTGGCCGTTTGCCGCGAAGCTCGGCGATTCGTCGCGATTGGTATTCGTGATGGCGTTCGCCGCGCCGGTTTGCAGATCCTGAACGTACAGCTTGAACCCCCCACCCGTGCGGGAGATGTAGGCGAGCAGCTTGCCGTCCGGGCTGATGCGCGGGCTGGTGTTGTAGCTGCCGGTGAAGGTCACGCGTTGCGCGGAGCCGGCGCTTTCGCCTTGCGCGGGCATCCGATAGATCTGCGGCGCGCCGCCGCGATCGCTCGTGAAATAGATCCAGCGGCCGTCCGGCGAGTAGAACGGCTCGGTATCGATCGAGCTGCTCTGCGTGAGCCGGCGCAGACCGCCGCCGTTCGCATTGACCGTATAGATTTGCGTATTGCCCGTCAGCGACAGCGCAACGGCCAGCGTGTTGCTGTCCGGCGACCACGCCGGCGCACTGTTGTTGCCCTTCTGGTCGGAGACCATGTAGCGGCGGCCGGTCGGCAGGTCGTGGATGTAGACGATCGGCTTCTTGCGCTCGAACGATACGTACGCGACCTTCGTCCCGCTCGGCGACCACGCCGGCGAGATGATCGGCTCGGTGCTCGACAGCGCGATGCGTGCGTTCTGGCCGTCCGAGTCCGAGATCTGCAGCTGATACCGGTTGCCCGTCTTGATCACGTACGACAGACGCGTGGCGAACACGCCGCGCACGCCGAGCAATTTCTGGTAGATGTAGTCGGCGATCTTGTGGCCGGCCGTGCGCAGCGAGGTGTCCGTCGCCGTCAGCGACAGGCCGCCGAGGCTTTGCTGCTTCACGGTGTCGTACAGGATGAAGTTCACCTTGTACTGGCCGTTGGCTTCGCGGTTCACGCTGCCGGCGACGAACGCGTTCGCGCCCTTGGCCTTCCATGCGCCGAGATCGACCGATGCGGTCTCGGGCACGGGCGTGCTGCCCGCGTCGATATTGGTGAATTTGCCGCTGCGGGCGAGGTCGGCGCGGACGATCGACGTGACCTGCTGCGGCAGGCCCGCCTCGTTCGCGAAGTTCGCGGTGGCAATGGGGAACTGGGTCGAACCGACGCCGGTGATCAGCACGTTGACCTGCGCGTTAGCGGCGCCGCCGGCCGCAATCAGACACGAGGCCACGAGTGCCCTGAAACCTAGTTTCGTCATCAAACTCATGCTTCTTGCTTCCCATGTGACTTGGATCGCTGCGCAACCGCAGAGACAGTAAAAATACCCGATTCGTTCCCGTCCGGCAGCGACGCACGGAGTGTAAGCGCATTTGCGGTCACTCCGCCGCCTTGAAGGTAATCGTAATGTCGGACGGGGTACGACCGTTGGAATCGGGCGGCAATGGGACCGACGCCTGGATCGCATTGACCACGGCTTGATCCCACCCCGAATTTCCGCTCGAACGGCGGATCGAAACGCTCAGCACGTCGCCCGACGGCGTGCAGCGGATCGCGACGACCGTCGTCAGGCCCGCGCGCTCGCCGCCCCAGACGATGTTCGGCTTCACACGGCGACGCACCTTGTCGGGATAGCCGGGCGACGCGGCATTGCCGCCGGAGCCCGTCCCGGTACCGCTTTTCGCGAGGCCTTCACCGCCGCCTTCGCCGGCCCCGGACATGCCTTGCATCTGCGCGAGACGCGCGCTGCGCTCGCGGTCGAGCTTCGCCTTCGCCGCCGCGTCGGCCTTCGCGCGCGCCGTCGCTTCGGCCTTCGCCTTGGCCTGGGCTTCCGCCTTCGCCTTCGCGGCCGCGTCGGACTTGGCCTTCGCCGCTTGCTGCGCTTCAAGCTGCGCCTGCTTCTGTTGCTGCAGTTTCTGCTGCTGGAGTTTCTGCTGTTCGAGCTTCTGCTGCTCCACGAGCTGTTGTTGCTTGAGCTTGTCCGCCTGCTTCTGCTTTTCGCGCTCGGCGGCCTTCTGCGCCGCGAGGGCAGCAGCCTGCTGGGCCGCCAATTGCTCGCGCCGCGCTTCTTCTTGCTGGGCCTTCAGTTGCTGCGCGCGACGCTGCTGCTCGAGCAGCGCTTCGCGCGCGGCCGCTTCCTGTTGCCGTTTCTTCTGCTGCAGCGCGATGTCCGCCTGCTCGTCCCGCACCGGGGGAGGGGGCGGAGCGAGCTTCGCGGGCGGCGTCGGCGTGACGACGGGCCGCGGCGCGGGCACGTCGGGCACCTCGGTCCACAGTTCGGCTTCGGCGCCGGCCGGCGTGCTGTTCTGCCACTGCACGCCGTGATAGAGGAACAACGCGAGCAGCACGTGCATCAGCGCAGCGAGCGCGAACGCGCGCCAGGTGCCGCGTTCGCGAGGGGGCTGAGACGGATAGGCGTTGCCGCGCGTGGATTGCTGCCGGTTCATTGCGATTTGACGAGGAGGCCGACGCGCTTGACGCCACGCGCCTTCAGGTCCGACATCACGGTCATGACGGCATCGTACTGCACGGTCTTGTCGGCCGCGATCACGACGGGCTGGTCGGGATGGTCAGCCTGCCGGGCCAGGATGAAGCTGTCGAGCTCGGCCTTGGTCATCGTGTCTTCCTGCGTCGCGCCGGAGTCGCCCTTGTACTTGACGCTCATCGTGCGGTCGGCCTTGATGTTGACGACGACCGGCGGCGTCTGTTCCTGGGGTGCGGCATTGCCGACGGTCGGCAGATTGATGATCGACGGGGCGACGAGCGGTGCCGTGACCATGAAGATCACGAGCAGTACCAGCATCACGTCGATGTACGGCACGACGTTGATGTCGGCCATCGCGCGGCGCGAGCGGCCGCCGCGCATGCTGGATCGAATGGGACTTCCTGCCATGGCGCGCTCCTTACTGGGCCTGACGCTGCAGGATGTTCGAGAACTCTTCGATGAAGGTCTCGAAGCGGATCGCGAGGCGGTCGATGTCGTGCGCGTAGCGGTTGTACGCAACCACCGCCGGAATCGCGGCGAACAGGCCGATCGCGGTGGCGACGAGCGCCTCGGCAATGCCCGGTGCGACGTTCGCGAGCGTCGCCTGCTGCACGTTCGCCAGGCCGCGGAACGAGTTCATGATCCCCCAGACGGTGCCGAACAGACCGATGTACGGACTGACCGAGCCGACTGACGCGAGGAACGCGAGGTTCGCTTCGAGCACGTCCATTTCGCGCTGGAACGACGCGCGCATCGCACGGCGCGCGCCGTCGAGCACGAGGCCCGGGTCGCTGATGCGCTTTTCCTTCGCCTTCAGAAACTCACGCATCCCCGATTCGAAAATCCGCTCGAGCGCGCCGATCGTGTGGCGATTGTTGGCCGCGCTTTGATACAGCGCCTGCAGGTCACCGCCCGACCAGAAATCCCTTTCGAAGCGTTCGGTCTGCGCGCGTGCGCGGCGGATCGCGAACCACTTGCGGAAGATGAAGGTCCACGACATCAGCGACAGAAGCAGCAGCAGCCCCATCACGGCCTGGGCCAGCACGCTCGCGTTGAGGACGAGGGAAATGATCGACAGGTCTTGAGAAGTGTTCATAGAGGTTTGAGTAACGTCCCTTCGGGGGTGTCCGGCGAGGGGGCACGGTATGCGTGTGGCGCGGCGCGCCGGCCTGGCCTGGCGCCGAACCTTGCTTAGTATCGATTCAGGAAGGCAAGTTCATAGGTTTTGTCTAAACGGTGCTCATCCGAGCTGCGTTGACAATACAGTCTGCCCGGTGTCGATGACGGGCCCGCGTTGCAGCGCGTCGAGCACGACCGGCGGGATTGCCGCGGGCCGGATGCCGGTTCGGTCGACGCAGCCGAGGCGGATGTGTCCGGCGACGAGCAGCGTGTCGCCACGCCATGCTTCCTGCGTGAAATCCACGGATGCGCGGCCGATGCGTCCGGGCCGGCTCGTGATCGTCAGTGTGTCGTCGAGTCGCGCCGGCGCGCGGTAGTCGAGCGAGGTACTGCGGACGATGAAGATCGCGCCCGTGTCGTCGGCGAGCCGACGCTGGTCGATGCCGCACGCGCGCAGCCATTCTGTGCGGGCGCGCTCGAAGAATTTCAGGTAGTTGGCATAGAAGACGATGCCGCCTGCGTCGGTGTCCTCGTAGTACACGCGTACCGGCCAGGTGAAGCCGGAGTGCGCGTCCGGGGAGCGGGTAGGCTGAGTCATGGCGCGCATTTTACCGGAAGGCCGAGGCCCGATTCGTAACCGATTCGTAACGGAATGTAGTACGTCGCAGCACACCGCGGGCCGGCCGGAACCGGGCCCGCTGCTGCGCTCGCCGTGTCAGCCGCGATGGATCGCGAGGCCGGCCGGGGCTTGGGCGACCGGCATCATTTCGATCGTATTGATGTTGACGTGCGCGGGGCGCGTCGCGATCCAGTAGATCGTGTCGGCGATGTCCTCGGCCGTGAGCGGCTGGACGTTCTGGTAGACGTTCGCCGCCTTCGCATCGTCGCCGCGGAAGCGGACGTTCGAGAATTCCGTGCCGCCGCACAGGCCCGGCTCGATATCGGTGACGCGCAACGGCGTGCCGATCAGGTCGGCGCGCAGGTTCAGGCTGAATTGTCGGACGAAAGCCTTGGTCGCACCGTATACGTTCCCGCCCGGATACGGATAGGTGCCGGCCACCGAACCCAGGTTGAAGATGTGACCGCGCCCGCGCTCGATCATGCCGGGCAGCAACGCATGGGTGACGGTCACGAGGCCTGAGCAGTTCGTGTCGATCATGGTCTGCCACTCGTCGAGGCTGGCCTTGTGCGCAGGCTCGACGCCGAGCGCGAGACCGGCGTTGTTGACGAGCACGTCGAGCGCCGCGAATTCGGCGGGAAGGGCGGCCGGCACGGCTTCGACGGCGGCGCGGTCGCGCACGTCGAGCTCGAACGGCAGCAGTGCGTCGCCGAGTTCGGCCGCGAGCGCATCGAGACGATCCTTGCGGCGCGCGGTTGCGACGACACGGTGGCCGCCCTTGACGAAGGCACGGGCGATGGCGGCGCCGAAGCCGGCGGACGCGCCTGTGACGAACACGATCATTGCTGCTCCTGGTCGGTAACAAAGTAGCGGATGGTATCCCGCAAGCCTACTGAGATTGCGGCACCGCGGCAAGGCGCCAAAGCGCGTCGGCACGGGCGCGTAAAGTCTGGCCCCTATTATTTCCGGGCGACTGCCGCGCGGTTGCCTATTCATGACGCATCCAATACACTAACGCGCTCATCACCCCTGCGTGACTGGCGATAGAACCCTTCGGGTTCAAGGTGGAGCATCCCACCGTGAAGCGCGGGGCGCCGTTTTTGCCGTTCGCCTGGGCAGCCGTTGTGCGCCGTCGCGTGCATCGCCGGTGGCTGTCCTGCCTCGCGTCATACGGATTCTTCCGCCACGTCGGGCTGGTTCCGCCAGCAGCGCAATGTACTCGGCCACTCCGGTCAACCTGTACACACTTAACGGAAACCGTATGTTTGACAGAGCCCAAAGCACCATCGCGAACGTCGATCCCGAAATCTTTGCAGCGATCGAGCAGGAAAACCGCCGCCAGGAAGAGCACATCGAGCTGATCGCGTCGGAAAACTACACGAGCCCGGCCGTGATGGCCGCACAGGG
>NZ_LOSX01000030.1:0-23887 GCF_001521985.1 Burkholderia sp. RF4-BP95 | reverse complement strand
GTCCCCACTACTTTGGTGGGGACTACTCTGGCAACTTCCTTTCACATCGTCGAGACGGTGCTGGGGACACGCTTACAGTGAAATCGAGGTAAGCGAGCAACAAACCTGGCGTGCGGCGCGGCCTCCACAGATAGCGGATCCGCCGGAATGCGATGGTTCTCGGCAACCGCGTCCCAAACGGCCCCACGCATCACGCGTGCCCTCTCTATCAACATCGCGAGCTCAAGTTATGAATTCTCCGTCGTTGCATTGCGCAAATTGTCTGCCGCTGAAAACACAAGTGCGCGCTTTTCGTCGACAGGCCTCTCACTCTCATCAATCAAAGTCGCGATCCGGGTAAGATCGTCTGCCACCCGCATCTTGACGTGATTCATATCCTCAACGGAAAGCCACGGGGTTTCGGGGCGCTGCGCTTGCGGCGCTTCGGACGCGCATGCAATTTCGACGATGTCTGCGCGCATCCGATCCACTCCGGTTACGCTCTCGTCTACCGCACGGGCCAACTGTGCGGCAGTTTCGAAGTTGAAGGTGGGCGGTGAAGCGCGCGAAACACCGGGTGTGACCAACGTGATCCCTCTTCTTTGAGAGATTTCCCTCTTTCCCGGCTGCGCTTGTCGCGCTGCCAATTTTTAATCACATCGGCAATCACCGACTCAGCTGTCGCCTCACAACGACCGGCGTCTCGAGCAGTGTGGCCGACAGACACACCAACTCGAATAGCCAGATCACTCAGACGCACGGGGCAGAAATATCCTTGAACCTGAGATGCCATTCGTTACCCCCCCCAGCAGCGTTCGAGCGATGCGAGCGTTACCGTGAAATCAATGTCCGACTGGCTCGCGATTGCCGACGAACCGAAGGCCACCCGCACGTCGCATACTTGACGAAGTGCCCTTCTAGAAATACATCATACCCAAACAATCGCTCGCCCCAATTCCCTCCTTTTGAGTCCTCCGTATCACCCGGGTTTTGCCCAATGCGCTGCTTGCCAGGTGCGAATTGCTACATCTGCGATTAACCCATCGTACGATGCCGCGGACCAAAATACTCACGCGTACCCACCACGAGAACGCATGCCTTGACCTATCGCTCTGACAAAAAGATGTATCTCGCGAGCATTTTTTGAAAGTATCGATTCGACGGAGTTTTCATAATCCTCAATATGATTTTCGCGGCCTGTCCGGACTGACCAACAGACGGGGCCGCGCGCCGATCAACATGCCAGAAATCACTCAAGCGATGAACGACTACGAACAACTCCGAGCTCAAGCCGAAGCCCTTGCGCAAGAAGTAGAACGCGTGCGGCAGCAAGAACGAGATATCGCACTGAATGACGTGCGCGCCAAAATCGAACAGTACAGCCTGTGCGTCACGGAAATCTATGATCCGGGCCAACTACACGCTCTGCGCCACCGGTTGAATCCCCGCAAGATCGAACCGAAATATCGCGACCCGCTGACCGGTGCCACTTGGACGGGGCGCGGACTTGAGCCTCGTTGGATTCGCGGGCGCAATCGGCAAGAATTCCTGATCGGGTTAAGTCAGCATTTTGCTGCAGCATCCGGCAAGTGAACAACAAGGCGACACACCTCTCCTGCAACTTGGCGAGCGATACGTTCCGTACGCCGCGATCCAATCTGTCGCCCCGCAACCGCAAACGCGCCGTTCGCATCCACGGAGGAGCACATGAAACCTGACAACCGATTCTCGGTTATGGGCCGCGCATTTGCCGCAAGCATCCTATTGCTCACCTTGCAAGCCGCTCACGCAAACGGCATCTATGCCCCCTACGTCGATGTCTCGCTCTACCCAACACCGCAAATCGACCGGATCGGCATGACCCAAGGCATCCAGCAGTTCACCCTCGCCTTTGTTGTCTCAAACGGTCGTTGTACGCCATCTTGGGGCGGCGTACAACCGATCGGCAATGGCGCAACCAGCGATCTCCTGACCATTCTGACCCAATCCATCGCAAATTATCGGGCCCATGGCGGCGAAATTGCGATCTCGTTCGGCGGCGCAGGAGGAGTTTCCTTGATGCAGACGTGCACGACGGTCTCAGCATTGAAAGCGGCCTACCAGACCGTAATTGATACCTATCACCTGACCCATCTCGATTTTGACATCGAAGGCCCTGCGCTGACGGATGCGCCAGCACTTGAGCGCAATTTCCAGGCCACCGCCCAACTAGAAGCTGACTACGCGGCGCGGGGTGAATGGCTACATGTCTCGATTACGCTGCCCGCGATGCCGACCGGACTGACGCCCGCCGGGCTGAAGGCACTGAATATGGCCATCGCAAATCACACCACACTGGACACCATCAATGCCATGGCGATGGACCATGTTTGGCCGCACCTCGACATGGGCACGGCAACGATCAGCGCCGCCCAGGCCCTGTATGCCGAACTCTATACCGCTTACCGGTCTGCCGGCCAAGCCAAAACCGATCCCGAGCTGTGGCAACTCGTCGGCGTGACCCCTATGATCGGCAGAAACGACGCAGTTGCCGAATTTTTCACGATCGATAATGCTCAACACCTTCAAAAAGTGGCCATGGACAATCACTACGGTTTCGCCTCCAGCTGGTCGGTGAGTCGAGATCGCTCATGTCCAGATCACGCGACATACACTTCCCCAACCTGCTCGGGTATCGTCCAGGAACCCTATGCGTTCGCATCGATTTTCACCGCCATTAATGGCCATTGGGGAAACGGGGTTGTCCGTGATCCCGGTTATCGAGGCTCTGCGCCCACTGACACTTCAACGCGTGGTCTTTCAATCGGTGCGATACCGCAGTCACCCTAATCACCCATCTCGCGCAAACCGATCCAATCCGATGAAAGCTCAACGACGAACTTGGTCGGATGGATGCCCGACTCGCGATCACGTGGCCGAAGTGATATTCACTCACCGCACTTACTCCATCGTGACATACGACTTGATGACCTGTTATGCATCTCATATACCGGAGCGATGACCATCCGGCCGACATATTCACACCCGACAGACCCCTGCTCACTCAACTGGAGATCATTATGCCGCTCACCGCATTTGGCAAAGCCATCCGACGCGCCAGATTCGACACCGGGCATACGCAAATGTCCATGGCTGCCCAACTGGGTACCTCGCCCTCTTACCTGAGCGCCATGGAGAACGGCGCCAAGGTCATCACTACCAATTGGCTCCAGAGAATTGAGCGCTTCTTTGCAAAGCAAGGGCTGTACGACCTCAATCTGCCGAAACTCGCCGCGATTTCAAACCCATCCTTGCCACTCGATGGGTTGCCCACGTGTCAGCGGATGCTTGTTGTCGAACTCGCGCTGTACTTTTTTACCGAGGGCGAAATCAACGAGATCGGCCAGTTCGTCGAACAGATTCAAATCCGCCGGCTTGTATCAATGCCTGCTTCCCCGGCAGTCCATCTGTCAACCATCGGGAACGCCCCCTCCGCCCCAACTCAACAGCCTGTCCGGGAAGCCTCGTCGCGACCAGTAAATCACGCACAAGGTGACTGCGCATCCACAATCCCGATATCCCGTGAGGTTCCGGTCGTGAAGCCCGTTTCCGCGGCAATCGCAACACAAGCTCGAACACCCCGTCGTGACACGTCAGATCCATTTGTCATCCGCCGCCCTCAGGATCCCAAGGAGGTCGCGTAAGGCATTGGACTGCAACAGTTAACCAGATAGGCAATCTCCTTGGTCGCGCTCACGCAGCGTGCCGGCGCCGCGATCCGAAGGTAACACACGTCTACCAACGGATACGGCGCCCCACCATTAGATCCAGCCATGCACTTGTCGGAATGAAATTCGTCGATGTGGCCGACGGGCAGGCCGTGCAACCCATATTACCGCGCTTGATGACAATTCCGATACGATCAGCTCTCATACGGCACGCATGCGATTATGATGCTTGCAAGCTCGTCTCGACATGTCCGCCGATTTCCACCGAGGTATCGAATGGTCGACCGCAGCCTCAGCACACACCCGATAACCGAGCGCTTCAGCGCGACCCACTGAGTGAAGTCGGCGCTCATTGTACAAACATTATCCGTCGCTGCATCCCGCACCGCGGACCTTCCGATGCGTGCGTGGGCGAAAATCACTGCCGCACTTCTGTGAAATCGGACAAGCACAAGAACGCTAGACGGCAGCACTATCCGGGCGAGCGGATTAAGCCACACTCCGAAGTAGAGCGTGCCCCACCCATGAACAAATTTTGAAAGCACGGCACCATCAAGCATCCGAGATTTTTATCTTAAATTCTCATTAATCCACTTTACAAAAAGAAAATCCGCCCCTCGATGCTTTAATCGCCACCGCTTTAAATACAAAATACTTTAGGAGCTATGTGTCGCAATCCATCTCAAGCTTCCGCATGATCACGGACGGTTCGAGTCCGTGCGTCAGAAACTGAAGCCACGTGGGTGCCCGTACAAAATGCAGCACGTATATCGCGCGATCTCCAACCAATTCCCAACCAGAAGGCCGCTCCAGTTGCCGGTGATTTTTTGGATCACTTGGGATATGAACAAGGTGGTCGACGGACATGACAACGCACTCAGGTGATGACCGTCCTACTGTCGTCGAAGCAGCGCCGACAACGATGAATGGCAATTCAATGTCGCCGCATATCAAACCTCCCGTCGAAGGATGGCGCTTCGGAATTTTATCGAGGCGGCTTGGGAATTCGTCAAAAAGGCATTCTAAAATGTGAATGACAGCATGCAGTGATGTGCGGATACCCGCGCTCGGCGCGAGCGGTCGAACTGCTGATACACATGTAGCGTTCCGAAGGCTGCGGGCAGGCCAGTGAGAAATCGCACCGCCTGCCGCAGCGCTAACCGCTATTACCGCACCCCATCCACGCCACTGCCGAGCCGCCTACCGGCGCGCGGCTCGACATACACGGTTTCGCCTGCCCCCAAAACTCCCGGCACGCTCGCCATCCCGAGCCTGCTTGCCTGACTGGTTCGACAATGTGCGTCGATATCTTGTCATCGTCAACAAGCTCGGCACGGCGACCCACGCATCTTGTGCGACTCGTCGGCGCCTCCCATGTCCTCACTACCCGTATGATTCTCCATGCGCATGATCCCAAAGCAACGACGCAACAACCCAGAATGCGCGGCTATTCACTTTCCCCGGTCACGGGCAAATTAATGTAGCAGCACTGTCAATGGCAAAGTCATCACGCAGATCACTTTGCCGAAGACATTCACAACACCGTCTACACACAACTCATTTTTACAACCAACGAAAATCTGTCAACGACCAACACAAATCAACCAATTTTCAAAAAAACACCCCATCAAAGAAAACCAAATTAATAGATGCGTCGTCATCGAGCAATTCCACTATTCCAATTTTTGATCGCCTGCATTATGATGCACCCACTCGGCACCAGTCGCTTTCAGAAAACCCGAATCAACTCCCATGATCAAAATATGAATGAAACTTAACGCCCTGCCAGTTTATAACCAACTCGCCTCCACCCTAGCATCACTCATGCCCTCGAAGTATGGCCACTCACCCCGCGGGGGTCACAACGAAAATACTCGGCGACCGTGCGGTCATTTTTTTGAAAAAGAATTCCAACCTCACTTTGGAACAGCACATCGCCAATCACTCAAATATTGAGAATTTCTTATATTTTAGAATATTCACCTACGACGACGATTCAAATCACCTCCATGATTTCATGTACGGGCATTCGCCCCTGCACATATTCACCCGTATAACTTCCCCACTCGAGCCAGCATGTGCGGCCGCTCGCCCATCTCACGAGGCCTTCAATCATGAAATACTACCGACGTATCCCCTTCATCATCTGCCTTGCCTTGAGCGCAACGCATGTTTTCGCGGCCGATGGCACAATCACGTTTACAGGCACGATCAATAGTGAAACCTGCCAAGTGACCGTTAGCAATGTGCAAGTCGTATTACCAGCAGTTCAAGCGGCCACCCTGAAAGCTGATGGCGCGACAGCAGGCGACACGCGTTTCGATATTCAGTTGACGGGCTGCGATCCTCAAGCCAGCAATAGTGTGCGCGCAGCATTTGCGAGCGATACCCACATGGATCCTCAGACGGGGAATCTCATCGTCGATCATGGCGATGGAGATGCCAAGAATATCGAGATCGGGTTGCGCAACCTCGATCATTCGCCGATTCACGTGGGAGGTCCAGCCGCCGCCCATGCGTTCCCGATCAATCAGGACGGGAACGCAAGGCTCACGTATATTGCCCAATACGTGGCGACCGGCGGCGCGGCAGAATCAGGCACGGTCAAGAGCGACGCCACCTTCACGTTGAACTATCAGTGACGCCGGGCGCGGAAGGTACGCTTGCTCTGTTTGCCAGTTCCAATACCCTATCCGCGCCCGATGGTCATTCCCAAACCAGCAATGTCAATGCCGCGCGTTTAGTCATTGTGCCTCGCACGAAAGAGATAACTAGCCCCCGTCGTCGGTTAACCATCTGATTGGTGCGTTCGCTTGCAAAATAGGCTCACACGCCTATCGTCGGCGCGTCCACCGACCACCTTTCCTTCGAGGACCGAACCTTAACCCTATGTGACTTGCTGGCCTCATCGCGACCACAGCCACAAGCGATCGTCGCACACGCACACCCCACGCTCGCCTCGCCAAAACAGGCTATTTTTTTGCGGAAAACAAGCACTATCCGATTTCTTTCCGCATATTCACCCCCTTTAATAGAATTGGCCGTGGCGAGTTCCACCCTCTCTTGTCACGACTTGGCCCGAGAGAGTAAATTTATTTGCCGCCCCCGACGGGCGGCATTTTTTATGCGCTGAACACGTGCAACATATTCGGGAGGTAAGCCGCCTGTCTAACCTGACAGTGGTGAATGAAACTTGTCAGGACAAACATAAGGGCGCCGGGCGCGGGCAACATGACGGCAGCGGCAGAGCTTTGCATGCGGACGTTTCCGGGATTCGCCTTCGGGCCCAGGGTGCCTAAGGCGTTACCTCTCATGAAGCAGATTCGGGAGGTGCCCAAGGCGATATAACCCAAGCGCTGACTTAGCGTCGCGCGGCCGCTCCCTTTAGGCAAACGTCCAGCTTGCCCCCGGACACTGCAAATTCAGCCATTGCCTCGCCAATTTCAGAAACATCCGATAGCACCCAACTCGATAGACGAACATACTTTGTATGTGGGCACTGCATGCTCACTACTCTAGACGCCCTCTAGATCTCTCAAGGCTATTGGCCGCCCCGTTGGGGCGGCATTTTTTTGTCCCGTCGACACGCGGCAACAGATCGCTCAACCAGCATCTAAATCATGCGAACCTTTCCCTCCTGAGTGCCACCTACTGGTCACATTCGGACCGCACCGAGCGACCCCAGCCCATCAAGCGAAATTCAACGGCTTCGCCTGACCTGCCCGGCATCCGTATCAGCTCCGCCAATACCGATTCAGACCACCTCGATCGGCGGCAGCGAGCATTTTTCAGGCAAAGCCGATGCCGGTGACGACATGGAATCAGACTTTTCCACCCGCCAATCCGAAACGGCTGATTTTTGCGCGCATTACAAATTTATAACATTGATCGACGGGGAAGGCTTGCTTGCAAGGTACAGCGCTCGATTCGGCGCCCAATCTCATTTTTCGACCAATCATATCGCAAAGTAGTCTCGCGTTTACCCTGACACCCTCAATCCCAATTGGGCTCATCATCGTTTATATAATCAAGGAATATTATGGAGACCGATAATCAGCCGAAGTTGCGCAGCCGCGATTGGACTAATCACTTGAGCGTGATGCGAACTATCCCATCGCTGGTTGCAATTGTAGGTGCACTTACCATTGCCGCCGTGATACCGGACAAACGGTCCGCGGATTCACCACCCAAGCTATACACGATCCAGGGCGACGTGTTTCCGATCGGCTGCACCACGCAACAAGCGCTGCAGCGTCTTGTCACATCCAGCAATCCGCAACATTCCGATATGACTCTGGGCGATGCGCGTGCGACCGCAAATTCCGGTCACTGCGTCGCATTCTCCGCGGGCGAGCGGGTTCGTCTGGTGGACGAGCGGCCAGGTGTCGGATTTGTCAAGCTTCAACGCAACGCCAACTCCCAGGCTTACTGGGTGATGAAGGAGTTAGTGGGCAAACCACAGCGGAGCTAAATCCCGCCCGTCATCCGGACAAGCGTGGCAGATCTCGGCAAAACGCCACAAACCTGAGCAATCGAATCAGGCTGGATTGGGCCCGCGAATCAGCGCGAGGCCCATCCAGATCGCGAATACCGCCACCTTGGCCACCCACGTGGGCGCTGCGTCGATCAACAACCAGAACGCCCCGTGCCAAATCAGCGGCATGTCATTCATCGATTTCCCCTTCCGATTTCCCTGTCGGCCAGCATCGCGTTACGAACCGCTGGTGCTGGCAACCGAGGTCGTGGATGCAGGCTGCGCCCCCCCCGGCACGGGCGTGTGATCGGCCTGCATCGCAGGCATTGCACACACCTGCGCCGTACCATGCCCCTTGCCGTCGGTGGTGAAACCAAAGCGGCACTGATCACCCGGTTTGTTCGACCAACGCACGGTCAGCGGGTCCTTCGGCGACACGCCACGCACATACACCGTGCCGCCCTGGCCGACCACCCCCACCTTGTTGCCCTTCACATCCAGCACATCCGCACCCATCGGCACCGGCTCGCCGTTGGCGCGCTTCACGCGCATCACCACCGGTGCCCCTATCTTAGTCGCGAACTTCGCCTCCACCACTGCCCCGGCACGTGGCACCACGTCCTCACTGGTTTCTTCCAGTTCGGCGTTGTCCGACATCTGGCTCGGATCCAGCACCAGCGTGTTCTCCCGGTACGGCGTCAGGAATGGCACGATTGCATAGCCCGAGCCATCGACCGTCACACCCGGCGTATTCGTGACCTCCGCGCCCTTGGCGCCGTCGGCCCTGACCAGGCCGATCGCGTCGTCGGCGCCCACGGCCTGCCCGAAGGTGATGCCGCCCTTGTGTACCACGGCCGAGCCTGACATACCGAAGGACAGCTGGCTGTTGCCGTCGCTTGCCGACGCCGATGCGTTGACGGTACCCTTGGCACCGTTGTACGTACCGTACGCGCCCACCGACTTCGACTGCTGGTCACCCGCCGAGTAGCCCGCGTTCAGACCGTAACTCCACTCGTTATTGTGACCTGCCGTGCCGCTCGCACTCGTATTGAACGTCGTGCTCTTCTTGCCTTGCGACACAGACATATCCAGATCCGAGAACAACGGATGGCTATCCATGCGGTGGCCGCCCAGCGGAATCGACACACTCGCGTAGATCTGGTTGTTCACGTTGCCGAATGCATCCCGCACGCGCTGCAGCGACAGACTGTAGCCACCCCAGTGCGTCGTGCCCGAGTAGCCGATCTGCATCTGCAGGTCATTGCCCGGACGATTCCAGTAGTCGGTGAGGCTGCCCATCGCGTAGAGCGATCCCGTTCCGATCGGCTGGTTGATGTTCAGTTGCACCCGGCTGCGCGAACGGTACAGATCCTGCGCCGGGTAAGACCCGAGGCTGGCGGCATTGCGGGCATTGACCGCGTCCTGCAGGCTATAAAAACCTGCCGTCGAGTAGCGATACGCGGCCACTGTCAGGTTCGTGTCCGTCTTCGGCAGGCTCTTCGCGTAGCTCAGCCGCCAACTCATCCCGGTCTGCGTCGGACCGTACGGGATCGACGTACGTGCTCCTGTCACGTCCAGCGCGAATGCGCCGTACGGAGTGTTCAGCGCCGCGCCCAGCAGGGCGGCCATATACCCCTCTGACGCCTGCACGCCCCCGTAGCCAGTGATCAGATTGTTGAGGCCCCGCCGATAGATGCCTTGGAATATGTATGGATGCGAATGCGGGCCTTCGCCGTAACCGCGATACTGACCCGCCGCAAAGCTGTACCGGCTTGCGCCGGCACGCAGCAGCTGTGGCACCGTCGCATAGGGCACCGAATACGTGCGTTTGGTACCGTCCGCCTCGGTGATCGTCACCCGCAGGTCGCCACCGTAGCCGGTCGGGTTCAGGTCGCGAATCGCGAACGGGCCCGGCGCGACTGTAGTCTGATAGATCACATACCCATTCTGGCGGATCTCGACCTTGGCGTTGCTGTGGGCAACACCCCGCACGACCGGAGCATAGCCCAGTTCCGAATCCGGCAGCATTCGCTCGTCACTGCCAAGTTGGATCCCGCGCAACGCAAAACTGTCGAACGTGTCGCCGGTCGTCGAACTGTCGCCCAGCGTCAGCGTCGACTTCCACTTGGTCAGGTCGCGCTGTGCATACGCATCCAGTTGTTGCCACTGCATCCCGCCATGTTCGTCGTAGTTCAGCGTTGAACGTTCACGGAACCGCCACGCGCCGACGTTGACGCCCGCCATCAGACCCAGATACATGCTGTCGTTCGGCGCGCCGTTGCCCATCGAGCGATAGGCGTTGAAGTCGTACTTCAGGATGCCGGCCGTAATCCCCGAGTCCCAACGAGACGGCGGAATCCATCCGCGGTCGGTGTGGCGCAGCGCAATCTGCGGAATGCTCAGTTCCAGATGCTGGTCGGACGCATCATAGTGAAGGGACGCGCCAGGAATCCGCTCCGCCAGGTTCACGCACTGCTGCGCGTCGCCCTTGGCGGACGACCACTGGCTCATATCGACACCGGCCGCCTCGAGCAGCTCGCGTGTCACGCACGGCTGCGCACTTCCCTTGCCATGCGCCGTAAAATCCACCGCTCGATGGCCGATCAATTCGCCGTTGACGTACAAATCCACCATGTAGGTGCCCGGCATCACCGGGTTGTCGTGCTCAAAACGCGTCACATCGACCGCCTGACCCGACAGAAAGCTCGGATCGAACTGCACGTTTTGCGCATCCTGATCTGCTGTTGCCGGCTGAGACGTCTCCGCGTGCGCGGTCGCCGTCAACCCCAGCAGCAAGATCGCCCATCCATAGTGATTCCGCACGTCCCTATTCCCCTATGTCTTGCGCGCGACGCGCGCGATTCATTTACTGTGCCGTTGCCTTGCCCTGCGTCGTCGCACCGTAGTCATTGATCCACGAGTAATCGACCTGCATCGGTCCGGTCGGCCGTTGCTTGACCTTCGCTAACGGGAAATCCATCGACGTCATCGGCTTAACCATGCCCTGACCGGCATCGACCGCTTGTCCGCCCGCCTGGAGCTTGATCGAGTCGTACGACACAGAGAACGGCGTCGGGTTGTCGGCGTGAAGCGCAAAACCGCCCTTGGCGCCTGGCACCACCGACCATTTGATTTGCTGCGGACTGTCAGCCGGCGAACCCTTCAACCCATTCGGCCGGAAAAACAGCTTGATGCGAGTGCGATAAGCCAGTTGCAGCGCATTACTGCCATCGGCGTTTTTCGATTTCGGCGGGATTTCCAATGCGTTAAGCCAGTAAACCGATTCGCGGTCCTGGGCCACGGCTTCGTGCGTGTATGACAGTCGCAGCGTCTGCCCTTTATTCGGATTCAACCGGAAAATTGGCGGCATCAGCGTAAATGGCACCTGGATATCCTGCGGATTCGCCTTTGCATCGCCGTTATCGATCCACGCCTGAATCAGTTCGGGCTGCGTGCCCTCGTTGGTCACGCGCACGTCGACTTCCTTGCTTGCCTCGGGATACACGACGCGCGTGCCCGACAGGACAATACCGGCGTGCGCGGACGTCATCAGGCAGCACGCCAGCATGCCAGCCAGACTCAATACTCGTTTTTTCATGGTGATCTCCTGATTCAAAGGCCGGAGATCCGTTTCCAGCGGATCTCCGCACCTGCGCTCATTACTGGTAGGTCAACGTGAAAGTCGCGTTGGCATTGACATCACCCTTTCCTGCCGCACCGGTTGCGTAGTACTGCGCATAAAACGGCATCGTCGCACTGCCACCATCGTCAATCGCAATCGGAGTCGACGACGATCCGTCGCCAACCTTGATCACTGAATAGTCCCCGTTCAGCAGTTGAACATTCACGTTTTGTGCACCAGCACTGGTACTGGTCAGCGTTCCAGTGTTCGGATCAAAATACTGGCTCGAGAACGAGGTGGCGACCTTCTTGGCGGCGTCGGCACCATGATCACAGCCCGTCACGTGAATCGCGAAATATTGTTGACCGGAAGTATCCCCGGCAGCATTCAACGTCTGAGCCTGGACGGTCGGCAACGTCACGGTCTTGGTTTTGTCAGCGTCGCTGACCTGGCACGTTTGCGCGTTCACCGAGCCTTTAAATGTCAGCGTGCCGTCACCTGCAGTTGTATCCGCAAACGCATGCGTGGCGCACATGCCAAGTGCAATCATCAGCGGAAGTTGTCGAGCAAATTTCAAAATAGGGACCTCACAAATAAAAAAACATCTGCTCCGGAAGGAGCTCACCGGCCTGCGAACTGGCCGACCTTTCAGGCATGCGCCCGGATATACTCGCCGCCAGGAAGACCCAACAGCGAACACAACACTGCATCTCTCGTGTCAACTGTGCGTTAAATGCATCAATTACTACATAGGACTACTATTTATTTTTGTACTGAACGTGACGATGTCACGATAAATATACAGATTTTTAGAACAAGATATCCTTCAGAATTATTCGTACGATAACGTCAGGGTCGCCTGGGCGTCCGCTTCGCCGCCTTTGATTTTGTCTTCAGTTTGGTAGTAAATCGCTCCGAACTTCAGATCGATGGCTTGATTGTCTTGGTTCGGTTGATACTTATTGATCGGAACATTTTGGCCAAGCGGGATGGAGGCGTTAGTGTCACTATCCAAAACCCGGACCCCCACTCCCGACGCACCGTCCGCATTCGACAATGTCATAACGCCGTTATTCGCATCATAGATACTCGAACCACCTGATGGGTTTAATTGATACGATAACGCCTTGATCCCCGCCGGGCACGTCATCGACACCGTAAAAGCAGCCTGATGCGCGTCATCCGTTCCCTTTCCGTGGAATGCCGATATCGGAATATTCGTGCCCATGTCCACTGGAGCTACCGTGTTAATCGTGCAAGGCGGGACCTTGATCGAACCCTTAAAATTGATTGTCGCCGAGTCCCCGCCATCGGCAAATGCATGAGTTGCACACAATCCCAGTGCAGTCGTCAGCAAAATCTGTTGGATAATTTTCAAACTGAACTCCTCAAAAAATAGAGGGATAAAAACGCGACTCCATTCAATGAAGGAGCATTATCATGCTACACACCGGAACAGATCCGGATATCGAGTCCGGTCAGCTCCCCCGATACCGACTCCATGCATCTCGGCTTGCTTACGTGGCTCCATCATCAAACAACGGGGCTCGATACAGATCCTATTTTGATGGAAAACACTAACCGACCTGCCCTGTCTTGGCGAAACTTGTCGCCCCAAGTGCGTTGGGGTTTGCGGCGACGAGCCACACACCCACACTATCGGCTACCCAAGGGACGCATGGAACACCCAAGCCAATTCACCCAGGAAATCCCTGCAACTCTGAACCGTAGTTTGAACGCCCTTCTTTCCCGCTCAATAAATGACACCGAACGAATGAAAGCGACATCACCCATTATGCCGAACTGCCCAGCTTTCAAAAATCGGGTATCAGACGAACGCCGACAGGAAAATTCTCAATCCAATACAGGAAAAATCCCATTCTGTTTTGCGCGGCAGCCAAGTACACATACTGCGAATGGGACTGAACCCTACCCGGCAAAATATTTAATTCTGGCGTGGCAACTGGGCATGACCCACCTATTCCGGTCACAATGACAAGGCAGCCTTATCTTCGCGTCGCTTAGTCGGCTCAAAACTCGCTTGCCCCTAACGCCCTTGCCGGGAAGTCGCTTATCCCCGGTCAAACATGGTGTTCACGATGGCATTGCGGAGCCCACGCTCAACTTTCACATACTTTAATAAGAAGAAAAATGGCGGAATGTGTCACTGCGCCCTAGTCATATGCATCGTAAGGACTGCTTGTGCATCCGCCGCTCCGCCTCCTTTGACTTGAGTGTCGGCCTGGATATCGCGAGCCTTGAAATCAACCTGAATCTGTCGATTATCTTTCCACGGATCGCACTGGATTACCTGATCGCTTTTCCAAAGCGGCATCGACGCATCAGGCGAACAGTTTGTAATTTTCACACCGGCTCCCGATGCGCCACTTTAATTCAACTAAATTGCTCCATTTTTTGGTCACCGACTACCTCCGAACCACCAACCTGATTAAATTAATAATACGCATCACTGAAACCCGCCGGACACGTCATCGACACTTCAAATAGCGCAGGAGTGGACATCGACCCCACGCCGCGAAAGGTCGCCGAAGGGACATCGCCCAAGCTCACTGATGGTACTGGATCAATTTTTCATAATGGGATCCGCTATCCAGCGAATCTGACGACAGAAGATCAGCAACAACGAGACCCATTTTCCAATAAGTCGAAGCTACAAAAAATCGGCCACCGCATGAGTTGAACTCAGAATAATCCGAAACATGTTTAAGGATAGTTATATTTTCAGCATCCCAGACCAAGATGCGCGCCTCCTTCGACACGACACCGCATTCGCAGGCATCATGATCTGTCGAGCCATAACGCTACGATGACCGACCATTCCGAGACCGTCGCTCCTATCACGCCGCCCCACCCCTAAAGCGAATTTCATCCGCGACGCAACCGACTGTTAAGTCAGTCGCTTCAGAATAACAACGTATGACCGTGCCGCCCGGCATGCCATTTTCCTGAAGTCCTTTCCACGGAGCAGCCCCATATGCTCAAAATCGTCCGGCTTGCCCTGGCACGACCCTATACGTTTATCGTGCTCGCGATGCTGATTCTCGTCGCAGGGCTCCTGGCCGCGTTGCGCACCCCCACCGACATCTTCCCGGACATCCGCATTCCAGTCATCAGCGTGGTCTGGAGCTACGCCGGCTTGCCACCGGACGACATGGCCGGACGCATCGTGACGCTCTATGAGCGTACCCTCGGCACCACCGTCAACGATGTGCAGCACATCGAGTCGCAATCGTTTCGTGGCTATGGGATCGTCAAGATCTTCTTCCAGCCGACCGTTGATATCCGCACCGCCACCGCGCAAGTCACGTCGATCTCGCAAACGATCCTCAAGCAGATGCCCCCCGGCACCACCCCCCCGCAAATCCTCAACTACAATGCGTCGACGGTGCCCGTGCTGCAGATTGCGCTGACCAGCAACACGCTCGACGAGCAGCAGCTCGCCGACTATGCGAGCAACATCATCCGCCCGCAGTTGCTGAGCGTTCCCGGCATCGCCATTCCGACGCCCTACGGCGGCAAGACGCGTGAAGTCCAGATCGATCTGGACCCGCAAGCACTGCTCGCGAAACATCTGTCTGCCGAGGACGTGGGGACCGCCCTCGCGCAACAGAATCAGATCATCCCCGCCGGCACGGTCAAGCTCGGCCGCTTCGAGTACAACATCAAGCTGAACAACAGCCCGCATGCGATCGCGCAGCTAAACGCGCTACCAATCAGGTCGGTCGACGGCACGACAATCACGATCGGCGACGTGGCGCACGTGCGCGACGGCTATCCGCCGCAAACGAACATCGTGCGCGTGGATGGCCATCGCGCGGTGCTGATGAGCATCCTCAAGAACGGTTCCGCGTCGACACTCGACATCATTGCCGGCGTCAAGTCCAGGTTGCCGCGCATCGAGCAAACCCTGCCCGCCAGCCTGAAACTCGTCACGATGGGTGATCAGTCGACCTTCGTCAAAGGCGCCGTCAGCGGCGTCGTGCGGGAGGGCGCAATCGCCGCCGCGTTGACGTCGCTGATGATCCTGTTGTTTCTCGGCAGCTGGCGCTCGACGGTCGTCATCGCTGCGTCGATTCCGCTCGCAGTGCTCGCAGCGGTGGCTGGACTGGCCGCGTCCGGCGAAACGCTCAACGTCATGACGCTCGGCGGCCTGGCGCTCGCGATCGGGATTCTAGTTGACGACGCCACGGTCACCATCGAGAACGTCAACTGGCATCTCGAGCAAGGCAAGGACGTTCGCACGGCGATCCTGGACGGTGCGCTGCAGATCGTCACGCCTGCCGTTGTGTCGCTGTTATGCATTTGCATCGTGTTCGTGCCGATGCTGCTGCTCGACGGCGTCGCCCGCTTTCTGTTTGTACCGATGGCCAAGGCAGTCATATTCGCGATGATCGCGTCGTTCGCGCTGTCGCGCACCTTCGTGCCGATGCTCGCGCAATACCTGTTGCGGCCTCACGCTTCGCAAGGCCATGCGTCGGGTCAACTGGCCGCCCTGATGACGCCTCGCCACGCGAGCCCCAGCGGATTCCCGTCGCACAATCCGCTGGTGCGGTTTCAGCGCGCCTTCGAGCGTCGCTTCGAAAGCACGCGCGCCGTATACCGGATCGCCCTCGGTCTCGCGCTGACTCATCGCAAACGATTCCTGGTTGTGTTCGGCATCGTGGTGGCCTCATCGTTTGCGCTGGCGCCTTGGCTGGGCCGGAATTTCTTTCCGGACATCGACGCCGGAGAGATCGCGCTGCACGTGCGTGCGCCAATCGGCACCCGGATCGAGGAAACGGCCGCCGAGTTCGACCGTGTCGAGGCCATCGTGCGCCGCGTCATTCCACCCGGCCAACTGAAGGAGGTCATCGACAACATCGGGCTGCCCAACAGCGGGATCAACCTGACATATAACAATAGCGGCACGACCGGTGCCCAGGATGGCGACATTCTCATTTCGCTGGCGGCACATCACGCGCCCACCGCGCGCTACGTGCGCGAGCTTCGCCAGATACTGCCGCGTGCCCTGCCGGGATCGACGGTTTCGTTCCTGCCGGCCGACATCGTCAGCCAGATTCTGAATTTCGGCGCACCTGCGCCGATCGATGTGCAGATTGCCGGTCCCGACCGAGCCGGCAACCGCCGCTACGCCGAAGAGCTGTACCGCCGGATGCGGCTTGTCGCCGGGATCGCCGATACACGCATCCAGCAGGCCGCCACCTATCCGGAGATGACGATCGCCGTCAACCGCACCCGCGCGGACGAGCTCGGCATTACCGAGCAGGACGTCACGAATTCGATCGTCGCGAGCCTGTCGGGCACCAGTCAGGTCGCCCCCACGTATTGGCTCAATCCCCAGAACGGTGTCTCCTATCCGATCGTCGCCCAGATCCCGCAATACTGGATCACCTCGCTGGCGAACCTGCGCAACCTGCCCGTCACCGGACACCTGGGCCAATCCCAGATCCTCGGCGGCCTGGCGACGATCCAGCGCAGCGTTGGCGACGCGATCGTCACGCATTACAACATCGAACCGGTCGTCGACATCTATGCGACGCCCCAAGGACAGGATCTGGGCGCCGTGGCAGGTCGAATTCGCACGCTCATGCACGCCACCGCCAAAGACGTCCCCAAAGGCTCGGTGGTCACCCTGCGCGGTCAGGTGCAGACGATGAATCAGGCATTCACCGGGCTGCTGCTCGGCCTGGCCGGCGCGATTGCGCTGATCTATCTGCTCATCGTCGTGAATTTTCATTCGTGGCGGGATGCGTTCGTGATCGTGAGCGGCCTGCCCGCCGCGCTGGCCGGGATCGTCTGGATGTTGTTTGCGACGCACACCCCACTATCCGTGCCGGCACTCACCGGCGCCATCCTGTGCATGGGCGTGGCCACCGCCAACAGCATTCTGGTTGTCAGCTTCGCGCGCGAGCGTCTCGCGGCGTCCGGCAACGCGCTCGTCGCCGCACTGGAAGCTGGGTTCTCGCGCTTTCGGCCCGTGCTGATGACGGCCCTGGCGATGATCATCGGCATGGCGCCGATGGCGCTCGGGCTCGGCGACGGCGGCGAACAAAATGCGCCGCTCGGGCGCGCCGTGATCGGCGGTCTGCTGTGCGCGACGGTTGCCACACTGGTCCTCGTACCGGTTGTCTTCAGTCTCGTGCATCGTCGCGACACCACCACGTCCTCGCAGCAACCGTCTTCTTCCGAGTTTGGAGCCAACCATGTCCAATGAGATCACCGTCCAGTCGCCCAAGCGCCTACGCCATCTGAAAACCCTCGGCCTGGCCGCCACCCTCATCGCAGTCGGGATCGCAACCCTCGGGATCGCCGACCGGGTCCATGCCAGGCAGCACACCGCCCAATGGTCAGCCGCGCAGGCCATCCCAACCGTCGTGGCACGACGGCCCGCGACCGGCCCGGCCGATCAGGCGCTGGTGCTGCCCGGTCACCTGGCCGCGTTCGTCAACGCGCCGATTCACGCCCGCGTGTCCGGCTATCTGCACAACTGGTATGCGGACATCGGCACGCACGTCAAAGCCGGCCAGCTGCTGGGGCTGATCGATACCCCCGATCTGGATGCGCAGCTCAGTCAGGCACGCGCGGACCTGCAAGATGCCCGCGCCAACGAACAACTGGCGGCGACCACCGCGGCCCGTTGGACCCACATGCTGCAGGACGATTCGGTCTCACAACAGGAGGCCGACGAAAAAACCAGCGACCTGGCCGCGAAGCGGGCAATCGTCGCGGCGCGCACGGCGAATGTCGGACGCCTCACAGCCCTCGAATCCTTCAAGCGCATCGTTGCTCCGTTCGATGGCGTGGTGACCGCCCGCAAAACGGATGTCGGCGCGCTCATCAGCGCCGGCGACGGCGCGGGCCCGGAATTGTTCGCCGTTTCCGACATTCGGCGCCTGCGCGTGTACGTCAGCGTGCCCCAAAGCGACGCGGCCGCCATCCAGCCCGGCATGAACGCAACCCTGACGGTGCCCGAATATCCCGGCATGCGGTTTTCCGCGCAATTGCTGGGCACCGACCAATCGATTGCCGCATCGTCCGGCACCCTGCTCGTCCAGTTGACGGTCGACAATCCGACGGGACGGCTGATGCCAGGCGAATTCACCGAGGTCCATTTTTCGTTTCCCGCCGCACCTGACGCGCTGCGGATACCGGCGAGCGCACTGATTTTCCGGCACGACGGGCTGCAGGTAGCGGTGGTCGGCCCGCACGGACACGCTCGGCTCAAGCCGGTCCGCATCGCCACCGATCTAGGCACCGAAGTCGCGATTGCATCCGGACTCAGCACCGACGATCGGGTGATCGACAATCCGCCCGACTCGCTGGCTGCCGGTGACCCCGTACGGGTCGACTCGCCTGCCGACACACCGGCGACGCGCGATGGAGAGGCGTCCCATGGCTGAACGTCGCCTGAGTGCCGTGCTAATCGGAATCGTATTCATGAGCGGCTGCTCGTTTGCACCGGTCTATCGGCCTCCTGCAGTCGACGTACCGCCGACCTTCAAGGAAGCCGGCGCATGGCAGCCGGCCACGCCGGCCGACCGATTGAGCCGCGACGGGTGGTGGACCGTCTATCGCGACCCGACGCTCGATCGTCTCGAAACCAGGCTGGATCACGCCAATCCGGACATTGCACTCGCACTGGCCCGTCACGACGAGGCAGCGGCAGACCTCAATGCCGTGCGGGCTGGACGCTACCCGGCCTTCGGGCTAGACGTCGATGCCTCTCGCAATCGTGCATCGGCACATTCACCATTGCGCGCCGCACCGAGTGCCTCCACCTATCAAAGCTATACAATCGACGCCGACCTCGACTACGGTCTCGATCTCTGGGGCAAGGTCCGCAATGCCGTCCAGGCGGGGCGTGACCTCGTTCAGGCGAATACCGACGATCTGGCGTCGGTTCGCCTGAGCCTGCAGGCCAGTCTCGCCAACACCTACTTCACGCTGCGGGGGCTAGATACCGAACGCCAGCTGCTCGACCAGACGATCAGCACCTATCAGCGCGCCGTGGCCTTGACCCGGAGCCGTCATGCAGGTGGCATCGCATCGGGCCTGGACGTGACACGCGCCGAAACCCAGCTTGACACCGCACGCGCCCAGGCCGCCGATCTCGACGCGCAGCGGGCGCGGGCGGAGCACGCGATCGCGTCACTGATGGGGGTGCCCGCGTCCTCCTTTACGCTGGCGCCAACGCTCGCGCCCGCGCACCTACCGTCCATTCCGGCCGGACTGCCCGTTTCGCTGCTGGAACGCCGGCCGGACATCGCCGCGGCCGAACGGCGCGTCGCGTCCGCGAACGCACAAATCGGAGTGGCCCGGGCCGCATACTTCCCGGACCTGACGATCGGACTCGACGGCGGGTTCCTAAGCGACACGCTCGCGCCGTGGGTTGCCGCCCCCAACGCGATCTGGTCGCTCGGACCGAGCCTGGCCATGACCCTATTCGATGGCGGCCGCCGCCACGCCGTCACGCAAGCCGCGCGCGCCAAGCTCGCGGAGCAGGGCGCGCAATACAAAGCCGTCGTGCTGCGAGCGTTTCAGCAGGTCGAAGACAATCTTGCACGCCTGCATCATTTCGGCGACGAGGCAGCCGACGAGGGCCAGGCGCTGACTGCGGCGCGCCAGACGCTCAAGCTGGCGATGTCGCGCTATCGTGATGGCGTCGTCAGCTATCTTGATGTCGTCGCGTCACAGACCACTGAACTCAACACCGATATCGCCGCCCAACAGCTTGCAACACAACGCCTGCGCGCCTCCGTGCGGTTGATCGAGGCACTTGGGGGCGGGTGGCGTCGGCCGGCGTGTGCGCACGCTGACGCGACCTCGGGCACGAACGCCACGTGAGCGGCACTGGACGCCGGGGAGCCGGTTATCGAACAGGTCCGATTCCAGCAAAGGGACATGGGAGAGGCATTGCCTGCTCTTGCCGTCCCGGCATGGAGAGTGTGAAACTAAAGGAGCGTGTTGCCCACCAGTGGCAGGCAACACATGGCTTTGGGTCTCGACGAAACTTCGCCAACTCGCCGGCGCGTCCGACGCAGCAGTCCGCTACACACAAAAATCAGCAAAGTCCGAGCAAGCTTTGTCGGAACTCCGATTCACAGGATCCCGTGCGACTGCGAATATAACTTCGCGGGTGAGCACGTTCCTTTTATTACCCGCGCCTCCCAGCCTGGATGACCGCCCGCCCATCGGGCGGTCCTTTTTTCGTCAGCTTATGGGCCCTCCCTTCTTGCGCCTCCAGGTCGCTGCGTTCGGAAGACAGTGGATGACCTCCACGGAGGGCCCACCCACCTGCTCGCGATTTCGCGTCTCAGCTCTGAATAGAGTAAGCGTCCGGTCAGTACCCTCTAGTCATTGAAGTATCGATAAGCACAATAGGTCCCCACCAACGATAGGTGGGGACTCAGCGATGTGCCGAGTTCCGTCTCTGCGCAGATTCATGCCCGTTGACGCCGATCGCACCCTCTACGTGGCAACGGGTTTCTCCGGGCGGGGTTTATAAAGTATGCTCTGCGGGCAGGCAATGCCGTGGCGGTCGACCTGTGCGGCGAGCGCACGGGCGCGTCGGGCCGCTTGATCGATCTGTCCGCGTATCGGCTGCCGGATGAAGCCTTGTTCGACCGGTAATCATGTCATCCTCCTATCCCGAACATCTCGCGGGATTTCGCTTAATGAGAGAGCCTTCAAATGACCGGTTTCAAGGAGCCTGAATTCAATGTGGTGACCTGCACCTCCGGTGCGCGCACCTTTCTCACCAACGCGTTCCTGGTCGAACTGCCGAACGGTGTCGTGGCCATCGACGCCATGATGACCGTATCGGATGCGCGCCAGGTGCGTGACCGGCTAGATGCGCTGCGCAAACCCTTGCTCGCGGTGCTGATCACGCACGGGCATCCCGATCACTACAACGGTGTCGGCGAGCTGATCCGTCGTCTCGACTATGTACCGATCATCGCCACGCAGGGCGTCGACGAGGCGATGCGCCGTACCGACGATGCCAAGGCCGTCAAGTGGCAGCCGGTGTTCGGCGACGATTGACCGACACGACGCACGTTCCCGAATCGCCTCGTGCACGACGGCGACGTGCTGCATTTCGATGGCGTGCCGTTCGAGGTCAGGGAGTTCGGCCCGGGCGAATCGAACTGGGATCTCATCTGGACCGTGGGACGCCACCCGCGTGTCGCCTTCGTCGGCGACATGGTTTTCAACAACGTCCATTCCTTCATGAACGACGGCCATTCGGCGGACTGGCTGCGCAGCCTCGACGCGCTCGAACGTCTGTCCGGCGACATCGCGCTGTTCTACACGGGGCACGGGCAGGCGGACAAGCCACTCGACATGATTGCCGCGCAGCGTGCCTATATCGGGTGCTATCGCGCGGCGGTGGCCCGGCTCGCCAACGGCAATCGCAGCCTGGACGATGCAGGGAAGGCCGAGCTGGAGGCCATCATGAAGCGCGTCCTGCCCACGTCTGACCTCGACGTCTTCATCAAGGCGGGGGCTGATGCCGTAGCTGCCGAACTGGCGTTGCAGGTATCGGACCAGGCCATTTCCGCCGGCCAGCAGGCTCACTTCGAAACTTGAGGTTCATCTCATCCAGTGCGCCGCGGCTCAGTTCAGTATCGGCCAGTAAATTGCGCCAATAGCGGTAAGCGCCTGAGCAGTACCGTAGTTCAGGTTGTTGACGGCTGAGGTTCGCGGCGCTATCGGATGGGCTCGACGCGAGCAGTAGGCGACAGCGACGGTGCGACGTTCCACTGGAGTAGTTCGTCGACGCGGTTGGCCGGATGGTCGGCGATGCGCTCGAGCACGTAGGCGAGATACGCTTCGGGATCGAGGCCGTTCAGGCGTGCCGTGCCGATCAGGCTGTACATCACGGCGGCACGTTCGCCACCGCGAGTCGGCGCCGGCGAACAGATAGTTCCGTCTGTTATGCCGTGTCAAAGCCATTCTCAAATGTCCGCCTCTCGGCTAAGTTGAAATGTCCGGGCTTACGGGCTTGATGTTTGTTTCTCTTGGGTTACAGATCACGCAGTGTCGAAGAGCGGATCCTGAACGGGCAGGGTGCTTACGTGTATTAGCCGGGACTTGATCTGACAGGTAGTCGGACCGACAAAGAACGAGTCATCAATGGGGGATGAGTTTCTCCTTGGCGAGTTCGAGCGAATCGAGGAAAGTACGCATCGGCGTCTTGCCATAACACCAGCGCCCCTGATGTTCTCGTTCATTGTTGTACTGGTCGAGCCACGCATCAAGGTCTGCCTGCAAGGTGGCGATCGAGTCGTAGATCTTCTTGCGAAAGACGATGCGATAGAACTCGTTGAGCATAGTCTTGTGCAGCCGTTCGACGATCCCGTTGGTTTGCGGCGATTTGGCCTTTGTGCGGGTATGGTCGATGTCCTCCAAGGCCAGATACAGCTCGTATTCATGATGCTCGGGGTTGCCGCAGTATTCGGTGCCGCGGTCTGTCAGCACGCGCAGCAATGGAATGCCGAAGCCATCGAAGAACGGGACAACGCGATCGTTGAGCAGGTCAGCCGCCGGCAAGGGCGTCTTGCGATCGTAGAGCTTGGCGAACGCAACCTTCGAGTAGGTATCGACGAAAGTCTGCTGGTAGACACGGCCGACGCCCTTGAGGCTGCCGACATAGAACGTATCCTGCGCGCCGCAGTAGCCCGGACATTCGGACTCGAATTCGCCGTGCACTTCCTTCTCGTGCTTGGCGCGTTCGAGCGCGACGAGCTGCGCCTCGGTCAGCACCCACCCCTCCTGGGCGGATTTGGCTTCCAAGGCCTTCAGGCGCTTCGGCATGGTCTCCAGATCGTGGCGCAACCAGATGCTACGGACGCCTTGGGGCGAGACGGACAAGGCATGCCGTTTGAGGACTTCGTTGGCGATACGCACCTGGCCGTAGGCTGGCAATTCGAGGGCCAGTTCGACAACGGCGGCCTCGACCTGCGGGTCCACGCGGTTCTTGAGCAGCGGCCGGCGATGGGAAATCTCCGTAAGCCGTCAATAAACGACGCCCTACCAATGGTAGGCAGAAGGTCAGATGCTAAGTGTCCGCGTGGACACATGCAC
>NZ_LOSX01000029.1:0-263665 GCF_001521985.1 Burkholderia sp. RF4-BP95 | reverse complement strand
TCGTTCGACTCGACCAGGATCGCGCGATCGGCACCGATCGCCAGCGCCGTGCGCAGCGTTTCCTGCGCTTGCGTCACGCCGACCGACACCGCGATCACTTCGGTCGCCACACCCGCTTCCTTCAGGCGCACCGCTTCTTCCACCGCGATTTCGTCGAACGGGTTCATCGACATCTTCACGTTCGCGATGTCGACGCCGGTGTTGTCCGACTTCACGCGGACCTTCACGTTGTAATCGACCACTCTTTTCACTGGCACCAGGATTTTCATGCACACGCTCCAAAGTTACGAATACGACCAGAGGCCATTCTATAGCGAGGCCTCATGACTGCGCGGCCAAGCGGACCAATCCATCGCGGCTATCGAGGATAGCGCTCATCTTCGGCGCGCCGGCAATAGCGAACGGTCGTTCTATTTTAAAAGAGAAAAAACCCGGACGCAAAGCCCGGGTTTTCGATCATCGACTCTAATCGTCACCGGGCGCGCCCAGCACCACGTATCACCAGGCGGCGATGACTGCGCCGCCGAACTTCTGTTCGATGAACTGCTTCACTTCCGCGGAATGGTAGGCCGCGACCAGCTTCGCGACCCACGGCTTGCTCCGGTCGGCCTCGCGAATCGCGAGGATGTTCGCGTAAGGGCCGTTCGGGCCCTCGATCGCGATCGCGTCCTGTTTCGGCTTCAACCCCGCTTCCATCGCATAGTTGGTGTTGATCGCCGCAGCGTCGACGTCGCCGAGCGAGCGCGGAATCTGTGCCGCATCGAGTTCGACGATCTTCAGCTTGCGCGGATTGTCGACGATGTCGAGCGGCGTCGCCTTCAGCCCGGCGTCCGCACGCAGCTTCAGCAGGCCCTGCTTCTGCAGCAACAGCAGCGCGCGGCCGCCATTGGTCGGATCGTTCGGCACCGCGATGCGCGCGCCCGGCTTCAACTCGGCGAGCGACTTCACCCGCTTCGAATAGATGCCCATCGGGAACGTGACGGTATCCGCGACCTTGATCAGCTTGTAGCCGCGATCCTTCACCTGCGCCTGCAGATAAGGATCGTGCTGGTAGCTGTTCGCGTCGAGATCGCCCGACGCGAGCGCCGCGTTCGGCTGCACGTAATCCGAGAATTCGACGATGCGGATATCGAGGCCGCTCTTGGCCGCGACCTTCTTCACCACGTCCATGATCTGCGCGTGCGGACCGCCCGTCACGCCCACCTTGATGGTTTCGGTCTGCGCGTGCGCGCTCGCGAACAACGCGGCCGCGCCGAGTGCGGCCGCGAACTTCAGCATGAAACGTCGTTGCATCGTCTCCCCCTACCCATGAATGTCGTTATTACTTGTGGCTCAGCCGGCGCACGAGCCAGTCGCCGAACGATTGCACGATCTGCACGAACACGATCAGGATCGCGACGACCGTCCACATGACTTCCGGCAGATAGCGCTGGTAGCCGTAACGGATGCCGAGATCGCCGAGCCCGCCGCCGCCGATCGCACCGGCCATCGCCGAGTAGCCGACGAGCGACACGAACGTGATCGTCAGGCCAGCGACGATGCCGGGCAGCGATTCGGGCAGCAGCACCTTGAACACGATTTGCGACGTCGTCGCGCCCATCGACTGCGCGGCCTCGATCAGCCCGCGGTCGACTTCGCGCAGCGCCGTCTCGACCAGCCGCGCGACGAACGGCGCGGCCGCGAGCGTCAGCGGCACGACCGCCGCAGCCGTGCCGATCGACGACCCCGTGACGAGCCGCGTGAATGGAATGACCGCGACCAACAGGATGATGAACGGTGTCGAGCGCACCGCGTTCACGATGCCGCCGAGCACGCGATTCACGCCGAGGTTCTGCAACACGCCCTGGCGGTCGGTCAGGTAGAGCAGCACGCCGAGCGGCATCCCGACGAGCGCGCCGACCGCTCCCGAGATGCCGACCATGATCAGCGTCTCCCAGAACGACTGCACGAACATATCGAACATCTCACTCAACATACGAAAGCTCCTCTACCACCACACCTTGCTCGCGCAGGAACGCGAGTGCCTGCCCGACCTTGCCCGGTTCGCCGCCCGCGAGCACCGCGAGCGACCCGAACGCCTGCCCCTGGATCTCGTCGATCTGGCCGTGCAGGATATTGAAATCGAGTTCGTACCGGCGAATCGTCTCCGACAGGATGGGCTGGTCGACACCCGAGCCGGTGAATGCGAGCCGCAGAAGATGCCCGCTGCCCGTCTTCAGCCGCTCGGCCACGCGTGCCTTCAGCGCGGGCGGCAGCTCCTGCGCGATCACGTCGCCGATCAGCGCGCGCGTCACTTCGTGATGCGGCTGCAGGAACACGTCGATCACGCGGCCTTCCTCGACCACGCGACCCGCGTCGAGCACCGCCACGCGATCGCACACCTGCTTGATCACTTCCATCTGGTGCGTGATCAGCACGATCGTCAGGCCGAGTTCGCGATTGATGCGCTTCAGCAGGTCGAGGATCGCGCGCGTGGTCTCGGGATCGAGCGCCGACGTCGCTTCGTCCGACAGCAGCACCTTCGGCTTGCTCGCGAGCGCGCGGGCGATGCCGACGCGCTGCTTCTGGCCGCCGCTGATCTGCGCCGGGTAGCGGTCCTTCTGCGCGGACAGCCCGACGAGGTCGAGCAGCGGCAGCACGGCGGCCTCGATGTCGGCGCGGCTCGCGCCCGCCAGCTCGAGCGGCAACGCGACGTTGTCGAACACCGTGCGCGACGACAGCAGGTTGAAGTGCTGGAAGATCATGCCGATTTCGCGGCGCGCTTCGCGCAGTGCGCCGGCCGGCAGCAGCGTGAGATCGCGCCCGCCGACGACGACGTTGCCTTCGGTCGGCCGCGTGAGCAGGTTGATGGTGCGCACGAGCGTGCTCTTGCCGGCGCCGCTTCGGCCAATGATGCCGAACACCTCGCCCTGCGGGATCGTCAGATTGACGTTGTGCAATGCGTCGACCCAGCCGGTCGGCCCGGGGAAACGCTGCGACAGATTGCGTAATTCGATCATGTAAACAAAACGGCGGCCGACAGGCGAAGCCCGCCAGTCGGCCGCCGATGCATCTGGAATAGCCGGCGATTTTACCGCAAACGCCTCATTCCACTTAATAATCGATTTCGATCTTTTCATAACCAGACGAAATTAGAGGGGCACTGCTGGCCCGCCGTGCGAGTGCCGCGACTATGATCCGGAACACCGATGCCAACTAAACAGGAGACCCGCCAGATGACCGCCACCACGACGCAGACCGCCGCGCCCGCCGCCACCGCGGCACTGGACACGGCAGCGCCGCCCACTCCGCGGATGGGCCGGCTGCGTACCGCGGACGGGCTCGAACTGGCGTCGTATCGCTGGCCGGCCGGCGACGGCACGGAGCCGCCGCGCGCGACGATCGCGCTCGTGCATGGCCTTGCCGAGCATGCGGGCCGCTACGCGGCACTCGCGGCCAGATTGAACGTGGCCGGCATCGACGTGCTGGCGATCGATCTGCGCGGGCATGGCCACTCGCCCGGTAAACGCGCGTGGGTCGAGCGTTTCGACGATTACCTGAACGATGCGGATGCCCTCGTCGCCGAAGCCGCCCGCGACGATACGCCGCTCTTCCTGATGGGACACAGCATGGGTGGCGCCGTCGCGGCGCTGTATGCGATCGAACGCGCGCCGGTTCGCGGCCACGCGCTGGCGGGTCTCGTGCTGTCGAGCCCGGCGCTCGCGCCGGGACGCGACGTGCCGCGCTGGATGCTCGCGATGAGCCGTTTCATCAGCCGCGTGTGGCCGAGCTTCCCCGCGATCAGGATCGACGCGGCGCTGCTGTCGCGCGATCCGGCCGTCGTCGCGGCCAATCGTGCCGATCCGCTCGTGCACCACGGCGCGGTGCCGGCACGCACCGGCGCCGAAATCCTCGATGCGATGGCGCGCATCGAGCGTGGTCGCGGCGCGCTACGCGTGCCGGTGCTTGTCTATCACGGCACCGAGGACAAGCTGACCGAACCGGACGGAAGCCGTGCGTTCGGCGCACGCGTCGGCTCGCCAGACCGCACGCTGACGCTATACGAAGGCGGGTTCCACGAAACGATGAACGATCTCGAGCGCGACCGCGTGATCGATGCGCTGATCGCGTGGATTCACGCGCACGTGCCGGCACGCTGAGCGCGCGCCGGCTCGCTCCCGGTCAGATGCCGGCCAGCACGCGCAGGTGCGCGACCACGCTGCGGCCGAGCGCGGACAAGTTGTAGCCACCCTCGAGGCAGCTCACGATGCGGCCCTGCGCGTGCCGGCGCGCGACGTCGACGATCTGCGTGGTCAGCCATTCGAAATCGGCCTCGACGAGACCGAGGTTGCCGATGTCGTCCTCTCGATGCGCGTCGAAACCGGCCGACACGAACAGCATCTGCGGCTTGAACGCGTCGAGACGCGGCAGCCAGGACATGTCGACCGCTTCGCGGATCGCCATCCCGTTGCTGCGCGCAGGCATCGGCAGGTTGACCATGTTCGGCGCCTGATGATCGACGCCCGAGAACGGGTACAGCGGATGCTGGAAGAAGCTGCACATCAGCACGCGCTCGTCGTTCGCGAACGCGGCTTCGGTGCCGTTGCCGTGGTGCACGTCGAAATCGACGATTGCGACTCGCTCGAGGCCATGGACGTCGAGCGCATGCCGCGCGGCGATCGCGACGTTGTTGAAAAAGCAGAAACCCATCGCGCGCGCGGGTTCCGCGTGATGGCCGGGCGGCCGCACGCTGCAGAACGCATTCGCGTAGCGGCCTTCGAGCACGGCGTCGGTCGCCGCGATCGCCGCGCCGGCCGCACGCAGAGCGGCGCGCCACGTGTCGCGGTTCATCAGCGTGTCGGGATCGATCTCGACGTAGCCGTCGACGGGCGTCATGCTGCGGATGTAGTCGATGTGAGCCTGCGTATGCACGCGGCCCAGCGCCACCTCGCTCGCGAACGGCGCGGTTTCGTGCACGATCAGGTCGTCGATGCGGCTCGCGATCAGCTGATCCTGGATCGCCGACAGGCGGGCCGGGCATTCCGGATGCCATTCCCCCATCTCGTGCAGCATGCAGTCGGGGTGCGTATAGAAGGCGGTTGCCATAAGCTGTCATCCGCGACGCAGGGTGCGCCGCAGGTCTCCATCAATGATGTCCATCGTCTGCCGCGAATTCGCCGCTAACTTACCACAACGGTGCGCTGCTTCGCCCCGGCACGCAGGATGCGTCGGGTATACTGCGCCGAACCCCATCGCCCTGTCCGCCCGCTTCGACATGAATTCCAGCAAGCCTGCCGCCCTTCTCTCCGCACTGTTCAGCGTTCGCGTCCCGCTCGTTGCCGCTGCCGTCGCCGTTACCGTCGCCGCCGCGCCCGCCGTCGCGCAGACGCAGCCCGCGAAGTCCCCCGGCACGCGCGTCGCGCAGGCGCAACCGCAGCAGCCGGCGCCGCAAGGCCAGACCTTCGAAGAGGAAATCGTTCCGCAGCGTTACGCGAACAACGCGAAGGTCGATGCGTTCATCGACGAGATGGTGAGCCGCAACGGCTTCGATTCCGCGAGCCTGCATGCGCTGTTCTCTCGCATCAGCTACTCGGCCACCGCCGTGAAGCTCGTGAAGCCGGCGCCGACGCCTTCGGTGAAGAACTGGCGCGTCTATCGTTCGCGCTTCATCGAACCGATCCGCATCAACGCGGGCGTGAAATTCTGGAAGGCGAACAAGGCGACGCTGCAGCGCGCGTCGGAAGAATTCGGCGTGCCGCCCGAAGTGATCGTCGGCATCATCGGCGTCGAAACGATTTACGGCCGCTACATGGGCAACTTCCGCGTGCTCGATGCGCTGACGACGCTCACGTTCGACTACCCGGACACGCCGAATCGCGACAGCCGCCAGGCAACGTTCCGAAAGAATCTCGAGGACTTCCTCGTCTGGACCCGCGACAACCAGCTCGACCCGACGACCGTGCTCGGCTCGTACACGGGCGCGATCGGCATCCCGCAGTTCCTGCCGAGCAGCATCCGCGAGTATGCGGTCGACTACGACGGCGGCGGCCACGTCGATCTGCGCAGCAGTCCTGCCGATGCGATCGGCAGCGTCGCGAACTACCTGAAGCAGCACGGCTGGGAAACCGATCGCCCGGTAGTCTGGCGAATCACGCCCGACACGGGCAGCCTCGGCATCGCCCAGGCCGCCGCGGACGGTCAGCCCGAACCGCACTGGGCCCTGTCGCAACTGCTGCGCGCCGGCATGACGCTCAACGAGCCGACGGTCAACATCACCACCGAAGCCGGCACGCCGGTCACCGTGGTCGATCTGCCGTCGCCGGGGAGCGCGACCGAATACATGCTCGGCCTCAAGAACTTCTACGTGCTGACGCGCTACAACCGCAGCTTCTTCTACGCACTCGCCGTGTACCAGCTCGGCGAAGCCGTGAAGGCGCAGATGGAAGCGAATGGCGCACTGCCGCTGCCTGCGGCGGACACGGAAGCGCCGGCGCAGTAAGCACGGCCCGCGCAAAGAAAAAGCGCCGCTTGTGCGGCGCTTTTTTATCGCGTGATGCTGCTGATGCCGTTCGGGCTCAGGCAGGAAATACGCCGGTCGACAGATAGCGGTCGCCGCGATCGCAGACGATGAACACGATCGTCGCGTTCTCGACCTGACGCGCGATACGCATCGCGACTTCGCATGCGCCACCCGACGAGATGCCGGCAAAGATGCCTTCGACAGCCGCGAGCCGGCGCGCCATCGTTTCGGACGCGGCCTGGCTCACGCTCTCGACGCGATCGACGCGGCTGCGATCGAAGATCGTCGGCATATAGGCTTCCGGCCACTTGCGAATGCCCGGAATGCGCGACCCTTCTTCCGGCTGCGCGCCGACGATCTCGATCGCCGGATTCTGTTCCTTCAGAAAGCGCGACGTGCCCATGATCGTGCCCGTCGTGCCCATCGCCGACACGAAGTGCGTGACGCGCCCCTCGGTGTCGCGCCAGATCTCCGGGCCCGTTCCTTCGTAGTGCGCGATCGGATTGTCGGGGTTCCCGAACTGATCGAGGATCACGCCCTTGCCTTCACGCTGCATTTGCTCCGCGAGGTCGCGCGCCAGTTCCATCCCGCCCTTTACCGGCGTCAGGATGATTTCGGCGCCGTATGCGGCCATGCTCTGGCGGCGCTCGATCGACAGATCCTCCGGCATGATCAGCACCATCTTGTAGCCGCGGATCGCCGCTGCCATCGCGAGCGCGATGCCCGTGTTGCCGCTCGTCGCCTCGATCAGCGTATCACCCGATTTGATGCGACCGCGCGCCTCGGCCTTGCTGATCATCGACAGCGCCGGACGATCCTTCACGGAACCGGCCGGATTGTTGCCTTCCAGCTTCGCGAGCACCACGTTGTTGCGTGCGCGAATCTCGTCGTCCGGCAGGCGGACCAGTTGCACGAGCGGCGTGTTGCCGATCGTGTCTTCGATAGTTTTGTAAGCCATGGAGATACCGTGAGTGCGAGGCCGATCAATCGATTGATTGTAAACCAGCACCGGGGCTCGCGCCGGCAACCCCATTGCGACGATGGAATAGATGCGCCACACGATTCACGCGTGTGCGTGTGCAGCATGCACGCAAAAAACCCGCGGCAAGCCGCGGGAAGCCGTCGCAATGACGGCGGCTGAAGGAGCCCTTTGTCTCGCGTGCGTTATTTCTGCGCGGTGCGGGCAGGTGCCGCAGCGGGCTTCGCCGCCGCGGCCGGTGCCGCCGCACCCGAGCCTGCCGCACCGATCGTCAACCCTTCCCGCTGAAGGCGCTCGACCGTTTGGCCGCCCATGCCTTTCACGCGCGACGCGAGATCGTCTGCATTCCTGAACGGCCCGTGTGCGCCGCGCTCGTCGAGAATCGCCTTCGCCCGCGCGGGACCGATGCCCTTGATGCCGACGAGTGCATCCTCGTTCGCGGTGTTGACGTCGACGGCCGCCCAGGCCGACGCGATCGCGCCGAACATCACGGCGGCGGCAAACCATTTCCTGATCATGTGCTGGATCTCCGATGAAATCGGTCGGCGGCTGCCGACCGTGAGACCCAGTCTAGCGATGCGACGCGCAGGCTTAAACCTGGCCGGATAGCCAACGCACGTAGCGGTCGACACCTTCCTGCACCGTCAGGAACGGCGCATCGTAGCCGGCAGCACGCAGTTTCGTCTGGTCGGCCTGCGTGAAGCACTGGTACTTGCCGCGCAGCGCATCCGGGAACGGCACGTATTCGATCAGCCCTTGCTCGACCTGCTGCGCGAGCGTCAGCGGCGGCAGGTTGTCGAGTGCGCGCAGCGTGTTCACGACCGTCGATGCGATGTCGTTGAACGGTTGTGCCCGGCCGGTGCCGAGGTTGAAGATGCCCGATTTCTCCGGATGGTCGAAGAAGAACAGGTTCACCTTCGCGACGTCCTCGACCGACACGAAGTCGCGCGTCTGCTCGCCCGGCGCATAACCGTTGTACTCGCCGAACAACTTGACCTTGCCTTCCGCGCGGAACTGGTTGAAGTTGTGGAACGCGACCGACGCCATGCGGCCCTTGTGCGTCTCGCGCGGACCGTACACGTTGAAGTAGCGGAACCCGGCGATCTGGCTCTTCGCGCTCGGCAGCACGCGGCGGATCACCTGGTCGAACAGGAACTTCGAATAGCCGTAGACGTTCAGCGGCGCCTCGACCTCGCGCTCCTCGACGAATCGCGTCGAGCCGCCGTAGATCGCGGCCGACGACGCGTACAGGAACTGCGCGCCCTGCGCGAGGCACGCATCGAGCACCGCACGGCTATAGCGGAAGTTGTTGTCCATCATGTAGCGGCCGTCGGTTTCCATCGTGTCCGAACAGGCGCCTTCATGGAACACCGCGCGTACCTTGCCGAAATCGCCGCGCGCGAAGCGCTCGACGAATTCCGTCTTGTCGAGATAGTCGTCGATCTCGCAATCGACGAGGTTCCGGAACTTGTCCGCGCGCGTCAGATTGTCGACCGCGATGATGCGCGACTCGCCGCGCTCGTTGAGCGCCTTGACGATGTTCGCGCCGATAAAACCGGCTGCGCCGGTGACGATGATGGTCATGGTCGTTCTGCCTGAAAAATTGCAAGAAATACGTGCGGCGCGCTCGGCGCGCCGCCGAATGCGCTCAGTGAAACAGTTCGTCGTAGTCTACCGTGGCCGTACCCAGCTTGCCGACCACGATGCCGGCTGCGCGATTCGCGAGCACGACGGCATCGACGAGCGGCACGCCGGCGCCGAGCATCGTCGCGACCGTCGCGATCACGGTATCGCCCGCGCCGGACACGTCATACACCTCGCGCGCGAGCGCCGGTGCATGCAGTTCGCCCGCTGCGGAAAAAAGCGTCATCCCCTCTTCCGAACGCGTGAGCAGCAACGCATCGAGCTCAAGCTCCGCACGCAGCTTCGCGACACGCGCGCGCAGGTCGTCTTCCGATTGCCACTGACCGATGACCTCGCGCAACTCGGCACGATTCGGCGTGATGAGCGATGCGCCGCGATAGCGCGCCCAATCGCCGCCCTTCGGATCGACGAGCACCGGCTTGCCGGCCGCGCGCGCCTTCTCGATCATCGTCGTCACGTGCGTCAGACCGCCTTTCGCGTAATCCGACATCAGCACGACGTCGTGCTGCGGCAGCAGCGCATCGAATCGCGCGAGCCCGGCGAGCAGCACCTCGTGCGTCGGCATCGCCTCGAAGTCGACGCGCAGCAACTGCTGCTGGCGCGCGAGCACGCGCAGCTTGATCGTCGTCGGCAGTGACGCATCGCGTTCGAGATGGGGAGTCACGCCACTACCGTCGAGCAATTCGACGATGCGCTCGCCCGGCTCGTCGCAGCCGACCACGCACAGGAGCCCGGCCTGACCGCCGAGCGTCACCGCGTTGCGCGCGACGTTGGCCGCACCGCCAAGCCGCTCTTCCTGGCGCTGCACATGCACGACAGGAACCGGCGCTTCCGGAGAAATGCGCTCGACGTTGCCGAACCAGTAGCGGTCGAGCATCACGTCGCCGACCACAAGCACCCGCGAACGCGCAAGCTGCGCGCGCGGTACCGGCACCACTTCGCGAAGGGTAGTCATCGTGCGTTCATCCACGGGGAGAGGACTGGGGGTCGACATGCGGACGCCCGATCGCATGGTAGTCGATGCCGAGTTCGGCCATCGCGTCCGGCTCGTACAGATTGCGTCCGTCGAAGATCACCGGCGCCTTCAGTTCGGCCTTCAGGCGCGTGAAATCCGGGCTCCTGAATTCCTTCCATTCGGTGACGATCACGAGCGCATCCGCGGCAGTCACGGCCGCGTCCTGGGTATCGACGAATTGAAGGCGCGCAAACACGTCGGAAGCCTCGCCGAGATCGAGCGCGAACACGCGGCGCGCCTCGTCGATCGCGACCGGATCGTACGCGCGCACGATCGCGCCACGCCCGAGCAGCGCGGCGATCAGCCGACGGCTCGGCGCCTCGCGCATGTCGTCCGTATTCGGCTTGAACGCGAGGCCCCAGACCGCGAATTCGCGGCCGGTCAGGTCTGCGCCGAAGCGCTGCTCGATCTTGCCGATCAGCACGTCCTTCTGTGCGGAGTTGGCCGCTTCGACGGCCTCCAGGATGCGCAGCGGCTGACCGTTTTCGCTTGCGGTGCGAATCAACGCCTGCACGTCCTTCGGGAAGCACGAGCCGCCGTAACCGACGCCCGCGTACAGGAAGTGATAGCCGATGCGCGGATCGGAACCGATCCCGCGGCGCACGGCTTCGATGTCGGCACCGACCTTGTCGGCGAGATTCGACATTTCGTTCATGAACGAAATGCGCGTCGCGAGCATCGCATTCGCCGCATACTTCGCGAACTCCGCCGAACGCACGTCCATGTAAATCGTGCGCTCGTGATTGCGGTTGAACGGCGCATACAGCTTCTTCATCTTCTCGCGCGCCACCGTGCCCGTCTCGTCGTCGTCGACACCGATGATGATTCGGTCCGGGCGCATGAAGTCCTCGACCGCCGCGCCTTCCTTCAGGAATTCCGGATTCGACACGACCGAGAAACGGTGCGCGACGCTGCCCGCGAGGCCGCGCGCACCGAGTGCCTCGTCGACCACCGCGCGCACGCGCTGCGCGGTGCCGACCGGCACCGTCGACTTGTCGACGATCACCTTGAAACCGGTCATGTAACGGCCGATGTTGCGCGCGGCCTCGAGCACATATTGCAGGTCGGCCGAACCGTCCTCGTCGGGCGGCGTGCCGACCGCGATGAACTGGATCTCGCCGTGCGCAACGCTCGCCTCGATGTCGGTCGAGAAGCGCAGACGCCCTGCCGCGCGGTTGCGCGCGATGATGTCCAGCAAGCCCGGTTCGTGAATCGGCATCCCGCCGTTGTTCAGGATCTCGATCTTGCGCGGATCGACATCCAGACAGAAGACGTCGTGGCCGATCTCGGCGAGGCAGGAGCCCGTGACGAGACCGACATAGCCAGTGCCGATGATGGTGATTTTCATAGATGTTCCGGTACGTCCCGGTAAATGACTAACTTGGCCGCCGGGCCGGGCCCGGCGACAACCGCAGCGCTTGCGCGGCGAACGCCGGGATCAGCCCGGCATCGCAGGTTCGACGCGGCGCGGCGCATAGGTTTCCCAGCCGCTGCATCCGGGGCACTGCCAGTAGAAGAGCCGTGCCCGGAAACCGCAATTCTGGCACGTATAGCGTGGCAGATTCTTGGTGCGCTGCTTGATCAGCGCACGCATCATTTCAAGTTCCTTACGGCGCGGCTCGTCGGCGGCCGCGATCTGCGCATCGAGCAGGTGCAGCATGCCCGACAGATTCGGCGACTTCTCCATCTGCGTACGCGCGAGCGTATGCGCCGCTTCCTGGCCGCGCAACCCTGCGATGTGCTGATAGGCAATATCGAGCAGGTCGTTCGACGGATAACGATCGACGTAGCCCATCAGCAACTCGGCGCCCTCGACCGGCTTGCCGAGCGCGACGTAAGCCTTCATCAGCTTGTCGGCGACGAGCGGCAGATACGCCGGATTCTGCGCTTCGACACGCTTCCAGTGCTCGATCGCGGCCGCGTGATCGCCCGCTGCCTGCGCGGCATCGCCGGACAGGATCGTCGCGCGAACGTTCTGCGGGTTCGCAGCAAGCGCGAGCTTCAGTTGCTCGGCCGCATCCGTGGCGTTCTTGCGTTGCAGCGCGTCCTGCGCGAGTTCGCAATGGAACTGCGCGATTTCGGTGCCGAGCGGCTTGTCGCTCATCGACTCGATGCGTCTCGCCGTATCGATCGACTTGTTCCAGTCCTTCTCGATCTCGTAGATCGTCAGCAGCGCCCGCTGCGCGCCCAGCGCGTAATCGCCATCGGCGAGCCGATGGAAGGCCTCCTCCGCACGATCGAGCAGGCCGGCCTTCAGGAAATCCTGGCCGAGCTCGTACAGCGCGTGGTCGCGCTCGTTTACCGGCAGGTCCGTGCGGCTCAGCAGGTTCTGATGCACGCGGATCGCACGGTCCGTTTCGCCGCGGCGGCGAAACAGGTTGCCGAGCGCGAAGTGCAGCTCGACCGTCTCGGGATCGAGTTTCGCGACCTCGATGAACGCGTCGATCGCCTTGTCCGGTTGTTCGTTCAACAGAAAGTTCAGGCCGCGGAAATACGATCGCGGCAGGTTGGCGCTCTCCGACAGGAGATTCTTCAGGTCATAGCGTGACGCCGCCCAGCCGAGCGCGAACGCCACCGGAATCGCGAGCAACCACCAGAAATCCAGATCCATGCGAAATATCGAAGCAGAGACGAAAACCGCGCGAAGGTCGCGCGGCGTCCGTGTTAAATGACGGGCGGCATCGGCGGCTGGTCGACGACGGCCGGGGTTTCGCGCGCCGTACGCAGATCGCGCTTCAGGCGCCCGTTCTCGAGGCGCATGCGGAAGATCGCCGGCAGTGCGGACAGCAGGCCGGCCAGCAGCCCCACGACGAAGAACGCGAGGCCGATCAGGATCAGCGGCGCTTGCCATGCGTAGCCGGCAACGAAATTCAGCGTCGCGGTTTGCGTATTGGCCAGCGCGAGCACCAGCAGCAGCACGAACACCAATACCCGGATCAGCCAGACGATAAACTTCATGTAGCCCTCTCTTTGTTGAGGTTTGCCGTGGCGCGCGACTCCCCTTCGCGGCGCCGAATCGACCCGTATTGTAAAGGAAGCGTTTCCGCGTCACCGCACATCCTGCGGGTGCACGTTGTCACGCGGCCGCCGGAAATGAAAAAAGCGCCCACAAGGGGCGCTTTTTTCTTCAGCCTTCGCCGGACGGATTCCGGGCAAGCCGAACGACGCTCAACGCTCGTCGTCCGGATCATCAGCTTTCAGCGGCTCGCCGGCGCGGCCGTCGACGCGTTCACGCAATTCCTTGCCGGGCTTGAAGTGAGGCACGAACTTCTCGGGCACCTGCACCTTCTCCCCCGACTTCGGGTTGCGTCCGACGCGTGCCGGGCGACGGTTGAGGCCGAAGCTGCCGAAACCCCGAATTTCGATGCGATGCCCTTTCGACAAGGCGTCGGACATCGCATCGAGCATCGTTTTCACCGCGAAATCCGCATCCTTGAGGACAAGTTGCGGAAATCGCAGTGCCAGCTGCGCGACCAACTCGGATTTGGTCATACTTCAGCAGACCTCGTGAGGCTTACTGGTTCTGGCCGTCGAGCTTCGCCTTCAGCAGCGCGCCGAGGTTGGTCGTACCGGTCGCAGCAGCGCTGGTGTCCGACTGCAGGCCGCGGATCGCTTCCTGTTGTTCAGCCGAATCCTTCGCCTTGATCGACAGGTTGATGCCACGCGACTTGCGATCGATGTTGATCACCATCGCGTTGACCTTGTCGCCTTCCTTCAGCACGTTGCGTGCGTCTTCGACGCGATCCTGCGAGATTTCCGATGCACGCAGGTAGCCTTCGACGTCGCCCGTCAGCGTGACGACAGCGCCCTTCGCATCGACCGACTTCACCACGCCGTCGACGATCGAACCCTTGTCGTTCATCGCAACGTAGTTGCTGAACGGGTCGCCTTCGAGCTGCTTGATGCCGAGCGAAATACGCTCCTTCTCGACGTCGATGCCGAGCACGATCGCTTCGACTTCGTCGCCCTTCTTGTACTTGCGAACGGCTTCTTCGCCGGCTTCGCTCCACGACAGGTCCGACAGGTGGACCAGGCCGTCGATGCCGCCCGGCAGACCGATGAACACGCCGAAGTCGGTGATCGACTTGATTGCGCCCGTGATCTTGTCGCCCTTCTTGAAGTTGCGGCTGAAGTCATCCCACGGATTCGGCTTGCACTGCTTCATGCCGAGGCTGATACGACGACGGTCTTCGTCGATCTCGAGGACCATGACTTCGACTTCGTCGCCCAGCTGGACAACCTTCGACGGAGCAACGTTCTTGTTGGTCCAGTCCATTTCCGACACGTGGACGAGGCCTTCGATGCCCGATTCCACTTCGACGAATGCGCCGTAGTCGGTGATGTTCGTGACCTTGCCGAACAGGCGCGTGCCCGACGGGTAACGGCGCGAGATGCCTTCCCACGGATCGTCGCCCAGTTGCTTGATGCCCAGCGAGACGCGGTTCTTCTCTTGATCGAACTTGAGGATCTTCGCAGTGACTTCCTGGCCAACCGACAGGACTTCGCTCGGGTGACGCACACGACGCCATGCGATGTCGGTGATGTGCAGCAGGCCGTCGATGCCGCCGAGGTCGACGAATGCGCCGTAGTCGGTGATGTTCTTGACCACGCCGTTGACGATCGCGCCTTCCTTCAGCGTCTCGAGCAGCTTCGCGCGCTCTTCGCCTTGCGTTGCCTCGATCACTGCACGACGCGACAGCACGACGTTGTTACGCTTGCGATCGAGCTTGATCACGCGGAACTCGAGCGTCTTGCCTTCGTACGGGGTCGTGTCCTTGACCGGACGCGTGTCGACCAGCGAACCCGGCAGGAACGCGCGGATGCCGTTGACCATCACGGTCATGCCGCCCTTCACCTTGCCGGTGATCGTGCCGGTGACGAGTTCGTTGTTGTCGAGGGCCTTTTCCAGCGACAGCCACGATGCCAGGCGCTTCGCCTTGTCGCGCGACAGGATCGTGTCGCCGTAGCCGTTTTCGAGTGCGTCGATCGCGACGGACACGAAATCGCCCGACTGCACCTCAACCTCGCCCTGATCGTTCAGGAATTCCTCGATCGGAATGTAAGCCTCGGACTTCAGGCCTGCATTGACGACCACGAAGTTGTGGTCGACGCGCACGACTTCGGCGGAAATCACTTCGCCGGCGCGCATGTCTTGGCGGGTCAGCGACTCTTCGAACAGAGCCGCAAAGGATTCGGTATTCGGGGTGGAGGTTTGCAGGTCGGACATAAAAATCTGATTGTGCATGGATCGCTGTGCCACGCCGGCCGGAATGGCAGGCTGAAAGGGCCAGATCGAAGCCACACGGGGTTAAGGGTTCGAAACACGCTCCGCGCTTCTCGCGCGAGGCACCTACTGCTGCCCGCCTTCTCAGGCCGGCTGACCGAGCGCCCGGTACCACTGCAGCACCTGGTCGACTGCTTCATCGACCGAAAGCGCCGACGTATCGAGCAGCTTGGCATCTGCCGCAGGCTTCAGCGGCGCGGCCGCGCGATTGCTGTCGCGCGCGTCACGTTCACGAAGATCCTGGAGCAAGTTATCTATATTAGCAGAAAAACCTTTTTGCATCAATTGCTTATGCCGTCTGGCCGCGCGCGCCTCGGCACTGGCCGTCAGGAACACCTTCAGCACGGCGTCCGGGAAGATCACGGTGCCCATGTCGCGGCCGTCGGCGACGAGGCCCGGCGTCTTGCGAAACGCGCGCTGGCGCGCGACGAGCGCGGTGCGCACCGGCGCGTGCACGGCAATCGCCGACGCGCGGTTGCCAACCGCTTCGGCGCGGATGTCGTTCGACACGTCGACGCCGTCGAGCTGCGCGCAGCCCTCGCGGAACGTGATGTGAAGATCGTCGATCAGCTTCACGAGCGCATCGATATCCTCCGCCGCGATGCCGTAGCGCACGCTCGCGAGCGCCGCAAGACGGTACAGCGCGCCGCTGTCGAGCAGGTGGAAGCCCAGATGCGCGGCGACGAGCGCCGCGACGGTCCCCTTGCCGGAAGCAGTCGGACCGTCGATCGTGATGACGGGGGTCGGGTGAAAGGGTCGGGTCGATTTCATCGGAACTGTCGGGTCAGGCTTTGGCGAGCGCGGCGAAGCGGTCGAAATAGTCGGGGAACGTCTTGCCGACGCACTTCGGATCGTTGATACGCACGGGCACGCCGCCCAGGCTGACGAGCGAGAAGCACATCGCCATCCGGTGATCGTCGTACGTGTCGATCGCTGCATTCGGCGTGAGCCGTTGCGGCGGCGTGACGACCAGATAGTCGGGGCCTTCCTCGACGATCGCGCCGACCTTGCGCAGTTCGGTCGCCATCGCGGCGATGCGGTCGGTTTCCTTCACGCGCCAGCTCGCGATGTTGCGCAGCGTGCTCGTGCCGCTCGCGAACAGCGCCGCGACCGCGATGGTCATCGCCGCGTCGGGAATCAGGTTGAAATCCATGTCGATCGGCTCGAGCTTGCCGTGGTCGTGGCCGATGCCGCGCACCTCGATCCAGTCGTCGCCCATCGATACGTTCGCACCCATCTGCATCAGCGCATTCGCGAAGCCGACGTCGCCCTGGATGCTCGCGCGCCCCACGCCCTCGACGCGCAGCGGGCCGCCGCCGAGCGCGCCGGCCGCGAGGAAGTACGAGGCCGACGACGCATCGCCCTCGACCATGATGCGCCCCGGCGAACGGTAGCGGACGCCGGCCGGCACGACGAAGCGCTGCCAGCCGTCGCGCTCGACGGTCACGCCGAAGCGAGCCATCAGCCGGATCGTGATGTCGATGTACGGCTTCGAGATCAGTTCGCCATCGACTTCGACGACGATCCTGCCGTCCTTCGCCTTCACGAGCGGCAGCGTCATCAGCAGCGCGGTGAGGAACTGGCTCGACACGTCGCCGCGCACGCGGATCGGTGCGTCGACCGTGATCGCCGCAGGTTTGATCCGCAGCGGCGGAAAGCCTTCGTTTTGCTCGTAGTCGATCTGCGCGCCGATCTGCCGCAGGCCGTCGACGAGATCGCCGATCGGCCGCTCGTGCATGCGCGGCACGCCGTGCACGCGATAGTCGCCGCCGTTGACCGCGAGCGCCGCCGTCAACGGTCGCACCGCGGTGCCCGCGTTGCCGAGGAACAGATCGGCGGTCTTCGCGGTGAACGCGCCGCGCGTGCCGGTGACGACACAGGTGTCACCCTCGCGCGCGAGCTTCACACCGAGCTTGCCGAGCGCGTCGAGCATCACGCGCGTGTCGTCGGAATCCAGCAGGTTGGTGATCGTCGTATCGCCTTCGGCAAGCGCCGCGAGCAGCAGCACGCGGTTCGAGATGCTTTTCGAGCCGGGCAGGCGCACGGTGCCCGATGCGCTGGAATACGGGCCGAGATCGAGATAGTCCATGGGAATCGTCCTGTTTCCTGTTATTTCTTGACCGGTTCGGCAGCGGGCTGCGCGCCACGTTCCTGCCATGCCTTGCGTGCAGCGCGCGAGCGCGTGAACACGGCTTCGAGCGCCGCGCCATCGCCGACGTCGATCGCCGCACGCAGCCGGGCGAGCACGCGCGTGTAGCCGTCGAGCTCATCGAGCAGCGCCGCGCGATTCGCGACACACACGTCGCGCCACATTTCCGGGCTCGACGCCGCGATCCGCGTGAAGTCGCGGAAGCCACCCGCCGCGTACGAGAATTTCAGTTCGGCATCCGCCTCGCCGAGTATCTGCTCGACGAGCGCGAACGACAGCACATGAGGCAGATGACTGATCGACGCAAACACGCGATCGTGCTGCGCCGCGCTCATCGTGCGCACGTCGGCGCCGGTCGCCCGCCACATCGCATCGATCCGTGCGACCGCTTCGGGCGCATTCTCCGGCAGCGGACACAGCACGACGTTGCGACCGACGTACAGATCCGGCAGCGCGGCCTCGACGCCGCTCGATTCGCGCCCGGCGATCGGATGGCCCGGCACGAATTGCGCGATCCGCGCACCGAGCACATCGCGTGCCGCCGTGACGACGTCGGACTTCGTGCTGCCAGCGTCGGTGACGATCGTCGCAGCGTCGAGCCACGGCGCGATGCGCGCGAGCAGCGGGCCCGTTTGCGCGACCGGCGCGGCCAGCAACACGAGATCGGCGCCGGCGAGCGCGTCGCGCAGCTGCGCATCGTCGTCGAGCGCCGCTGCGCGATCGATCACGCCGAGCGCGAGGGCGCGCTCGACCGACGCACGCGAACGACCGACGCCGACAACTTCGCCCGCACCGCCCGGTGCGCGCTCGCGCAGGGCGCGCGCCAGCGATCCGCCGATCAGGCCGACGCCAAAGATGACAAGTTTGTTGAATGCAAAGCCTGACACGACAAGAGCCAAGTGACGCGCGCGGAACGACGCCCCACGCACGGAAGTCCAGATTCCGGGCAACGGGCCCGCACCCGGCGCGACCTGCACCGGATACCGCCCGAACCCGCCTTGGGCAGCGCCGCCCGGCCTGCCCTGCCCGCTTCGCCGCGCCGCCTGCTCGGTGCTGGCGACGGGCCGCTACGCGTCAGCGCGCGCGCGGATACGAACCGAGTATCTTCAGGAACGCGGCCTTCTGGCCGAGCTCCGCAAGCGCGGCGGCCACGGCTGGTTCGTCCCGGTGCCCTTCGATGTCGATGTAGAAGTAATACTCCCACGTGCCGACCCGCGCCGGACGCGACTCGAAGCGCGTCATCGACACACCGTGCCGCGCGAGCGGCTCGAGCAGCTTGAACACCGCGCCCGGCTCGTTCTTCACCGACACGATCAGCGACGTCTGGTCGTGACCGCTCTGCCCGGCCGGCTGCTTGCCGACGATCACGAAGCGCGTGCGATTGTGCGGATCGTCCTGAATCAGCGAGAACGCGATCTGCAGGCCGTAGTGTGCGGCCGCGCGGTCGCCAGCGATCGCCGCGACGCTCGGGTCCGCCGCCGCGAGACGCGCGGCCTCCGCATTGCTCGACACCGCTTGCCGCTCGAGCTGCGGCGCGTTCGCGGAAAGCCACTGCTGGCATTGCGCGAGCGCCTGCGCATGCGCGCAGACGCGCGTCACGCCGTCGAGCGTGCCGCTCTGCGTGAGCAGGTTGTGATGGATCGGCAGCGCGAGTTCGCCGCTGATCAGCAACTGCGTCTGCAGCAGCAGGTCGAGCGTGCGCGACACCGCGCCTTCGGTCGAGTTCTCGACCGGCGCGATGCCGAATGCGGACGCGCCCGCCTCGACCGAGCGGAATACCTCGTCGATCGACGGACACGGCAGCCCTTCGATGGACTGGCCGAAATACTCGAACATCGCCTGTTCGCTATATGTGCCGACCGGCCCGAGGAACGCGACGTGGATCGTCTGTTCGAGCGCGCGGCTCGCGGCCATGATCTCGCGCCAGATGGCGCTGATGTGTTCGCTCGCGAGCGGCCCCGCGCTCATGTCCTGCAGGCGCGCGATCACCTGCAGCTCACGCTCCGGCCGGAACACCGGCGCGTTGAAATGCTTCTTGACCTCGCCCACCTCGAGCGCCACCGCGGCGCGCTGGTTGAGGAGCGCGATCAGCTGCGCGTCGATCGCGTCGATGCGGTCGCGCAGCGGTTTCAGGCGGGAATTCAGTTCGTCGTCCATGCGTAGTTGCCGTGCTGTTTGAACAGCGCGCGCTCAGGCGCCGCGCTGTTCGAAGTCCTTCATGTACTCGACGAGCGCCTTCACGCCCTCGAGCGGCACCGCGTTGTAGATCGACGCCCGCATGCCGCCGACGGACTTGTGGCCCTTCAGCTGCAGCAGCCCGCGCGCCTTTGCGCCGGCAAGGAAGTCTTCGTTGCGCGTTTCGTCGGCCAGGAAAAAGGGCACGTTCATACGCGAACGCACCGCCGGCTCGACCTTGTTCAAATAGAAGCTGCTCGCATCGATCGTGTCGTAGAGCAGCTTCGCTTTCTCGATATTGCGCGCCTCGATCGCCTCGAGGCCACCCTGCCGCTTCAGCCACTGGAACACGAGGCCCGCGATGTAGATCGCATACGTGGGCGGTGTGTTGTACAGCGAGTTGTTCGCGGCGACCGTCTTCCATTCGAATGCGGACGGGCAGATCGACAGCGCGCGATCGAGCAGGTCCTCGCGAACGATCACGACCGTCACGCCGGCCATCCCGATGTTCTTCTGCGCGCCGCCGAACAGCACGCCGTACTTCGCGACGTCCATCGGACGGGACAGGATGTGCGACGACACGTCCGCGACGAGCGGCACGTCGCCGAGGTCGGGAATCTCGAACGTCTCGACGCCGTCGATCGTCTCGTTCGTGCACAGATGCACGTAGGCCGGATCGTCCGACAGCTGCCATTCGGCGCGGGCGGGTGCGCGCGTGAAACCGTCGGCCGTCTTGCCGGATGCGGCCAGATGCGGCGTGCCGTATTTCTTCGCTTCGTTGAACGACTTCTGCGACCACGAGCCCGTCACGACGAAGTCGGCGGTCTTGCGCGAACCGAGCAGGTTCATCGGCACGATTGCGTTCTCGGCAATGCCGCCGCCCTGCAGGAACAGGATCCGGTGGCTGGCCGGCACATCGAGCAGCTCGCGCAGGTCGGTCAGCGCTGCCTCGTGGATCGACATGAATTCCTTGCCGCGATGGCTCATCTCCATCACGCTCATGCCGCTGCCGTGCCAGTCGAGCATTTCGTCGGCGGCCTGCCGCAGCACTTCCTCGGGGAGCGCCGCAGGACCGGCGGAGAAATTAAAGACGCGCATCGTGAAAACCTCGGGAGGGACGCGACCGGCTTGCCGCCGGCAGAAAGAACCGCGCCAGAAAAAGAATGGCCGCTTGCGCTCGCGCGCAAACGGCCATTATCGCACTGTCATCAGGCTCCCGCCAAACCCGGCCGAACGGCCGGGCGGCGTGCCCGGACGGCTTACTTGCCCGGCTTGACTGCCGCGACTTCCTTGTCAGCCTGTGCGCGCGTTGCCTGGATCGCTTGCGGCATGTACTTCTGCATCAGGCCGTTGACCACGTCGCGGCCGACCTGATCCTGAACCTGGATGAACTTGCGGCCCGTCGGGCTCTTGTAGAACGTCGTCAGATCCTTGATCTCCGACGTGCTGTAGTACTTCGCGTAGGCGTCGTACTGAGCCGACATCGCGTCGCTCTGGAACTGTTGCGTGCCGAACACCTTGCCCGCGCCGTCAACCAGCTTCGGCACCGCGTTCTTTTGCAGCGTCGGCACGGCGGCTTGCTTTTGCTTGTCGTTCAGCGTCTTGTTTTCCGACAGCGCGTCCGACAGGATCGCCGGCACGAGCTGCTTTGCCTGCATCTCGGCGCTGTTGCCGATAGCCGACACGAGCTTCGGCGCGTCGATCGCGTCGAGCAGATCCTTGATCGCAGCCTTCTTGTCGGCGTCGATCGGCGCAGCTGCCGCGGTCGCAGCCGGTGCGGAATTCGACAGCGCTTGCGCCATCGCGAACGTCGGCACCAGTGCAGCCAGCAGAACCAGTTGCTTGAATTGCTTTTGCATCATCACTCCCTTTTGGAAATATGAATGGTTGCTCGCCGACCGCGGCGCCTGGCGCGCGCGGCGGCTCGAGTCTCATCCGCTCTTCAGGCTTCGCCGTCCGACGCCTCGTCGGCCTCGCCATCGCCCTCTTCGGCTTCTGCGATCTGCTGCAGGCCGGAGAGCTTGGTACCCTCATCGAGACTGATGAGTGTAACACCTTGCGTGGCACGTCCCATCTCGCGAATCTCAGACACGCGGGTACGAATCAACACGCCGGCTGTCGTGATCAGCATGATCTGATCCTCGGCGTCGACGAGCGTGGCGGCGACGACCTTGCCGTTGCGCTCCGACGTCTGGATTGCGATCATCCCCTTCGTGCCGCGGCCGTGACGCGTGTACTCGGTGATCGGCGTGCGCTTGCCGTAGCCATTCTCGGTCGCGGTGAGCACGGTCTGCTCCTCGCTGCCGGCAACCAGCAGCGCGATGACCTGCTGCCCGTCCTCGAGCTGCATGCCACGCACGCCGCGCGCTTCCCGGCCCATCGGGCGCACGTCGTTCTCGTCGAAGCGCACGGCCTTGCCGGCGTCCGAGAACAGCATCACGTCGTGCGCGCCATCGGTGATCGATGCACCGATCAGGAAGTCGCCCTCGTCGAGACCGACCGCGATGATGCCCTTCTTCATCGGGCGGCTGAATGCCTCGAGCGGCGTCTTCTTCACGGTGCCGAGCGACGTCGCCATGAACACGAACTTGTCGGCCGAGAATTCCTTGACCGGCAGCACGACGTTGATCTTCTCGCCGTCCTGCAGCGGGAACATGTTGACGATCGGACGGCCGCGCGAGTTACGCGAACCCTGCGGCACTTCATAGACCTTGACCCAGTACACGCGGCCGCGGTTCGAGAAGCACAGGATGTAGTCGTGGGTGTTCGCGATGAACAGCGTCTCGATCCAGTCGTCTTCCTTCATCTGCGTCGCCTGCTTGCCGCGGCCGCCGCGCTTCTGCGCGCGATACTCGGACAGCGGCTGCGACTTCACGTAGCCCGCGTGCGACATCGTGACGACCATGTCCTGCGGCGTGATCAGGTCTTCGGTATTCAATTCGGTCGCGTTCAGCTCGATCTTCGAGCGGCGTGCGTCGCCGAATTCGGCCTTCACCGTCGTCAGCTCCTCGCCGATCATCGTCGTGATCCGCTCGGGGCGCGCGAGGATGTCCAGCAGGTCTGCGATTTGCGCCATCACTTCGCGGTACTCGCCGATGATCTTGTCCTGCTCGAGACCGGTCAGGCGCTGCAGACGCATCTGCAGGATTTCCTGCGCCTGCGTGTCGGACAGACGGTACAGCCCGTCGGCCTGCATCCCGAACGCCGGGTTCAGGCCTTCCGGACGGTACGCGGAGCGGCCGCCCGCCGCCGCATTCTCGGTCTCGGCGCGCGTCAGCATCTCGCGCACGAGCGACGAATCCCACGGCTTCGCCATCAGCTCCTGCTTCGCGATCGGCGGCGTCGGCGCTGCCTTGATGATCGCGATGAACTCGTCGATGTTCGCGAGCGCGACCGCGAGACCTTCGAGCACGTGGCCGCGCTCGCGCGCCTTGCGCAGTTCGTAGATCGTGCGGCGCGTCAGCACTTCGCGTCGATGCGACAGGAAGCACTGCAGGATTTCCTTCAGGTTGAGCAGCTTCGGCTGGCCGTCGACCAGCGCGACCATGTTCATGCCGAACGTGTCCTGCAGCTGCGTCGCCTTGTACAGGTTGTTCAGCACCACTTCGGGCACTTCGCCGCGCTTCAGCTCGATCACGACGCGCATGCCGCTCTTGTCGGACTCGTCGCGGATGTCGGAGATGCCCTCGAGCTTCTTCTCGTTGACGAGCTCTGCGATGCGCTCGAGCAGCGAGCGCTTGTTCACCTGGTACGGCAGCTCGTCGACGATGATCGCCATCCGCTGGCCGCGGTCGATCTCCTCGAAGTGCGTGGCCGCGCGCATCACGACGCGGCCGCGCCCGGTGCGATAGCCGTCGCGCACGCCGGCGACACCATAGATGATGCCGGCCGTCGGGAAGTCCGGCGCCGGGATGATCTCGATCAGCTCGTCGATCGTCGCTTCCGGGTTGTTCAGCAGGTGCTGGCACGCGTCGACGACTTCGTTCAGGTTGTGCGGCGGGATGTTGGTCGCCATGCCGACCGCGATACCCGACGAGCCGTTGATCAGCAGGTTCGGGATGCGCGACGGCAGGACCGCCGGCTGCATCTCGTTGCCGTCGTAGTTCGGCTCGAAGTCGACCGTTTCCTTGTCGATGTCGGCGAGCAGTTCGTGACCGATCTTCGCCATGCGAATTTCGGTGTAACGCATCGCCGCGGCATTGTCGCCGTCGATCGAGCCGAAGTTGCCCTGTCCGTCGATCAGCATGTAGCGCAGCGAGAAGTCCTGCGCCATCCGCACGATCGTGTCGTACACCGCGGTATCGCCGTGAGGGTGATACTTACCGATCACGTCACCGACGATACGCGCCGATTTCTTGTACGCGCGGTTCCAGTCGTTGTTCAGTTCGTGCATCGCGAACAGTACGCGCCGGTGCACGGGCTTCAGGCCATCGCGGACATCCGGAAGGGCACGTCCGACGATCACGCTCATCGCGTAATCGAGATACGAACGGCGCATTTCCTCCTCTAGGGAGGTGGGCAGGGTCTCTTTGGCGAATTGATCCATGTATCCGTATCGTTTCGGAGCGAAGACGGCGAACGCCTTTCGCGTGGGCGCTGCATGCGCAACGCAACGCGAGATTCTAACATGCGCCCATCGACCGCCAATTCGCCACCCCCTCTATATGTAAACAGCAAAAATCGCCGCCCATGGAAAAGGCACCCGAACCGGCCATGATCGCGCCCCTTCAGAAGGCTTGGGCGTCGCCCGGCTCCTTGTCACGCACGCGCGTAAACCCTTGCCGCCCTTCATGCAATTTCGCGGACACGCTCTTGACAATCTCTAAAAGTTACGGCAGGCGGGTGTTGCGCATGCACCACAAAGTTGAAGCGATCTTGGGGTGGGGAGGATTTTTTTTCGTAGGAAGGGAACGATATGGCAAAATGCCAACGCACTGAAAGTTAGACGCTGCTCGAAGTCTACACAGAGCGGTGCCGCGTTTTTTGTGCCGCACCAATGTTATACTTCGAGCAATGTATGACTTGTCACCGTCAACAGGCTCGCAGTAAACCTGCGGTAATCTCAATTTCGAGAGGAGAAATATGAATAAACTTTCAAAGCTCGCGTTCATTGCAGCTACCGCAGTTATGGCTGCATCCGCTTCGGCACAGTCGGTGCCGGCGTCGCGTCAAGCCGTCAACGACAACTGGGTGAACGGTACGGGCGAATGGGTGTGGATGAACGGCACGAACGAGCTCTGCTGGCGTGACGCGTTCTGGACGCCGGCCACCGCCAACGCGAAGTGCGATGGCGCACTGGTCGCCCAGGCACCGCAGCCGCCGGTCGCTCCGGTTGCTCCGGCCATCACGAGCCAGAAGATCACGTACCAAGCCGACGCACTGTTCGACTTCGACAAGGCAACGCTCAAGCCGCTGGGCAAGCAAAAGCTGGACGAACTGGCTTCGAAGATCCAGGGCATGAACACGGAAGTGGTCGTCGCTACGGGCTACACGGACCGCATCGGTTCGGACAAGTACAACGACCGTCTGTCGCTGCGCCGTGCGCAAGCCGTCAAGTCGTACCTGGTCAGCAAGGGTGTCCCGGCCAACAAGATCTACACGGAAGGCAAGGGCAAGCGCAACCCGGTCACGACCGGCTGCAACCAGAAGAACCGCAAGCAACTGATCGCCTGCCTCGCACCGGACCGCCGCGTGGAAGTCGAAGTGGTCGGTACGCAAGAAGTCCAGAAGACGACCGTTCCGGCGCAGTAAGCCGCGGTTTTCGACTGCTTCAAAGCCCCGCTCCGGCGGGGCTTTTTCTTTGACACCCGTCCTGGCGCTCGCTGGCCTCGTTGTGCGCCCCCTTATATACTCGGGGCTGACGTACCGACGCACCGCCCCCTTCCGTAGCCCGTTTGCCGACATGACCAACGCCGATCCGCACGAACTCCAGAAATTCAGCGACCTCGCCCATCGGTGGTGGGACCCGAATGCCGAATTCAAACCCTTGCACGACCTGAATCCGGTCCGGCTCGGCTGGATCGATTCGCATGCGCACCTCGCCGGCAAGCGCGCACTCGATATCGGCTGCGGCGGTGGCATCCTGTCCGAATCGATGGCCGGGCTCGGCGCCCAGGTGAAAGGCATCGACCTGTCGACCGAAGCGCTCGGAGTCGCCGACCTGCACAGCCTCGAAAGCGGCATCACGGTCGACTACGAGGCGATCGCCGCCGAAGCGATCGCCGAACGCGAGCCGGGCACTTACGACGTCGTCACCTGCATGGAGATGCTCGAGCACGTGCCGTCGCCGGCCGGCGTCGTCGCCGCGTGCGCGACGCTCGTGAAGCCGGGTGGCTGGGTGTTCTTCTCCACGCTGAACCGCAACCTGAAGTCCTACCTGTTCGCGGTGATCGGCGCCGAGTACATCGCGCAGATGCTGCCGAAAGGCACCCACGACTACGCGCGCTTCATCCGTCCGTCGGAACTGGCGAGCTTCATTCGCGGGACCGATCTGCACATCGTGGAGATCAAGGGCATTACCTATCATCCGATCGGCAAGCGCTTCGCGCTGTCGAACGACACCGACATCAACTATCTCGTCGCGTGCCGCCGCGGCGCGTGACCCTCCGACCGGCATGACGATTCCCCTTTCGACCGAGCGGCCTGCATTCGACGCGCCGCGCCTGCTGCACTGCGATGCCGTGCTGTTCGACCTCGACGGCACGCTCGCCGACACGGCGCCCGATCTCGCCGCTGCAGTCCACAAGATGCAGCGCGTGCGCGGCCTGCCCGAAACGTCGCTCGACGTGCTGCGGCCGCTGGCATCGGCCGGCGCGCGCGGCCTGCTCGGCGGAGCATTCGGCATCGACCCGCAATCGCCCGGCTACGACGCGATGCGCGACGAGTTCCTGACCAATTACGCGACCGACATCTGCGTGCACACGGTGCTGTTCCCCGGCATCGGCGACGTGCTCGACGAACTCGATGCGCGCGGCGTGCGCTGGGGCATCGTCACGAACAAGGCGATGCGCCTCACCGCGCCGCTCGCCGACCTGCTCGGCCTCGCGCCGCGCGCGGCCTGCATCGTCGGGGGCGACACAACGCCGCACTCGAAACCGCATCCGGCCCCGCTGTTGCATGCGGCGGAACAAATGACGCTCGCGCCGGAACGCATCGTCTACGTCGGCGACGATCTTCGCGACATCCAGGCCGGCAGCGCGGCGGGGATGGCGACGGTCGCGGCCGCGTACGGCTATTGCGGTGACGGCGTCGCGCCGGCCGAGTGGCAAGCGCAGCATCTGGTCGGCACGACGCAGGAACTGCGCGACCTGCTGCGCGATGTTGGGCTATAATGATCGATCTTATCCGCGGGGGCGACCTGGTTTCGACAGGGGTTGTGAAGCGGCTAGGGCATGTCGAGGACCCGTCACCTCGTTAATCAATGGGAAAATCGTAACTGCAAACGACGATACGTTCGCACTGGCAGCCTAACGGCCGCCGTCCTCTGCCTAGTTCACTGACGGACTAGTGTCGCAAGACCGGTAGCAATACCGCCAGAGGTCATTTACGTCAGTTAAGCCCTGTCGGCGTCGCGACGCCAGGGTCGAAAATCTAGCGAATCGCCGTAGTGCAGCGTGTTCGTCCGCGTCGCTGCGGTTAAATCAAATGACTGAACTAAACATGTAGAACTAGTCGTGGAGCGCTTCTGGACGCGGGTTCGATTCCCGCCGCCTCCACCAAATTCCGCGCTTGACGCACGAGCCCCGCACGACGCGAGTCTGCGGGGTTTTTTGTTGCCTGAGAGGCCGAACACCCCGCGCCCTCCGAAAAAGCGCCCGGCCTCGAACGGGCCGGACGGAATGCCGCCGGCATTCCGGCGGCAGGAGGTGACGGATGTTCGACGTCGCCCGCGCGGTGATCGACCGCGGCGGACGCCCCCTGCCCGGCACGCGACGCATCAGCGCAGCCGCAGCACGGCCTCACCGGGCGACGAGCCGCTTAGCTGCCGCGATACAGCGACTTCATTTCTTCTGCGCTGGCCGGACGCACGCCGATCGCACGCGAACCCGATGCCGATGCGCCCTGCACCTGCGCGCCATAACCGCTGGCGTCGGCGCCTTGCGCCTGGGCGAGCGCGCTGCGCTGTTGCTCCGCGACACGCGCCGTGGCGGCCTGGATCGCTTCCGGATAGTGCGGATCTTCGCCGCGGGCGGTGTTGTAACCGGCCTGCTGGAGCTGAACCAGCCCGGCGCGAACCTGTGCGCGGGTGAGTGCCGAGCCGGACTGCGCGAACGACACGACCGGGGCAACGAGAGCAGCAGCAACGACAACGGCTTGAACGAGCGACTTCATGATGACCTACCTCCAGATTTGTCTGATTTCGCGGTGAACACCCGTTCATCGCTGACAAACCGAAGTTTATGTAGGCGCATGCTTAAGAATAAGGCAGGTTTCAGGAAGACATCCTTCCCGAAACAAGGGTTAACCCTATATCCATGCAGACATGGGCTACCACCGCAAGATCGCACCACGTCACGCGAGGCCGAACCGAGCCCCACAAAGCACGAGCCCCGCAAGGCAGTACACCCTGCGGGGCTCGAAAAGAACCGCGCGGCATCGGCGCGGTCTGGACAAACGATCGCGGCGTCGACAACCCGGCGCGTCAGCGCCTGCTTATTGAGTGTCCATCGGACACTTCAGGTTGCAGCCGTTCGGGTCCCCCAAATCGCCCTTGCGGCGCAACGCCGACTTCTTGCCGCTCTGGTATTTCTGCGACGGCGCAGACGCCGCGAACGGCATCTGCGGATGCTCGTTCAGGCGGAACTGCTCGCTCAGGATCCCGCCGGGCACGCCCGGTGAATTCTGCGCGAACGCCAACGGCGAAACGACAACAAGAAGCCCTGCGGTCAACGCTGCCGCGGAGAAGGGAACGGATAGTTTCATGGCGGGATGACGCCTGAACGGCGTGCTTGTTGGAACGTTGATCAAGCGGCAAGCGTAGCGCAAATCCCTCGCTGCTGCAGCGCGGTTCGCGCGCGTCCCCGTTACCGTGCGTTGCCGTCCGGCATACCGCCCCCGGCGATACCGGCGAATCCCTCCGCGATGCCGATCAGCGTCCCGCACGCGGCCGGATCGTAGCCGTCGAGATGCGCGACGCGGTCGACGAAGCGCGCATCGCGCAGCAAGGCGAGCACGCCGGCGAGCGGTCGCGAATCGAGCTGCGCGCGTTCGCACGCAAAGTAATAGTCCTCGTCGACGACCGGAATGAAATCGAGCCCGAAGTGATGGGCGGCCGGCTCGACGCCGAAGCCGAGATCGGCCATCCCGCTCGCGACGAACGCGGCGATCGCCGAATGCGTGAGTTCGGCCGACGCATAGCCGTCGATACGCTCGGGATCGATGCCGATCGCGCGCAATGCAAGATCGAGCAGCATCCGCGTGCCCGACCCCGGCTGCCGGTTGACGAAGCGGATGTCGTTGCGGGCGAGATCGGCGAGCCCGCCGACCTGCTTCGGGTTGCCCCGCGGCACGAACAGCCCCTGCTGGCGACGCGTCAGATGAATCAGCACGTGACGCGCGTCGTCGAGCCACGGCCGATAGATCTGCGCGCACTGTTCGCGGAACGCGCCGCGTGGCAGATGAAAACCGGCCAGTTCGCATTCGCCGCGCGCAAGCGCCTGCACGGCCTCGACGCTCTCGCGATACTTGATGTCGACGGCGGCCTGCGCATCGACAAGCGCGGAAACGAGCGTCGCAACCGCGTAGCCGTGCGACGCATGGATGCGCACGGCGCCGTCGCGCTGCGCGAGCCGCCGGTTCAGGTCGCTCGCCACCTCGGCCGCCAGCGCGCGCAGGTTGCCGTCGAGACGGCTGCGCGCGAGCCGCTGCGCGTCGACGATCGCCTGCCCGAGCTCCGACAGCGTCGACCCCTTGCCGCGCGCCGTCTCGATCAACTCGCCGCCGACGCACGCCTCCAGCGCCCGCAGCATGCCCCACGCGTGCCGATACGACAGACCTTTCGCCTGCGCGGCCTGCGCGATGCTGCCCGTATCGGCCACGAGCTCCAGCAACGGGGCGACGTCCGACAGGCTGGCGGTGCGGCCCTCGGTGTCGCGTACGGTCAGATACGCGTCGCATTCGATTCGAATCAATTATGCACTCCGATTTCCTATTGCGACTGCGGAATCTTCCGCTTATCGTTGCTCAAAATCAATCAGGACGAAGTCCCGATGTGCACTATATGAATTAGAAGCACATATGAGACTTTGGAGGAGCATAACCGATGTCCCCGAATTCCCCTGCGCCCGACGCGCTCGTCGAGCGCCACGCGCGTGCCGGCCGCTCGCTCGTCGCGATCCTGCATGCGATCCAGGACGACGCAGGCTACGTGCCGGCAGGTTGCGTCGCGCCGCTCGCGAAGGCACTGAATCTGTCGCGCGCCGAAGTGCACGGCGTGCTCACCTACTATCACCACTTCCGCACCGCGCCGCCCGCGCGCGTGACGATCCAGATGTGCCGCGCCGAGGCGTGCCGCAGCATGGGCTGCGAAGCGCTGGCCGCGCACGCGGAAGCGCGCACGGGTTGCCGGTTCGATGCAGCGCACGGCGATGGCGCCGACGCGCACGCGCCGGGTGACGTCGCGCTCGAATCGGTCTACTGCCTCGGGCTGTGCGCGCAATCGCCGTCGATGACGGTCAACGGCGTGCTGCACGCGAAGGTCACGCCGGAGAAGTTCGACGCCCTGCTCGCCGACGCGACCGCCCACACCCCGGAGGCCGCATGACGACCCGCATCTACGTTCCGCGCGATTCGTCCGCGCTGGCGCTCGGCGCCGACGCCCTCGCCGCCGCGATCGTCGCGGAAGCCGAGCGGCGCGGCGTCGCGATCGAGCTGATCCGCAACGGCTCGCGCGGGCTGCTGTGGCTCGAGCCGCTCGTCGAGGTCGGCACGGCCGCCGGGCGCGTCGGCTACGCGAACCTGTCGGCCGCCGACGTGCCTGCCCTGTTCGACGCGAACTGGCTCGACGGCGGCGCGCATCCGAGCGGCGTCGGCCTCGTCGACGCCCTGCCCTATCTCGCGCGCCAGCAGCGCCTCACGTTCGCGCGCATCGGCCTGACCGATCCGCTGTCGATCGACGATTACCTGAAGCACGACGGCCTCGCCGGCCTGAAGAACGCGCTCGCGCTCGACGGCGGCGCCGCATGCGAATTGCTGATCGAATCGGGGCTGCGCGGCCGCGGGGGCGCAGCCTTCCCGGCCGGCATCAAATGGCGCACCGTCCGGCAGGCCAGCGCGACGCAGAAGTACATCGTCTGCAACGCGGACGAAGGCGATTCGGGCACGTTCTCCGATCGGCTGATCATGGAAAGCGATCCGTACTGCCTGATCGAAGGGATGATCATCGCGGGCATCGCGACGGGCGCGACGCTCGGCTACATCTACGTGCGCAGCGAATACCCGCACGCGATCGCGGCACTGGAAACCGCGATCGAGCGCGCCCGTGAAGCCGGCTGGCTCGGCGAACGCGTGCTCGGCTCCGCGCATGCATTCGACCTGCACGTCGCAAAGGGCGCCGGCTCGTACGTGTGCGGCGAGGAAACGGCGCTGCTCGAATCGCTCGAAGGCAAGCGCGGCGTCGTGCGCGCGAAGCCGCCTCTGCCCGCGCTCGCTGGCCTGTTCGGCCAACCGACCGTGATCAACAACGTGATCACGCTCGCGACCGCGCCGGTGATCTTCGCGCGCGGCGCCGCGTTCTATCGCGACTACGGGATGGGCCGCTCGCGCGGCACGCTGCCGTTCCAGCTCGCGGGCAACATCCGCTACGGCGGCCTCGTCGAGCTCGCGTTCGGCGTCACGCTGCGCGAGCTGATGTTTGACTACGGCGGCGGCACGGCCAGCGGCCGGCCCGCGCGCGCCGCCCAGGTCGGCGGCCCGCTCGGCACCTATCTGCCCGAACACCAGTGGGACGTGCCGCTCGACTACGAGGCGTACACGGCGATCGGCGCGGTCGTCGGCCACGGCGGCATCGTGCTGCACGACGACACGTCGAATCTCGCGGAACTCGCCGAATACGCGATGAAGTTCTGCGCGATCGAATCGTGCGGCAAGTGCACGCCGTGCCGGATCGGATCGACGCGCGGCGTCGAGACGATCGCACGCATTCGCCAGGGCGACAAGTCGGAGCGACAGGTCACGCTGCTGCGCGACCTGTGCGACACGATGCTCGCCGGCTCGCTGTGCGCGATGGGCGGGATGACGCCGTACCCGGTGCTGTCCGCGCTCGACCATTTCCCCGAAGATTTCGGGCTCGCCGCCGGCAAGCAAGCCGCGTCGGGTCCGGTCAAGGCCGCGGCCTGACCCAGAAGGAGCCCTGAATGTCCCTCGACACGAACAACGTCCGCCAAGGCGGCTGCGGCTCGGGCCAATGCGCGTGCAAGAGCGCCGCGCAGGCGCGCGTGCGCGATCCGTTCGACGAAACCGACTACGGTACGCCGCAACGGCATGCCGATACCGACGTCACGCTCGAAATCGACGGCCAGCCGGTGACGGTGCCGGCCGGCACGTCGGTGATGCGCGCCGCGATCGAAGCCGGCGTCAATGTGCCCAAGCTCTGCGCGACCGATTCGCTCGAACCGTTCGGCTCGTGCCGCCTGTGCCTGGTCGAAATCGAAGGCCGGCGCGGCTATCCGGCATCGTGCACGACGCCCGCCGAAGCCGGGATGAAGGTGCGCACGCAGTCGGACCGGCTGCAGTCGCTGCGCCGCAACGTGATGGAGCTGTACATCTCCGATCACCCGCTCGACTGCCTCACCTGCCCCGCCAACGGCGACTGCGAGCTGCAGGACATGGCGGGTGTCGTCGGGCTGCGCGAAGTGCGTTACGGCTTCGACGGCGCAAATCACCTGCGCGAGCAAAAGGACGAATCGAATCCGTACTTCACGTACGATCCGTCGAAGTGCATCGTCTGCAACCGCTGCGTGCGCGCATGCGAGGAAACGCAGGGCACGTTCGCGCTGACGATCGCCGCACGCGGTTTCGAATCGCGCGTCGCCGCCGGCGAAAGCGAATCGTTCATGGCGTCGGACTGCGTATCGTGCGGCGCCTGCGTCGCCGCGTGCCCGACCGCCACGCTGCAGGAGAAATCCGTCGTCCAGCTCGGCCAGGCCGAGCACTCGGTCGTCACGACCTGCGCGTACTGCGGCGTCGGCTGCTCGTTCAAGGCCGAGATGAAGGGCACGCAGGTCGTGCGCATGACGCCGCACAAGAACGGCCTCGCGAACGAAGGCCACGCGTGCGTGAAGGGCCGCTTCGCGTGGGGCTACGCAACGCACAAGGACCGCATCACGAAACCGATGATCCGCGAGAAGATCACCGATCCGTGGCGCGAAGTCAGCTGGGAAGAGGCGCTGACCTACGCGGCAACGCAATTCCGCAAGCTGCAGCAGAAATATGGCCGCGATTCGATCGGCGGCATCACGTCGTCGCGCTGCACGAACGAGGAAACCTACCTCGTGCAGAAGCTTGTGCGCGCCGCGTTCGGCAACAACAACGTCGACACCTGCGCACGCGTGTGCCACTCGCCGACCGGCTATGGCCTGAAGACGACGCTCGGCGAATCGGCCGGCACCCAGACCTTCGCGTCGGTCGGCCAGGCCGACGTGATCGTCGTGATGGGCGCGAACCCGACCGACGGCCACCCGGTGTTCGGCTCGCGCATGAAGCGGCGCATCCGCGAAGGCGCGAAGCTGATCGTGATCGACCCGCGCCGCATCGACGTGGTCGACGGCCCGCACGTGAAGGCCACGCACCACCTGCAGCTGCGCCCCGGCACCAACGTCGCGATGGTCAATGCGCTCGCGCACGTGATCGTGACCGAAGGGCTCGTCGCCGATGCATTCGTCGCCGAACGCTGCGACACGCGCGCGTTCGAGCAATGGCGCGACTTCGTGTCGCGCGCCGAGAACTCGCCCGAGGCCACCGCTGAGGTGACGGGCGTACCGGCCGAACGGGTGCGCGAGGCCGCGCGCCTCTATGCCACCGGCGGCAACGCCGCGATCTACTACGGCCTCGGCGTGACCGAACATGCGCAAGGCTCGACGACGGTGATGGGCATCGCGAACCTCGCGATGGCGACCGGCAACATCGGCCGCGAAGGCGTCGGCGTCAATCCGCTGCGCGGCCAGAACAACGTGCAAGGCTCGTGCGACATGGGTTCGTTCCCGCACGAGCTGCCTGGCTACCGGCACATCAGCGACGCAATCGTGCGCAGCCAGTTCGAGGAAGCATGGTCGGCCACGCTGCAACCGGAACCGGGGCTGCGCATCCCGAACATGTTCGACGCGGCGCTCGACGGCAGCTTCAAAGGGCTTTACTGCCAGGGCGAGGACATCGTCCAGTCGGACCCGAACACGCAGCACGTCGCGGCCGCGCTGTCGGCGATGGAATGCATCGTCGTGCAGGACATCTTCCTGAACGAAACCGCGAAATACGCGCACGTGCTGCTGCCGGGCTCGACGTTCCTCGAGAAGGACGGCACGTTCACGAACGCGGAGCGCCGCATCTCGCGCGTACGCAAGGTGATGCCGCCGCTCGCGGGTTACGCCGACTGGGAAGTGACGCTGCTGCTGTCGCAGGCGCTCGGCTACGACATGCACTACACGCATCCGTCGGAAATCATGGACGAGATCGCGCGGCTCACGCCGACCTTCTCCGGCGTGTCGTACGAGAAACTCGACGCGCTCGGCAGCATCCAGTGGCCGTGCAACGAAGCTGCACCGGACGGCACGCCGACGATGCACATCGACGCGTTCGTGCGCGGCAAGGGCCGGTTCGTGATCACGCAGTACATTCCGACGCCCGAAAAGGTCACGCAGCGCTATCCGCTGATCCTGACCACGGGCCGCATCCTGTCGCAATACAACGTCGGCGCGCAGACGCGCCGGACCGAGAACGTCCGGTGGCACGAAGAGGATCGCCTCGAGATTCATCCGCACGATGCGGAGGATCGCGGGATCCGGACCGGCGACTGGGTCGGCATCGAATCGCGGGCCGGCCAGACGGTACTGCGTGCGCTCGTGTCCGACCGCATGCAGCCGGGTGTCGTGTACACGACGTTCCACTTCCCCGAGTCAGGGGCGAACGTGATCACGACGGACAGCTCCGACTGGGCCACGAACTGCCCGGAATACAAGGTCACGGCCGTGCAGGTGATGCCGGTTGCGCAGCCGTCGGACTGGCAGCGCGCGTATGCACGCTTCAACTCGGAGCAGCTCGATCTGCTCGAGCGCCGCGCCGCCACGCCGGCTGCCGCGACGACGGGCAAGTGAGGACGCGATGGACATCGGACACCTGATCGACATGGCCAACCAGATCGGCGCATTCTTCGAATCGATGCCCGATCGCGAAGAAGCGCTGGCCGGCATCGCCGAACACATCCGGCGCTTCTGGGAACCGCGGATGCGACGCGCGCTACTCGCCGCGCTCGACGATCCGTCGAGCGAAGCCGCGCAACGCGCCGCGCCGATCGTGCGCGACGCGATCGCCGCGCACCGCGCATCGCTCACGCCGGTCTCGGCCCCCGCCTGAGCGCTCCGCTACGCGGGCACCGGCAGGCCCGCGAACCAGCTTTCGCAATGGCGCAGCAGCGCGGTCGCGTCGGTGGCGGTACGGCCGCGCACCGCGATGTAGCCATCGGGACGCAGCAGGTAAAACGACGGCCTCGAACGGCCGTATACCTGCGCGAGCCCGTCCGTGCCGTCGCTTTCGGCATCGGCAACGCGCCAGGTTCGCACCGCGCCCGGCATGATCCGCTCCAGCCCCTGCACGAGCGCCTGTGCGTCCGCGGGCATCGGCGGCACATCGGCCGTATTGCCCGTGTCGGCACCTGCCGGCTCCTCGAGCAGCAGCAGCGTAAAGCTCGCCGGATCGTGCAGGTCGTATAGTCGCGCGATCCCGGGCGCCCGGCCGAGCGGTCCGTCGACCACATGCACGAGCGCGTCGGGTGCACGCTCGCCTGCGCGCGGCCCGCCATCGAGCACGCGTTCGAGCGTGAGCGGGCTTTTCCGGTATTGCACACCGAGCTCGCTGACGGTGCGGCGCACCGCGTCACGCACCGGCCCGAACGACGCCAGCAGCGGCACGACATGATCGCGCAGCAGCTTCATCGCCCCGTGGTCGGCTTCGACGATCTGCGTGATGAAGCCGGTCTGCCGCAATACATCGCGCTCGATCGGATGGCGCTCCGCGTGATACGTGTCGAGCAGCCGCTCCGGCGTGCCCGCGCCAAGCACGCGCGCGAGCTTCCAGCCGAGATTGAACGCTTCCTGGATACCCGTGTTCATGCCCTGCGCGCCCGCCGGGCTGTGAACGTGCGCGGCGTCACCCGCGAAGAACACGCGCCCGTGACGCAGCCGTTCGACCATCCGGCTATGCAGGCGGAAATACGCCGACCACGCGAGATCGCTCGGCGCGATCGACGCGCCGACGCGAGCGCGCACGATCGCCTCGCATTCGTCGAGCGTCGGCGTCGGCTGGGTCCGCGCATCGGGCGGTGCGTCGCCGCCGGGCGGCCGGTCGGCGACAAGCCGGTAGCGGCCGCCGCCCATCGGAAACAGCCCCGCGATGCCGTCCGGCGTCGTGAACAGGTGGATCTCCTCGTCCGGCCAGTCAGGTATCGCCGCGAAATCGGCGAGCAGGAAGGTCTGCTCGAACGCATGCCCGGCGAAGCCCAGGCCGAGCAGATGGCGCACCGTGCTGTGCGCACCGTCGGCGGCGATCAGGTACGACGGTGCGAACGCCTGTTCACGACCGTCGGCGCCGCGGATCGTCACATCGAGCGACGTACCGCCCGCTTCGCACGCGGTCAGCGTGACGCCGCGTTCGACCGTCACGCCGAAACCGGCCAAGTGCTCGGCGAGCAGCCGCTCGGTGATGCTCTGGTCGAGAAACAGCAAATACGGATAGCGTGTCTGCAGTGGATCGAAATCGAGCCGCGCAATCACGCGGCCGTCCGCATGCAGTGTGGCCGCATGCGCACGATGGCCCAACGCGAGAAACGGTTCGACCGCGCGATGCTGCTCCAGCAGTTCGAGCGTGCGCGCCTGGATGCCGATCGCGCGCGAACACGGTGCGGGCGCGGCGAGCCGGTCGATGATGCGCACCGGCACGCGGGCACGCGCGAGCGCCATCGCGGCGGCAAGGCCGGTCGGGCCCGCGCCGACGATCAGCACGGGCGGGATATCAAGCAGTGTGTCAGCCATGAGAACCTCGATGACACGCGATTGTGCAAGTCTACGCCGCTCCGCGTGACGGGGCCATATGCCGACCGGCCGATCTGGGGCACCCCCGCGCAGTGTGGGAAAATACGCGCTTTCCGTCAGTTTTCGCGTCATGGATACCGCATTCGACCGAGCGTATGCCGCGCACCGCGCGGGCCGCCTCGCCGAGGCCGAGCACGGCTATCGCAGCGCCCTCGCCACCAATCCCGCCGACGCCGACGCACTGCATCTGTTCGGCGTGCTGCGGCACCAGCAGGGCCAGCATGCCGAGGCGGCCGATCTCGTCGGGCGTGCGGTCGACCTGCGCCCGAACGATGCCGCGCTGCAGCTCAATCTCGGCAACGCGCTGAAGGCGCTCGGCCGACTCGACGAAGCGATCGACCGCTTTCGCAACGCGCTCACGCTCGCGCCCGAATTTCCGCTCGCGCACTACAACCTCGGCAACGCGTATGCGGCGCTGCAGCGCCACGAGGATGCCATCGACGCGTTCGGCCGTGCGCTCCGGCTCACGCCCGACGACGCATCGATCCACAACAACCTCGGCAACGCGCTGAATGCCCTCGGCCGTCACGACGACGCGCTCGCCGCATTCCATCGCGCGCTCGAGTTGCGGCCCGGGCATGCCGGCGCGCACAACAATCTCGCGATGGCGCTGAACGCGATGGGCCGGGCCGACGACGCGATCGCGCACTTCCAGGCGGCGATCGCCGCGCAGCCGCGCTTCGTCGCCGCGCATTTCAATCTCGGCAACACGCTCGAGGCGGTCGGCCGTCACGCCGAAGCCGCCGCCGCATTCGAAGCCGCGCTCGCGCTGCACCCGCCGTTCCCGCTCGCCCTTTTCGGGCTCGCGAACGCGCTGTGCGCGCAGGCACGCCAGCGCGAAGCGCTGCCCTATTACGAACGCGCGGTCGGCCTCGATCCGTCGTTCAGTCTCGCGTGGCTGAACCTCGGCAACGCGCATCACGCACTCGGCGCGCACGAGATGGCGCTGCGCGCGTACGACCAGGCGCTGCGCGTCGCTCCCGACCTCAAACTCGCGCACCTGCATCGCGCCGTCACGCTGCTGACGCTGGGCGACTTCACGCGCGGCCTGCCCGCATACGAAACGCGTCACGACACGCCGGGCGCAACGCCGCTCGGCACGCTGCCGCGCTGGCAAGGCGAGCCGATTGCGTCGCGCACGCTGCTGATCCGCGCGGAACAAGGCTTCGGCGACACGCTGCAGTTCGTCCGCTTCGTGCCGCTCGCCCGCGCGCGCTGCGCGCGCGTCGTGCTCGAAGTGCAGCCGGAACTCGTCACGCTGCTCGCGCCGGCCGCGGCACGCTGGCGCGTGACGCTCGTCGCACAGGGCGCCGCGAAGCCGCCGGCGGCGGACGTCGCGTGCACGCTGATGAGCCTGCCGTTCCTGCTCGGCCTGCAGCCGGCCGACATCGTCGCGGGCAAACGCTACCTCGACGCGCCGGACAGCGCGCACCGGCGCTTTCGCGGCTCGCTCGGCGGCCAGTCGAAGCGCAAGTTCGGTCTCGCGTGGTCAGGGCGGCGGCAGGCGCAGGAAAACCGCTCGATGCCGTTCGACGCGCTCGCGCCGCTGCTCGCGCTGCCGGACATCGACTGGGTCGTGCTGCAGCCGGCGCTCGACGAAGATGAACGCGCGCGCGTCGACGCGCATCCGCGCGTGCATCGCCTCGACGGGCGACTGAACGACTTCGCCGACACGGCCGCGCTGATCGAACGGCTCGACGGCGTCGTCACGATCGACACGGCGGTCGCGCACCTCGCGGGCGCACTCGGCAAGCCGCTATGGATCATGCTGCCGTTCGCGCCCGACTGGCGCTGGTTCACCGGCGACGATTGCCCGTGGTATCCGCACGCGCGGCTCGCCCGCCAGTCCGCACCGGGGCAATGGCTCGACGTGGCGACGGCGGTCGCCGGTGCGCTGCGCGACGCCTGACCCCGGCCGAGCGCGAATGAAAAAAGGAGCGCGACGCGCTCCTTTTTTCATTCGACGCGATGCGACGCGGGTGGCGTCAGGCCGCCTTGTACTGGTTGCGCGACTCGGGCGTGCGATACAGCACGAGCGTCGCGATCAATCCGCAGATCGCGGCGACGCTCAGCCACAGCCCCGGAGCCGCCTTGTTGCCGGTCTGGTGGATCAGCAACGTCGAGATCGCCGGCGTGAAACCGCCGATCGTCGTCGCGAGGCTGTACGCGAGCGAGAAGCCGGCCGTGCGCACGTCGGCCGGCATGACTTCGGTCAGCGCGACGACCATCGCGCCGTTGTACGAGCCGTACAGGAACGACAGCCACAGCTCGACCGCCAGCAGCCGCAGGAACGACGGATCGGCCACGAGCCACAGCACGGCCGGGTAGGCCGACAGCAGCGTGAGCACCGTGAACGCGATCAGCACCGGGCGGCGGCCGATGCGATCCGACAGCGCGCCGGACAACGGCAGCCAGACGAGATTGGACAGGCCGACGCAGACGGTCACGACGAGCGCGTCGAGCGACGACAGGTGCAGCACTTCCTTGCCGAATGTCGGCGTGTAGGCCGTGATCATGTAGAACGACACCGTCGTCATGATCACCATCCCCATGCCGGCGATCACGACACCCCAGTTCTCGAGCATCGAACGCATGATCTCGCCCATCGTCGGACGATGACGCTTCGCGAGGAATTCGTCGGTCTCCTTCAGCGAACGACGGATCAGGAACAGGAACGGGACGATCAGACAGCCGATCAGGAACGGAATGCGCCAGCCCCACGCGGTCATGTCCTCGACCGGCAGCGCGCGGTTCAGCAGCACGCCGACGAACGCGGCGAACACGACCGCCACCTGCTGGCTGCCCGATTGCCACGACGTATAGAACCCCTTGTTCCCCTTCGTCGCGATTTCCGACAGGTAGACCGACACCCCGCCGAGTTCGACGCCCGCGGAAAAGCCCTGCAGCAACCGGCCGAGCAGCACGAGCACCGGCGCGAGCACGCCGATCGTCGCATAGCCGGGTATCGCGGCCACCGTGAGCGTGCCGAGCGCCATCAGCCCAAGCGTCAGGATCAGCCCCTTGCGGCGGCCGTGGTGGTCGATGTATGCGCCGAGCACGATCGCGCCGACCGGGCGCATCAGGAAGCCCGCGCCGAACACGGATAGCGACAGCATCAGCGACGCAAACGCGTTGCCGCTCGGAAAATAGGTTTTCGCGATGGCCGACGCGTAATACCCGTAGACCATGAAGTCGTACATTTCCAGGAAGTTGCCGCTGACGACCCGGAACACGGTACGAACCTTCGATTCCTGGACGACGGCGTGTGTTGCTGTGGACATGTTGTTCTCTCTCGGCGCGGATGGCGCGACATCGGCGCCGTAGGGATCCGACGATGCGTGTGGCGCCGGACCAGCGCGCACGAACATCGTTGCCAGCCGGCGGCACGCCGCGCAACGATGTGCACGCCGGCATGGTCGGCAAATGATGCCACGCGAAGCCGACAATTGCCTTGGGGCCGGGGCCGCGATCAACGTCGCCGCGTTCGTCTCGTACGAATCGCCTCGAAAAACGCACGAAAATCAGATCGGTCTGATCGACAGGTCGCCGGCGACTCACCACAATGTCACGACTCGCCACGCTATTCGCGCCGCTGCCGGCATCGTCGCCCGTGTCGCACCGCGTACCGCCCTCATGATCCCAACGCCTCTCGTTCCCGTCGAAGGTCCGTTTGCCCGCCCTCGTGTCGCGCCCCTCGACGGCGTGCCGCCGTTCGGCCGTGAATGGACGTTCCGCGGCGCGCCCGGCACCCGCCTCGGCACGCGCTGCGCTGCCGTCCTGAAGACCTCGTGCATCGACGTCGAAGCACCGCATCGCACGTGCCGCTGGCAATCGCCGCCCGCCGCGCGCCCTGTGTCCGCCGGTGTAGCGGCCGTTGCGGCGCGCGCCGCCGGCCAGCACATCGAGCATGCCACCGGTCGCGCGCATGACCGGCGTGCGCGGCACGCCGCCTGCTGGAGCATTGGCGCACTCGGCATCATCGGCTGGCTGATCGCCGCGCACGAGCCGTTCCCGGGTTTCGCGCGTGCGCCTGCGATTCAGACCGTTGGCGTCGCGCCGGCGCATCCCGTGCAGTCCATGGTTGCCGTGCCAACGGCCGCGGTGGCGCCCGCCACGCCGACCATCGCGCCGGCTCAGCGCGTCGCGGCGCGGCAGGTTGCGACGCCTGCCGCGGCGTTGCCCGTCGCACGCGACGCGGCGACCAAGCCAGCGCCGCGCCGCCCCGACACGACACCGAACGTTCAGCGCGTCGCCACTGCCGCGCCGCCAACGCCGCATCGTTCGGACACCAGGCGCACGGCAACGGCACGCGTGCACGCACCTTCCGCGCCGCGAGTCACCGCTCGCCCGTCAGTCACTCACCACGCGTCGCGCACGCCGACGCCCGATCGCGTCGGTTCGCCTGCGCATCCCGGCGCCCCCCACGACTCGCTCGACGATCCGCTCACGCTTATCGCGATGGCGAACGCGCTGCAGGCCGATCGCCCGGCACCGGCGGCCCATGCGCCCGTCGCCGGCTTCGACTGGACAGCGCAACTGTCCCACCGCCGCCTGACCGACGTACCGGATACGCTCACCCGCTGACAGCGCCCAACAAAAAACCCGGCGAAGCAGGCTTCGCCGGGTTTTCGTCCGTCCGTCGGTCCATCGGACCGAATCGTCACTTGTGCGCGGGCAATCCCGTTTCGGACTGCCGTTCGAGTTGCCGTACCTGCTCCTGCAGATCGCGCAACTGCACCTGCGCGGCCCGCTTCTCGATCTGCAGCGCCTGCGTCTGCTCCTGCGCCGCCTTCTGCCGCTGCGCGACCTCGGCCTGCTGGCCGCGCGCGATATTCAGATCGGCCTGCAGTTGCTGCGCGCGATTCGCCTGCAGCGCAATCACGCGTTCGAGGAACGTCTTCTGCGCCTGGAGTTCGGTGCGACGAATTTCGACATCCGCGAGCTGCGCCGTCTGCTGGACGAAGTTCGCGTACACCATCTCCGCGCGGTTCTTCTCCTGCGACCTGATCACGCGCCACAGATGCTTGTCCTGAAACAGCGCGACGTAATACGTCATCTCGCGCGGATCGAACATCAGGCTTGCGCCATAGCTGCCGTTGTAGGTGGTGCGCATCTCGACGATTCGTCCGTCATGCAGCATCTGCGTGAGTTCGGCGACGTTGCCTTGCGCGGCGGCCTCCGTGGCGGACGCCGGCGTCGCGGTCGCCGCATCGCCGCTCAGGCTCGTCACCGCGGGGCGCGTGCCCGCGACCGGCGCGGTCGCGTCGGACCACGCCGCGCCCGCGTGCGCGCAGGCGGCCAGCGCAACGATCCACGTCGCGCATCGTGCAGGGGAAAAATCTCGGAAGGCCAACGTCAGACTCCGTCGAACGAATCGGGAGTCGCGATTATCGTTCAAAACGAAACGGCCGCATCTCGAATTTATCGGGATGCGGCCGGCTTTCCTGCGCGGCAATACAAGAACGGGTTACAGGCGGGTCTCGCGAGCGGCGCGCAGGAACGCATCGAGCAGCGGCGTGCAGTCGAGCAACTCGGAGCCGCCGGCACGATGAAACTCCGGGTGCCATTGCACGCCGACGACGAACGGCGCACGCCGGTAGCGAATGCCTTCGATGATCCCGTCGCCGGCTGACACGGCCTCGATGTTCAGATCGCGGCCGAGATCGCGGATCGCCTGATGGTGGATCGAGTTCACGATCGCTTCGCTGCGCCCGGGGAACATGCTCGCGAGCGTCGACGAGTCGGGGAAGCGGATGGCGTGGCGATGCTGGTCGTAATGCTCGCTCACGTGCGCATTCGCGGTCGGCACGTCCGTCGCGATGTCCTGGTACAGCGACCCGCCGAACGCGACGTTGATCAGCTGGGCGCCGCGGCACACGCCGAGCACCGGCTTGCCGGACTCGACGAACTCGTGAAACAGCTCGAGCTCGTACATGTCGCGCACGCGGTCGCCCGGCCACTCGGGGCGCGCATCCGACGCCGCGTAGGTTTGCGGCGACACGTCGGCGCCGCCTTGCAGCAGCAGGCCGTCGAGATGCTTCGCGTAGTCGCGCAGGCGGATGTTGCTCGGATGCAGCATGCCCTGGTGACCGACGGTCGGGATCATGAACACGAGCACGTCGCGCGACATCACCCAGTGCGCGATCGATTCCTCGAGATACTGCAGCGTCTTGCCGCGCAGCCCCTTCGCGCCCGGCTCCGGATGGAAGATCCGTGCCGACACGCCGATGCGCAGCGTGCGCTGCGTGATCCGCTGGCCGGCGCGATCGAAGATCCGGCGTGCACGCGCCGCGACGATCCGGCCGAACACCGACCACGGCGTGTCGCTTTGCTTCAGGTACGCCGGCGGCGCGTTCTGCGCGCTCGCGGGCGGCGGACGCGGCGTGTCGAAATCGGGCTGAGCGCCGAAACCGGGCGGCGCGGCACCGGGTTTCGGCGGCACTGCACGGCCTTCTGCGGCAGCGCCTGTCGTGCCCGCAGCGCCCGGCTCGGACGCCGCCGTGACCGGCGACGCGCCGTCCGCCGCGACGATCTGCGCAGCGGCAGCCCGCGTGGAGGGCGCCTCCGGCGTATGCGCCGGACTGGAACGGGGGGAATCGGTAGAAGCGGAAGAGGTGCCGGGCAGACCGGCCGGGGAAGGCGTGTTTTCGCTCATGACGATGGTCTGGTACGTCGCTCGCGCGTGGTGGATTGACGAGGATTCATTATGCTTCAGTGCACGATCGCGCGGTAAACGAGCAACATCCTGTCGATATTGTTGCAACTCGTCGCATCCGCCGCGACGCGCGTCACCGGCCCCGTTCGACAACATCGACAGTCGCCCGGGCAAACTGGACATCAGTGATATATCACAATAATATTCACGAATCGCCCACGCTACCCGATCGACCGCGCCATGATCGCGCCCTGCCCGGCCACCGCGCCGCCGCCCGCATGAACGACCTGACCGACGCCCGCCACGACCGGCCCGCCGCATCGGCGGTCAGCCTCGCCGATCGCGCATACGCGCTGATCCAGCGCGACATCATCACGATGCGCCTGAAGCCCGGCGCCGCGCTCAACGAAGCCGACCTCGTCGCACGCACCGGCATCGGCCGCACGCCCGTCCATCAGGCCGTCCACCGGCTGGTGCTCGAAGGGTTGCTGTCCGTGATGCCGCGCAAGGGGCTGATGGTGCAGCCGCTGTCGCTCGACGACATCGTCGCGGTGATCGACGTGCGCCGCATCAACGAAGCGCATTGCGTCGAACTCGCCGCCCGCCATGCGACGCCCGACGATCTCGCGCGCATGGCCGCGCTGCTCGACGACGGGCAGGCCTGCGTCGACACGCACGACGTCGAAGGCATGATGGAGCTCGACCGCGCGTTTCATCAGACGATCGCCGCGGCGGCACGCAACACCGTGCTCGCGGAAATCCTGCGCGCGCTGCACGAACGCTCGCTGCGCTTCTGGTTCGTCACGCTGTCCGAGCCGCACCACCTGTCCGAGGTCCAGCGCGAACACCTCGAATTGTTCGAACGGCTGTCCGCGCGCGATGCCGCCGGCGCACGCACGGCCGTCGAACGCCATATCGATTCGTTTCGCGCCACGCTTGTCCAACATCTTCGTCCCTGAGCCGCCCATGACCACCTTCACGCCCTTCCCTCCGCTCGCCCAGCTTGCCGCCGACCTCGCCGCCGGCCGGACCACGAGCCGCGCGCTCGTCGACGTCGCGCTCGACCGGATCGCCGATCCGGCCGGCCAGGGTGCCGCCGTCTTCACCGAAGTCGACGCCGACAACGCGCGCGCGGCCGCCGATGCCCACGACCGCCTGCGTGCGGCGGGCACCGTGCTGTCGCCGCTCGCGGGCATCCCCGTGTCGGTGAAGGATCTGTTCGACGTCGCGGGCCAGGTGACGCGCGCCGGCTCGCGCGTGCTCGACGGCGCGCCGCCCGCCAAGTCCGATGCGGTCGCCGTCGCGCGGCTCAAGCGCGCGGGCGCGGTGCTGGTCGGCCGCACCAACATGAGCGAGTTCGCGTTCTCGGGGCTCGGCCTGAATCCGCACTTCGGCACGCCGCGCTCGCCGTACGGCCGCGACGTGCCGGGCGACGCGCGGATTGCCGGCGGCTCGTCGTCCGGCGCGGCCGCGTCCGTCGCCGACGGGATGGCGGCCGTCGCGCTCGGCACCGACACCGGCGGCTCGATCCGCATTCCGGCCGCGCTGTGCGGGCTCACGGGCTTCAAGCCGACCGCGAGCCGGATCCCGACGCAAGGCGGCGTGCCGCTGTCGACCACGCTCGATTCGTTCGGCCCGATCGGCCTGACGGTCGCCTGTTGCGCACTCGTCGACCGCATGCTCGCGGGCCTCGAGCCGCACGTGCCGGCCGCGCGACCGCTCGAAGGCGTGCGGCTCGGCGTGCTGACCAACTATGTGACGGACGGTGTCGACGCCGATGTCGCCGCCGCGCTCGACGCATCGCTGAAACACCTCGAAGCCGCCGGCGCGATCGTCACGGAAGTGCGCTTTTCCGCGCTCGACCGGTTGCCGGACATCAACCGTTTCGGCTTCTCGCCGATCGAAGCCTACGCGTGGCATCGCCCGCTGCTCGCGCAGCACCGCGACCAATACGATCCGCGCGTGCTGTCGCGCATCCTGAAGGGCGAGCCGGCGAGCGCGGCCGACTATCTCGACCTGCTCGCCGCCCGCCAGGCGATGCTGGACGAAGCGGCGCACACGGTCTGGTCGCGCTTCGACGCGCTCGTCGCGCCGACGGTGCCGGTCGTGCCGCCGCGCATCGCCGAACTCGAAGCGGACGACGCCGCCTTCACGCGCACCAACGCGCTGATCCTTCGCAACCCGAGCGCGTTCAACTTCCTCGACGCCTGCGCGCTGTCGCTGCCGTGCCATCCGCGCGACGCAGCGCCGGTCGGCCTGATGCTCGCGGCCGCGCCGCATCGCGACGACGCGCTGCTCGCGATCGGCCAGGCGGTCGAAGCCGTGCTGAACACGATCCGGTGACCGCACGGGCGCAATGACGGCGGCAGACGCCCCGGACGCAGTGGCTGCGGCGGGGTGCCGCACGTGCGCTGTCAGTTTCGTGCCAGATCGTTCGCGCTAAAATCGCGCGATTGTTTATCGGACCGACCAACGACAGGAATCCCGCCGACATGAACGACTCCACGCTCGCACTCCGCCGTGAACGCCGCCTGCTGATGCTGCTCGGATGGGTGTGCATCGCCCTGCTGGCCGGCGCGCTCTATCTGCAGTACGTGAAGAACGAAGATCCGTGCCCGCTGTGCATCATCCAGCGCTACTTCTTCGCGGCGATCGGGATCTTCGCGTTCCTGGCGGCCGGGATGCGCAACTGGCGCGGCATCTGGGTGCTCGAGCTGCTGATCGCGATCGCCGCGGCCGGCGGCGTCGGCACCGCCGCGCGGCACCTGTCGATCCAGATGAATCCGGGCTTCAGCTGCGGCTTCGACACGCTGCAGCCGATCGTCGACAGCCTGCCGCCCGCCCAGTGGTTCCCCGGCATGTTCAAGGTCGCCGGCCTGTGCGAGACGGTCTACCCGCCGATCTTCGGCATCCTGCTGCCGGGCTGGGCGCTGATCGGCTTCGCCGCGATCCTGATCGCCGTCGCCTCGAGCCTCTGGCGCCATCGCCGCAAGCTGGCGGGCTGACCGGACGCGCCACGCGGTCCGGCCGACCGGTCGAGGCCGCGCAGGCGCGTCGCGCCGCTCACCCGGCTGCGCCGGCGCAGCCCCGACGCGCCCGCACCCTGCCCGCCGCGCGTAAACACCTACCCCCGCCGCAACCCGGATTTCCGGGCGAACGCACGTCGCGCGACATCCGCGCGCACGCCCCGCCGCACATGCGTTTCGGGCCGATGCCCGCGCATCTGCGCCCCGATTCCGCGCGGCGGGCCTATGATCGACATGATCGCCGCCTGATAGCCCGGATCACCGCCCGGCAATGTTTCCGCCGCCTTGCGGTGCTATCTTCGCGACTGGATGGCGATCTACGTGCGCGAGGCCAGCGGTCTCACCTCCTGCGTAACGCGCGCCCGATCCGCAATGTCGACTGGATTCATCATGACAACGCAAACCATCCGCATCCGTCACCCTCATGGCGTCCGCACGTCCCGCGGCGCCGTTCGCGCGCGCCCTCGGCGCACGGCCGCCGCACAGGATCAGTCGGGCAGCCGGCCCGCGTCGCTCCCATCCGTCCTCGTTGCCGCCGCACCCGCCAGCCCGCGCCGCGCGTCGTGCCGCGTCGTCCCGACCGGAGCGTGCTGATGGAAGCCTGGCTCGGCGATTTGCAGCAACTGCTCGCGCACGGCGAAGCGGCCGTGCTCGTGACGGTCGCGCACACCGACGGCTCCGCGCCGCGCGAGGCCGGCACCAAGATGCTCGTCACGCGCGACACGGCCCGCCATACGATCGGCGGCGGTCATCTGGAATGGAAGGCGATCGAGATCGCGCGGCACCTGCTGAAGGACGGCGCGCACGTGCCCCACGCACGCCGGCTCGAACGGCTCGCGCTCGGCCCGAGCCTCGGCCAGTGCTGCGGCGGCGCGGTCGTGCTCGCGTTCGAGCGGCTCGACGTCGGCGATCTCGGCTGGATCATGTCGCTCGCCAAGCGCGTCGCGGCGGGCGCCGCGACCGTGCGTAGCGTATCATTCGGCCCCTCGCCGGGCGCGCCGCTGCTCAGCGAGCCCGAATCGCCCGCGGCGCGCGCCGACTGCCTGCTGTGGGAAACCGGCGGCGTGTCGCTGATGACCGAAACGATCGCGCCGTTTGCGTTCCCCGTCGTGCTGTTCGGCGCGGGACACATCGGCACCGCGCTCGTGAAGGTGCTGGCGACGCTGCCGTGCCATGTGCACTGGATCGACGGGCCCGACGCGGTGTTCCCGCCGGCCGACGCACTCGCCGGAATCGGCAATCTCGCGATCGACGCGATGGCCAGCCCGGCCGATGCCGTCGACACGGCGCCGCCGCATACGTACTTCGTCGTGATGACGCACGACCACGCACTCGATTTCGTGCTGGCCGAACGTATCCTGCGGCGCGGCGACTATGCGTATTTCGGGATGACCGGCTCGCGCACCAAGCGCATGCAGTTCGATCATCGTCTGGCGGCGATCGGCATCGATCCGGCCCAGCTCGCGCGGATGCGCTGCCCGATCGGCGTCGAAGGCATCGTCGACAAGGCACCCGAAGTGATCGCGATCTCGGTGGCCGCGCAGTTGCTGCAGGCCGTCGAGGCGAACGCGCCCGTGCAGGTTTCCCCACAATTCTGACCGACCAAGAACAACGCCATGACCCCGACATTCAAGGACAAGATCGCCCGCGCTCCGAAAGCGGAGCTGCACATCCATATCGAAGGCTCGCTCGAGCCCGAACTGATTTTCGCGCTCGCGCAGCGCAACGGCGTGAAGCTCGCGTACGAGTCGATCGACGCGCTGCGCGCCGCGTATGCGTTCACCGACCTGCAGTCGTTCCTCGACATCTATTACGCCGGCGCGAGCGTGCTGCTGACCGAGCAGGATTTCTACGACATGACGGCCGCGTACTGCGAACGCGCACTCGCCGACAACGTCGTCCACACCGAGCTGTTCTTCGACCCGCAGACGCACACCGAACGCGGCGTGCCGATCGAGACGGTCGTTGCCGGCATCGACCGCGCGCTCGCCGATGCCGAGCAGCGCGGGCTGTCGAGCAAGCTGATCCTGTGTTTCCTGCGCCACCTGTCCGAAGAAGATGCGCTCGCGACGTTCGAATCCGCGTTGCCGCTGTTCGAACGCTATCGCCACCGGCTGATCGGCGTCGGTCTCGATTCGTCCGAGCTCGGCCATCCGCCGACGAAGTTCGCGCGCGTGTTCGAGAAGGCGCGTGCGCTCGGGCTGAAGCTCGTCGCGCATGCGGGCGAGGAAGGTCCGCCCGCCTACATACACGAAGCTCTCGACGTGCTGAAGGTCGATCGGATCGACCACGGCGTGCGCAGCATCGAGGACGCGGCGCTCGTCGAACGCCTCGCGCGCACGCGCACGGCACTGACCGTGTGTCCGCTGTCGAACCTGAAGCTGTGCGTGTTCGACGACATGACGAAGCACACGCTGAAGGCGCTGCTCGATCGCGGCGTCGCGGTGACGATCAACTCCGACGATCCGGCCTATTTCGGCGGCTACGTGAACGACAACTACTTCGCGACGGTCGACGGGCTGCAACTGACGGACGCCGAAGTGCACGCGGTGATCCGCAACGGCTTCGAGGCGTCGTTCGTCGACGCCGCGCAGCGCGATGCGCTGATCGCGCGTCTCGATTCGTACTGGCAAGCCGCGTGACGGCCGGCATCGAGGTTCGCTAGACAGATGAAACACGTCGACGACATCCGCTTCGTGGCGACCGGCTCGACCCTGCGCCACGCCGGCCGCGTGCGTGCCCCGCGCGCGCACGCCGACGCCGCGCCGGTCGCCCGCGTGGCGACGGCGTTGTGCGACGTCGCGGGCCGAAGCCTGTCGTGGCGGCTCGTCATGCAGCTCGCCGCCGCGCCGGTCGCACATGCCGCCATGCTCGCGTGCGCGCTCGCCATCCGCAGCGCCCCGGCCTTCACGCTTCGCCGCGTCGCGCATGCGCAGGCAGCACCCGCCATGCCGTCGCCCGCGCGACGCCGACCTTTTCTTCTGTTCGCCTTACCTTGATGCAGGACCATTCGTCATGACGCAAACCGCTTTCCGTTCCCAACTGCTGACCTTCAACGGCGACCCGGCGCAGTCGAGCCAGGCCGCGAACCACGAGACCGACGGCCTCCTGATCGTCGACGACGGCAAGGTCGTCGCGGCCGGCCCGCATGCGCGGCTCGCCGCGACGCTCGCGCGCGACGCGGTCGTCCATGATCTGCGCGACAAGCTGATCGTGCCCGGCTTCATCGACACGCACATCCACTATCCGCAGACGGACATGATCGCGTCCCCAGCGCCCGGCCTGCTGCCGTGGCTCGACAAGTACACGTTCCCGACCGAGCGCCGGTTCGGCGATCCGGAACATGCGCGCGAGGTCGCCGACTTCTTCGTCGACGAACTGCTCGCCTGCGGCACGACGAGCGCGCTCGTCTACTGCACGGTGCACAAGCAGTCGGCCGACGCGCTGTTCGCGGCAAGCGACGCGCGCGACCTGCGGATGATCGCGGGCAAGGTGCTGATGGACCGCAACTGCCCCGAATTCCTGCGCGACACCGCGCAATCGGGCTATGACGACAGCGCCGAGCTGATCGGCCGCTGGCACGGCAAGGGCCGCCAGATGTATGCGCTGACGCCGCGCTTCGCGCCGACGTCCACCGAGGCGCAGCTCGAGGCATGCGGCGAACTCGCGCGTCGCCATCCGGACGTGTTCGTGCAGAGTCACGTCGCGGAAAACGTCGATGAAGTGAAATGGGTGGCCGAGCTGTTCCCCGGCCACCGCAGCTATCTCGACATCTACGATCGTTACGGGCTGCTGCGCCCGCGCGCGGTGTACGGCCACTGCATCCACCTCGACGACGAGGACCGTCGCCGGATGGCCGAGACGCGCACCGTCGTCGCGCACTGCCCGACGTCGAACTTCTTCCTCGGCAGCGGGTTGTTCGACTTCGACAAGGCCGGCGAATTCGACGTGCCCGTCACGCTCGCCACCGACGTCGGCGGCGGCACGTCGTTCTCGATGCTGCAGACGATGAACGAGGCGCACAAGGTCGCGCGGCTGTCGGGCCACCACCTGACCGCGACGCGGATGTTCTGGCTCGCGACGGCCGGTGCCGCCCAGGCGCTCGACCTCGCCGACACCGTCGGCACGCTCGCGCCGCGCACCGAAGCCGACTTCGTCGTGCTCGACCCGCAGGCCACGCCGCTGCTCGCGCGTCGCACGAAACGCGCGGAGTCGCTCGAGGAACTGCTGTTCGCGTTCGCGCTGCTCGGCGACGACCGCGCCGTGTACCGCACGTATGCGGCCGGCCAGCTCGTGCACGAGCGCGGCGCCGCACGCCGCACCGCCGCCGCGTAACGCGCGCGCTCGCCCATGCTTGCGCCGGCGTGCGTCGCGGCGCATGCCGGCGCAACCGGATTCGCACCGCGCACGCCACACGGCGTGCTAGAATTCGCCGCTCATTGGGGAGTAGCCGCTCCGCTCGATGCTCCGCGCCAACGGCGCGCATCGTGACGGAGGCGTCCGTCAACAGACTTGGCCTTTCGGCCATGGCGGACGCAGCCACGAAGGCCTGGCGAGACCGATGGTTCACTGCGAGCCGCATCAGGGCCCGGCGCGCGGCGGATCGTCGCTCGCACGCACAACACTGGCCCGTGGAACCCCATACGTGTCCCAAGCCTTCCTGATCTCCACCGGCGCCGTCGCCCTCGCTGAAATCGGCGACAAGACCCAACTGCTGTCCCTCGTGCTGGCCGCGCGCTATCGCAAGCCCGTGCCGATCATTCTTGGCGTACTCGTCGCGACGCTCGTGAACCACGGCTTCGCCGGCGCGCTCGGCGAATGGCTCGGCGCGCTCGTCACGCCGTCGATCATGCGCTGGGCGCTCGCGTTCTCGTTCATCGCGATGGGGCTGTGGATCCTCGTGCCGGACAAGCTCGATGCGGACGAAGCCAATGCCAACCGCTCGCGGCTCGGCGTGTTCGGCGCGACGCTCGTCGCGTTCTTCCTCGCGGAAATGGGCGACAAGACGCAGATCGCGACCGTCGCGCTCGCCGCGCGCTTCCAGGATTACATCGGCGTGGTGGCCGGCACGACTTTCGGGATGATGCTGGCGAACGTGCCCGCCATCCTGCTGGGCGACCGTTTCGCGCACCGCTTGCCGACGAAGCTGGTGCACGGCATCGCGGCCGTGCTGTTCGTCGTGCTCGGCGCGCTGGCGCTGCTGGGCATCGGGACGTGACGCGCGCAGACACGTGGCGCGGCCGGGCGGCCGCGCCGGTGTCGATACCGCGTTACTTCGTGACCGCCGCCCCCGATGCCGGCACGGCCGGCACCGCACGCTCGTTGGCGGCCGGCGCGGCCGGGCCGCCGTGCTTGTCGACCGGCAACCGCACCGTGCGGATCGCGCCGTTCGCCAACGGGAAATCGGCGAGCGCGCTGCGCGCGAGGAACGGCATCGCATACAGCAGCGCACCGTTGTCGCCGGTGGTGCGCGCGGTCACGTTGTAGACTTCCTTGCCGGTCGCGCGCTCGGTGATCCGGATGCCGAGCGTGTAGTCGAAGACCTGATAGGTCTGCGCGACGTAGCCGGCCGGCATCGGCCCCCAGGGCCCCCACGGGCCCCACGGCCCGCCCCGCCAGTACGGCCCCGGCCCCATGAACCACGGGTCGTAGTAAACCGGCTGCGGCACCGTCACCAGATCGCTGCCGACCCCGTAGGCCAGCCCGATCAGATAGCGTGCCTGCGCGGCCGGCACCTGCCTGAATGCATACGCGGACAGCTCGTTCGCGACGATCGGCTCGTAAGTCGATTGCTCGATGCTGTGCTTCTGCGCATCCGTGCGCGTGAAGGCGTACGTGCGTGTCGCGTCGCTGCCGCTCCAGTCGGAGAAGGCCGTGACCTGCGTCGTCACATAGCTCGTGCAGCCCGTCAGCAGCGCCACGCACAGCACCGCCGCCCAGCCCGCACTCCGTTGAATCCATTCGTGTTTCATGTCGATCCTCGTCGATCCGTCATCCGTTCGTCGCACCGCGCGAACCGCACGGGATGCCGATAATACGCGGACAGCCGGAACCGGTAAAAAGTTCGCCCGGCACGCAGCCGCCAGCCTTTGTACAATGGCCCGGTTCGCCCGGCCCGCGCCGCGGGCCCGATCCCCATTCCACCGATCTCGACGACCATGTCCGACAACGCCTCCTCCACCGTGATCCGCCGCGCCGACTATACGCCGCCGGCCTTCCTCATCGATTCCGTCGCGCTCGAATTCGATCTCGCGCCGGCCCGCACGATCGTCAGGAATACGATGCGCGTGCGCCGCAATCCGGACGCGGCGCCGACGCCGCACCTGGAGCTGCTGGGCGAAGCGCTCGAATTCCTCGGTGCACACCTCGACGGCGCGCCCTATGGCGCGGTGCGCGTGCACGAACACGGGCTGACCGTCGAAAACGTGCCCGACGCGTTCGAGCTCACGCTCGACAGCGCGTGCGCGCCGGACCAGAACACGACGCTGTCCGGCCTGTACGTGTCGAGCGGCAACTTCTTCACGCAGTGCGAGGCCGAGGGCTTTCGCCGCATCACCTACTTCCTCGACCGCCCCGACGTGATGGCGTCGTATACCGTCACGCTGCGCGCCGACAAGACCGCGTATCCGGTGCTGCTGTCGAACGGCAACCTCGTCGACTCGGGCGAGCTGCCCGACGGCCGCCACTTCGCGAAATGGGAAGACCCGTTCCGCAAGCCGAGCTATCTGTTCGCGCTGGTCGCGGGCAAGCTCGTCGCGATCGAGGAGAAGATCACGTCCGGCTCCGGCAAGGAAAAGCTGCTGCAGGTCTGGGTCGAACCGGCCGACCTCGACAAGACCCGTCACGCGATGGATTCGCTGATTCACTCGATCCGCTGGGACGAGAAGCGCTTCGGCCTCGAGCTCGATCTCGACCGCTTCATGATCGTCGCCGTGGGCGACTTCAACATGGGCGCGATGGAGAACAAGGGGCTCAACATCTTCAACACGAAGTACGTGCTGGCGAACCCCGAGACCGCGACCGACACCGACTTCGCGAACATCGAATCGGTGGTCGGCCACGAGTACTTCCACAACTGGACCGGCAACCGCGTGACCTGCCGCGACTGGTTCCAGCTGAGCCTGAAGGAAGGCCTGACGGTGTTCCGCGACCAGGAATTCTCGGCCGACATGGCGGCGGGCGACGACGTCGACTCCGCGGCCCGCGCGGTCAAGCGCATCGAGGACGTGCGCGTGCTGCGCCAGCTGCAGTTCGCCGAGGATGCGGGCCCGATGGCGCATCCGGTGCGTCCGGAAAGCTACGTCGAGATCAACAACTTCTACACGATGACCGTCTACGAGAAAGGCTCGGAAGTCGTGCGGATGTACCAGACGCTGTTCGGCCGCGACGGCTTCCGCAAGGGGATGGACCTGTACTTCAAGCGCCACGACGGTCACGCCGTGACGTGCGACGACTTCCGTCACGCGATGGCCGACGCAAACGGACGCGATCTCGCGCAATTCGAACGCTGGTACAGCCAGGCCGGCACGCCGCGCGTGTCGGTGCGCACCGCGTACGACGCAGCCGCGCGCCGCTACACGGTCACGCTCGCGCAAGGCTACGGCGATGCGTCGCCGGCCGCGCGCGAGACGCAGCAGGGGCCGCTGCTGATTCCGTTCGCGATCGGCCTGATCGGCCGCGACGGCCGCGACCTGCCGTTGCGTCTCGACGGCGAAGCGGCCGCGTCGGGCACGACGCGCGTGCTCGACTTCACCGACACCGAACAGACCTTCACGTTCGTCGACGTGCCGGAGCAGCCGCTGCCGTCGCTGCTGCGCAATTTCTCGGCACCGGTGATCGTCGAGTATGACTACAGCGACGACGACCTCGCCTTCCTGCTCGCCCACGACAGCGACCCGTTCAACCGCTGGGAAGCCGGCCAGCGCCTCGCGACGCGCGCGCTGCTGACGCTCGCCGCGCGCGCCGCCGCGAACGAGCCGCTCACGCTCGGCGAGAACTTCGTCGCCGCGTTCCGCCGCGTGCTGACCGATGAAAACCTGTCGCCCGCGTTCCGCGAACTCGCGTTGACGCTGCCGTCGGAAACCTATCTGGCCGACCAGATGGCGGAAGCCGATCCGGCCGCCGTGCATCGCGCGCGCCAGTTCGTGCGCCGCCAGCTCGCGACCGCGCTGCGCGCCGAGTGGCTCGCCGCGTACGAGCAGCATCAGACGCCGGGCGCGTACGAGCCGACGCCCGACGCATCCGGCCGCCGTGCGCTGAAGAACCTCGCGCTCGCGTATCTCGCCGAACTCGAGGATCCGGCCGACGCCGTGCGCATCGCGACCGAGCAGTACGACGCGGCGAACAACATGACCGATCGTGCCGCCGCGCTCGGCGCGCTGCTGTCCGCCGCGGCATCGGGCGCGAACGACGCGGCCGCACACGCGCTCGACGACTTCTACCGTCGCTTCGAGAAGGAAGCGCTCGTGATCGACAAGTGGTTCGCGATGCAGGCCGCGCAGCGCGGCACGTCCACGCAGCCGACGCTCGCGAAGGTCCGCAAGCTGATGGCCCACCCCGCGTTCAATCTGAAGAACCCGAACCGCGCACGCTCGCTGATCTTCAGTTTCTGCGCGGCGAACCCGGCGCAATTCCACGCGGCGGACGGCTCGGGCTACGCGTTCTGGGCCGAACAGGTGCTCGCGCTCGACGCGATCAACCCGCAGGTCGCCGCGCGCCTCGCCCGCTCGCTCGAACTGTGGCGCCGCTTCACGCCGGCGCTGCGCGACCGGATGCGCGAGGCGCTCGAGCAGGTCGCCGCCGGCGCGAAATCGCGCGACGTGCGCGAGATCGTCGAGAAGGCCCTCGCGTAACGTCACGCACGCGATTCGCGTCGCGTGCCCGTGCGACGAAGCCGGCGCCGCCCCGTTGCGGCGCCGGCTTTTTTGTCGTCTGAAGGTTGGCGGGGTCGGAGCGGGACCACGCGTTCAGGCGCCCGGTTTTCCTGCCGCTTTCGCGCCGAACTGCCGCGCCACGCACGCCGGCACCCGGCCGGGACGGCCGACCGACCATGTAACCGGACGAAAAAAGGCGGCGGCTCGGGAGGCGCGCCGGGTAAAATTGCGGCAATTCAAGGATTCTTTGGCCTTTCGGAGTCTGTCATGTCCATTGCCCGCCGCACCACGCTGTCCAAGTTCCTGATCGAGCAGCAGCGTGAGACCAACAACCTCCCCGCCGACCTCCGCCTGCTGATCGAAGTCGTCGCCCGCGCGTGCAAGGCGATCAGCTACAACGTGTCGAAGGGCGCGCTCGGCGATGCACTCGGTACCGCCGGCAGCGAGAACGTCCAGGGCGAAGTGCAGAAGAAACTCGACATCCTGTCGAACGAAATCCTGCTCGACGCGAACGAATGGGGCGGCAACCTCGCCGCGATGGCGTCGGAAGAAATGGAAACGTTCTTCCCGATCCCCGCGAACTACCCGCGCGGCGAATACCTGCTCGTGTTCGACCCGCTCGACGGCTCGTCGAACATCGACGTGAACGTGTCGATCGGCACGATCTTCTCGGTGCTGCGCTGCCCGGACGGCAAGCAGGCGACCGAGGAATCGTTCCTGCAGCCGGGCACGGAGCAGGTCGCGGCCGGCTACGCGGTGTATGGCCCGCAATCCGTGTTCGTGCTGACGACCGGCAACGGCGTGAACTGCTTCACGCTCGACCGCGAAGTCGGCTCGTGGGTGCTCACGCAAAGCAACATGCAGATCCCGGCCGATACGCGCGAATACGCGATCAACGCATCGAACGCACGCCACTGGTATGAGCCGGTCCAGCGCTACGTCAGCGAACTGAACGCCGGCAAGGAAGGCCCGCGCGGCGACAACTTCAACATGCGCTGGATCGCGTCGATGGTGGCCGACGTGCACCGGATCCTGAACCGCGGCGGCATCTTCATGTACCCGGCCGACAAGCGCACGCCCGATCGTCCGGGCAAGCTGCGCCTGATGTATGAAGCGAACCCGATGTCGTTCATCGTCGAACAGGCCGGCGGCGCCGCGACGACGGGCACGCAGCGCATCATGGAAGTGCAGCCGACCGGCCTGCACCAGCGCGTGCCGGTGTTCCTTGGCTCGAAGAATGAAGTCGAGCGCGTGACCAGCTATCACAACGAAGGCGAAGGCAAATAAATTTGCACTGCAGCACTAGACGGAGGTGCGAGACGCCAGTACAATCGCGCCTTCGCGATGTGGCCCTGACAGGCTGCATCGCAGTGAAGTGAAAGCGGGAAGTCCGCCGGATCGATGGTTTCGCGAAGCAGCCGCAGCAAGCTGAAAAAATTTCGCAAAACCTATTGCCAAGATCTCGGATTTCACCATATAATTTCATTTCTCTGCTGCCGGTGTAGCTCAGTTGGTAGAGCAGCGCATTCGTAATGCGAAGGTCGTAGGTTCGACTCCTATCTCCGGCACCAAGATATAAAGGCCTGATAAGCATCGCTTATCAGGCCTTTTCTCTTTTCCGGCGACGATTTCCGATACACGAAGTCCTGCGCCACCCTCCCCGTCATTTCCGCTTGCGGGCATCTCCCGACTCCCGCGCCGCGCGCCGCCGATTACAATCGCCGGACCACCCGGCCCTTCCCCCGCATCATGCGCATCTGGCGCCTCGAACGACCCAACCTCGGCGGACAACTGGACGTGTCCCGCGCGACCGGTCTCGTCACCGCGATCGGCGGCAGCGAGCCGAATGCGTTCGCCGCGGAAATCCTGAAGCTGTTCGACGATGCGCTGTCCGTCACGCAGTGCACGATCTTCGCGTACGAGTTCGGCAGCCGGCCACGCACGGTGTCGGTCGCCGATCATCGCGGCGGCCGCTACCTGCGTGACGTCGCCGACACCTACGTGCGACATTTCTATGCGCTCGACGGCAACCAGAAGATCGTCTCGGCCGCGGGTCGCGACACCCACCGCCGCGACGTGTTGCTGCATCAGCAGGCCGGCGACGAGATCTGCCACGACGCATATCGGGCAGCCTGCTATCGCGGCCCCGACGTGTCCGATCGCCTCGCGTTGCTGATGCAGCCGAACGACTCGACCTGGCTGTCGATCAACCTGTATCGCGCGCATCGCAGCGGCGCGTTCCAGCCGCGCGAGATCGCGGCCATCGAAACACTCGCACCGCTGATCGCGCAGGCCGCGCAGCATCACTACGCGCTCGCCGGCGCGGCGCAGATCGGCATCCCGCAACTGATGCTCGCGCGGCTGCGCGGCGCATGCCCGGCACTGTCCAAGCGCGAACTCGACGTGCTGCGCGGCGTGCTCGAAGGCCAGACCGCGCAGGAGATCGGTGAAACGATCGGCGTGAAGGCCTCCAGCGTCGTCACCTATCAGAAGCGCGCGTACCGGCGCCTCGGCATCTCGAGCCAGCGCCAGCTTTTTGCGCTGTGCCTGCAACCCTGAACCGCGCTCGCCGATCCTGAACGCGTCGGGGGTAAATCCCGGCCCGCCCCCGGCCGAACGCTGTACCCGGAATGGGGACAGCGGTGTTCGGTATGGCTTTCATACTGCATCCAGCCTCTGCCGCACGCATCGCATGGTCGAGCGTGCGCATTCCAACAGTACAACCTGGAAGCCAACGATGGGTATCGAATTCAAGCCATATCCGTTCGTCGCCGCGCGCCATCCCGCGCACCTGCCGACCTGCAGCGACGGTGTCGACATGCAGCGGCACAGCGTCGCGATCGTCGGCGGCGGGCCGGTCGGCCTCGCCGTCGCGCTCGGCCTCGCCAATCACGGCATCCGCAGCGTGCTGCTCGAAGCCGACGATTCGGTCTGTCACGGCAGCCGCGCGATCTGCATCTCGCGACGCAGCCTCGAGATCATCGAGCGGCTCGGCGCACTCGATGATTTCCTTCGCGTCGGACTGCCGTGGAGCGGCGGACGCAGCTTCTATCGTCACGACGAAGTGCTGCGTTTCACGATGCCGCAGGACGAAAACCAGAAGCTGCCGCCGATGGTGAACCTCGCGCAGTATCACATCGAGCAGTTCCTGCTCGACGCCGCACTGCGCCGCCCCGAATTCATCGAAATCCGCTGGCAGACGAAGGTCGCCGGCGTCACGCAGCGCCCGGACGGCGTGCGTCTCGACGTCGATACGCCGCTCGGCGGCTACGCGCTCGATGCCGACTGGGTCGTCGCGAGCGACGGCGGGCGCAGCACGATGCGCGATGCGCTCGGCCTGTCGCTGCGCGGCACCAGCTACGAAGGCCGCTACGTGATCGTCGACATCGCGCTCGACAGCGATCGGCCGACCGAGCGGCTCGCCTACTTCGACCCGGCGTCGAATCCGGGCTCGACGGTGCTCGTCCACAGGCAGCCCGACAACGTGTGGCGGATCGACTATCAGCTGCGTGACGATGAGGATCCCGAAGCGGCCGTCAAACCCGAGAACGTGATCCCGCGCGTGCGGAGCCTGCTCGACATGATGGGCGAGCGCGGCGACTGGTCGCCGATCTGGATCACGATCTACAAGGCGAACGCGCTGACGCTCGAACGCTACCGGCACGGCCGCGTGCTGTTCTGTGGCGACGCCGCGCACCTCGTGCCGATCTTCGGCGTGCGCGGCGCGAACTCGGGCATCGACGACGCCGACAATGTCGCGTGGAAACTGGCGTACGTGATTCGCGGCCTCGCGTCGGACGCGCTGCTCGACAGCTATTCGGACGAGCGCGTGTTCGCGACGCACGAGAACCTGCGCTACGGCACCAAGAGCACCGAGTTCATGGCGCCGCCGTCGTTCGCATTCGACCTGATGCGCAAGGCCGTGCTGACGCTCGCGGCCCGGCATCCGGCGTTGCGTTCACTGATCAATCCGCGTCAGACATCGGCCATCGCTTACACGACGTCGCCGCTCAATGCGGACGAACGCGATGCGTTCTCGGCTGGGCCGCCGCCCGGCACGGTACTCGCCGAATGTCCGCTGATGCTGCAGGCGTCGAGCGACATCGGCAACGACAACGGCGCACGTCGCGGTCACCTGACCGATCTCGTCGGCGCGTGCTTCACCGCGTTCCGCTTCACACGCGACGGTGCGTCCGATCCGTCGTTCGCCGATCTCGAACGACGCCTGCACGACGCCGGCATACCGTTCGCGCTGGTGACGCTCGCGCGGCACGCGGCACCGCAACATCCGCGATGCGGCGGCTACGATGCCGACGGCCGGCTGTTCGACCTGTACGGCGCGCGCGACGGCACCGTCTATCTCGTGCGTCCGGACGGACATGTGCTCGGCCGCTGGCACGATGCGCGCGTCACCGACCTGAGCGCCGCACTCGAGCGCGTGCTGCACCCGCACACGTCATCCGATCCTCAGGAGAACGCATGATGACCGACACCGAACGCGACATCCTTTACACCGACCTGTGCCGCACGATGACTCGCATCGGCGAAACCGATGCATCGCTCTTTCTCGCGCGCTTCGCACTGCTCGCGATCGAGGCGATCGGCGACGCGGCGACCGTCACCCGCCTGATTGCCGACGCCGGTGACGGCCTGCCCGACACCGACGCATCGACGCCGACGCACGGACGATGACACATGGCGCCCCTTTCCTTACAGATTCATTGCGTAGACAGACGAATCCCCTGGAAAAACCCGTTAAGGGTGCATAACATTACTTAACGATTCCGACCCGTCTATCGCGTTACATTGCGTGGGCGGCGCGGCGGGTCGCATGCCGCCTTCATGCAGCTTGCGGCGAAACAGCCGACGTCCGGTCATTTCGACTCAACACAAGGAGAGGATCACCATGACTCATGGCTTGATTATGTGGCTCATCATCGGCGCGATCGCCGGCTGGCTGGCGGGCCTGCTCGTCAAGGGCGGCGGGTTCGGCCTGATCGTCGACATCATCGTCGGTATCGTCGGCGCGGTGATCGGCGGCTGGCTGGCGGGGGTGCTCGGCATCAGCCTCGGCAGCGGCTTCATCGGTTCGGTGATCGTCGCGGTCATCGGCGCCGTGATCCTGCTGTTCGTGATCCGGCTGTTCAGGCGCGCGGCCTGACGATCTTCTCGCGCGCCTTCGGGCGCGCTTTCGTTTCGTATCTGCATCGAAGCGGCGCGCGGCACCGCCCGCGCGCCACCTTCCGCTTTCACCGGCGCTTGCCGCCTTGCAACCAGCCGTCGAGCACGTCGGTCGTCAGCAATCCGCTGCGCGCCTCGCGTGCGCCATCGCGTCCGATCCACACGGTACGCGGCATTTCTCCCCGCCATCCCGCATCGAGTGCCGCACGCAGGCGCTCGGGCATCGGCTCCGCATTCGCATACTGCGCGACCTGCGGCGGCAGGTTCATTTGCGCGAGCGCCTGTGCGATCGCCGCACCGTTGTCGTCGTACGCGTCCATCGAAACCATCGCGAGCCGCACGTCCGGATGCCGGCGCTGCCACGCGACCAGATGCGCGGCGTTCTCGCGGCAGTAGCCGCAATCGAGCGACCAGATCTCGACCGCGAGCGGCCGTTCGGGCGCCGTCGCGTACAACTTCGCGACCTCGGCCGCGCGCAGCGGCTGCAGTTCACCGGCCCATGCGGGCAGGCTCGCAAGCACGGCGCCGATCGACACCATCAGCCGTTTCATCGCGCTCCCTCCACGGAAATGAGCCGATAGCCGTCGTGGCGCGTGCGCCACGACAGGTAGATGCGTCCTGCATCGTCGAGCAGTTGCGGGTTGTCGCTCGCGCCCGACGTCGACGCGATCACGCGCGGCGCCGACCAGTGCTCGCCGCGATCGTCCGAGCGGCGCAGCTTGATCTGCATCGTGTCGCCGTCGAACGCCTTCCATGCGAGCCAGACGACATCGCCGCGCGCGACGAGCGCCGCATGCGATGCCTGCTCGGCCGGTACCGACGAATTCGCGCCGAACGCCCAGGGCGTGCCGAGCGGCCGGCCATCGGCGCCGATGCGCGAGTAGAACACGTCGGCGCGACCGTCGACGACGCCGAACCACGCAATGTGGCGCGTGCCGTCCGGCGTGATCGCGAGCGCCGGCCCGTGCTCGGGGCACGCCTCGACGTGCCAGTTCGAAAACGTGGCGCGCACCGGCACGACGGGCTCCGACGCCGACACGGGCAGCACCGCGAGCGCATGGTCGCGGATCTGCCCCGGGAACACGTTGCGCCACACCGCTTCGATATGTCCGGCCGGATCGATCGCCATCGCGATGCGACAGCATTCGCATGTGTGATCGGTGACCTTGCGCTCGGGCTCGAACGACGCGCCGCCGTCGCGCGACACGGCGTAGTACACGGCCGCGCCGTCGTACGTCTGCCCCGCCGCCTTCGCCGCGAAGAGATCGCGCTTGTCGATCCACGCGATCGCGATGTTGCCGGCCGGATCGACCGCCATCATGTCGAAGCGATGCGTGATCGCCTGCCGGTCGCGATGCACGGTGACGGGCACGCTCCAGGTCGCGCCGCCGTCGAGCGAACGCGAGAAGCGCACCATGCCCGTGTACGGCGCATCGAGCGGCATCGACCACGACACGTACACCGCGCTGCCGTCCGGGCTCGTCGCGATCTTCGGGCGATTTTCCGCACTCGTGTAGATCGGCTCGGGCATCGCGTTGACGGTCGTGGGTGCGGACAGCGTGCGGCCCGCGTCGTCCGAGCGCGCGACGACGACGTGCGCGCCTTCGACCCATGCGACCCACAGCCGGTGCCGCGCGTCGAATGCGGCGCCGGTCGCGAGCGGCTGCTTCTGCTGCGCCGGCGCGGCCTGCATGCTCATGTGCGCCGCGTGCGGATCAACGGTATTCGGCGCGTCGTGCGCGCGTGCGGGCGACAGCGCCGCGAGCCAAAGCGCGCAGCCTGCCGCGAACGATTTCACAGCGACCATTTCAGTTCTCCGAAGAAAGTGCGGCCCGGATACGGGTGGAACACGTAATAGCGGCGGTCGGTCAGGTTGTCGATGCCGAGCGACGCGGTCCAGTGACGGTCGAACCGGTAGCGCGCCTTCAGGTCGACGACCGTGAAGATGCTCGTGCCGCCGTACACGTCCGGATTCACATCGCCGTTGTCGAGCGTATTGAACTGGCGGCCCGAGTAGCGGACGCCGACGCTCGCGAGCCAGTGCTCGTCGAAGCGGTACGACGCGAGCAGGTTCGCGCGCATGCGCGGGATGCGCGGAAAGCGCGAACCGACGTAAGCCGGATTCGCGGCGTCGGCCAGAATCTGCGCATTGCTCGCCGACACGTTCGCGTCGATGTCGAGACCGCGCAGCCCGACGTTCTGACCGCTGAATGCAAGTTCGACGCCACGTACGCGCACCCGATCGACGTTCGAGATGTTGGTGACGGTCGATGCGCCCGACACCGTCGTCTGGCTGTAGATCGAATCGCGCAGGTCGCTCTGGAACACGCTCGCGCGCACGACGCCGACACCCACGTCGCGCTCGGCCGTGAAGTCCCAGTCGATCGCCTTTTCCGGGCGCAGGTTCGGGTTGTTGTTGACGATCGCGTTGTTCGAGATCGTGCCCTGGAACAGTTCGCCGACCGTCGGAAAGCGCGTGCCGGTCGCGAACGACAGCCGGAAGCGCCAGACGTCCGTCGCGTCCCATTGCAGCGCGACTTTCGGCGACAGCGCATTCGCGCCGCGGTCCGCATAGCCGAGCATGCCGTTGGCGTTGCCGAGCGCGCCGCCGTATGCATCCCAGCGCTCGTAGCGCAGGCCGAGGGTCGCGAGCCAGCCGGGCGCGAAACGCCACGCGTCCTGCGCGAACAGCGCCTGCGTGCGCGTGTCGCCCCGGTAGACGCTCGCGAGCGACGTAGTCGGCCCGGCCAGCCAGTCGGCCGTGTTGTACGTGACGTTGCGCAGGAAATAGTTGTCGTAGTGATAGCCGAACGTGAATGCGTGGCCCTTCACTTCCGGCGCCTCGGCCTTCAGGTCAAACGTGCGCCAGCCCGTGCCGTCGCCCTGGAACAGCGTGCCCGCCCCGCCCTGCACGGTCGACGCCGCGCGCAGCACGTCGCGCGACACGTCGTATGCCGACACCACGCCCGACAGCCGCCAGCCCGAATCGAGCCGGCCGTTCAGGCCGAGCGCGTACAGCCAGTTCTCCTGGTCGCCGCGCTGCGGCGCGAACGCGCTCGGCGCGACGGTCATGTTCCGGCCGCCGATCGACACGTTGCCACCGTAGACGGGATTGCCCGCCGCATCGCGCAGGAAGGTTTCGCCGTGCTGCCGGTAATGGTTTTCCCAGTGCCCGAGCGTCAGCGTCGCGTCGACGCGGTCCGTGAACGCGTAGCCCATCCGCACCGTCCCGTTGAGCTGCTCGGTCCGCTCGATGGTCTGCGCGCCGACGATCGTGCGCGGCTTGCCGTTCGGCCCGATGTCGGTGGCCGCCCCCGTCACCGGCACCGCGGCGCCGAGCTTCGGGTTGTAGGCCGAATTGGGGCTCGCATACTGCATCGGCTGGCCGTTGTTCTCCAGCCGGTCGAGCGACAGCGAAAACCAGAACCTGCCGATGCGGTTCGCGATCCGCGCGGTCTGGTGATTGCCGCCGAAGCTGTCCGCGAAGCCGTAGCCGTCGTGATAGCGCTGCGTGAAGAACTGCGTCGACAGCGACGCCTCGAGTGCGTCGGGGCGCCGCGTCGTCAGCAGCACGGTCGAGCCGATCGCGTTGCCCGGATACAGCGCGGAAAAGGGACCATACAGCACGTCGACGCGCGCGATATCGTCGGGCGCGATCAGCGACCAGCGCGGCGGATACGCATAGCTCGAACCGAGCAGGTTCGACAGCAGCAGGCCGTCGGCGTAGACGAGCCCGCGCGCGCTCTGCAGCTCGTTGAAGTCGCGGCCGGCGAACACGCTGTTGCGGTCGCCGATGTAGCGCTTGCGAACCATCAGGTTGGGGGCGTACTTCAGCGCGTCCTCGGTGGTGACGTTGGTGTGCGCGTCGATCTGCTCGCGCGTGATCGACTCGACGACGGCCGGCGTATCGGGATCGACGGGCTGCCGCCGGGCGGTGATGCTGACGGCGGTCAGCGTGTCGCCCGTCGGCGCGGGCGCATCAACCGGTGCGGCATGGCCGGCCAGGTCGCCCGGACCGCCGGGCGCCGGGTCGGCGGATACGCCATCGATCGTGGCCGCCTGCGCGGCAGGCCAGGCAAAAACGGCCGCGCAGGCGAGCGCGAGCCGGCCGCGCGACGGCCGCGCGGCGAAGGTGAACGACATGGATGAATTCCTGAAAACGTGACCGGACACCGCCGGGCGCGAGCCGACGCGCCGCGCGCACACGGCGCGGCGCGCGGACCGGGCCGCGGGCGGCACGCGCGCCACCGGGGCGCGCGGACGATATCAATCAGATCGGGACGTTTTCAGGCGGGCCGCGCGGCTGCGCGAGACGGATGCCCTGGCGGGGAAAAACGGGAACGGCCGGGGCGGCGGCCCGGTATGCGAAGGCGCGCACGAAGCCCGGCAACGCAGGCAGGCTCGTGCCGAGCGCCACGTTCGCCGCGAAGCCGGGACAATACACGCAGTGCGGCACGCCGGCATGGTCGAACGACGATGTGCCGCGGTCGTCGCCCGACTGCGGGAGGACGATCTGACGCGCACCTGCCGCACTGCACAATTCGAGCGTGAGCTCGCCGGAACCGTTCGATGCGAGACGCGCGTAGCCGACGACGGGCGACAGTACGTTCAGTACGAGCGCCAACCATACGAGGCCGATCCATCGCGTCGTTCGTTTCATCGCGGTCCAGGAAAAAGTGCGCGCAAGTATAACAAGCGGCCCGATCGTTGCCGACGTGCGAGGTGCAATAGCCGGCATCGCACGGTGCGCAGCAGCGCATGTGCCGTTAATACAACAGAGACAAAATCTAACGATTCGCCTCTGGCATAAATCCGAGCGCGAGGTTGATAATTATTGAACCTGCTGGAGAAACGACCATGGACGAAAGACCAACCCGCATGCCCCCGCCCGAGCAAGTGATGAGCCCGGATCCGGAACCCGTCGGCGTGGAATTCCTCGCCGAGTTGCCCGAGTATGTCCGGGCATTCTTCGACGAGCAGCACAAGCTGTACTCGCCGAAGTGAACCTACGTTCCGTTCTGTAACCGCCACGTGTCGATCGATATCGTGCGGTTCATCGCTGCGTTTTCGGCGCAGATCGCTTCGCACCCGGGCTGCAACGGCCTGACGGTGCCGGATCAGCGCGTCCGCTGATTCTTCTGTCGCGTCGTTCCGCCGCGCGACTGTCTTCGTCTATCCTTCTGGTTTTCCACCTCCGGCCCGTCCGGTTCTCCCGATCGTTCCGATGAAACAAGCCATTCGTGCCAGCGTCGCTGTCGCCACGCTCGGCGTCGCCTTTTTTTCGTCACCGCACATCGCACGCGCGGACGGCGACGACACCGCGCTCACCAATCTCGTCGCGCTCGCATCGCAGCGGCTCGCGCTTGCCGAACCCGTCGCGCGATGGAAATGGGCGAATCACAAGGCGATCGAGGACCAGCCGCGCGAAGCGGCACTGCTCGCATCGGTCGAAAAACGCGCCGCACAGTCCGGCGTGGATCCGGCGTTCGCGCGCACGTTCTTCGAGGATCAGATCGCCGCGAGCAAGGACGTGCAGAACGCGCTCTTTGCAACGTGGCGCGCAACGCGGCCGCCGGAAGGCTCACCGCCCGACCTCGCGACCAGCACGCGGCCGGCGCTCGATCAGCTCACGCAAAAGATGCTGGCCGGCCTCGCGCAAGTCGCACCGCTGCGCGACGCACCCGACTGCCAGGCGCGGCTCGCACGCAGCATCGCGAACTGGAAGACACTGACCCGCTACGACCGCACCCAGACGCAGGCGCTCGGCATCGCGCTGTCGCACGTCTGCTCCGCCGGCGGCGCCAGTGCGATCGGCTGACGGCGCACGGCCATTGCGCGCGGCAGCACGGCCGTGCTCAGTCGGCTGGCATGAGCGCCGCTAGCGGAATCAGTTGCAGGCCGCGCGCGAGATGCGTCTGCAGCAGGCGATGGGTATGCGGTTCGAACGCACCGTCCGCGCCGTCGGCCACGAGCCGCGCGGCCGCATCGAGCGATTCGGCCGCACCGAGGTAGCGCCAGCCGTCGATCACGTGAAACAGGCGGCGCTCGCCGCTCGCCTCGAACGCGACCGGGCCGTCGAACGGCCAGGGCGCATTGCCGGCACGGCCACTTTCGGCCGTGGGACGCCGGTTGTATGACGGACGCAGGCGAGCGATCCACTGCGCTTCCGCAAGCATCGCGCCGAGTTCGTTGCCGGTCTCCCGCCATTCGACGCGCCGCACCTGCTGCGCAATCCGCATTTCCTTCGACGAACGCCGCTCGCCGGTCAGCAGCGCACGCAAGCGCTGCCGCACGCGCACGCTGCGGCCGACATACAGCGCTTCGTCGCCCTCCCCGAACAGCGCGTACGCGCCGCATCCGGCCGGCGCGGTATCGAGCCACGCTTCGGTCATGCCGCCCGCGAGACGGAAGTGGCGCGTCGTGCGCGTAATCTGGTCGCGCAGACGCTCGAGCGGCACGATCTCGTGCAATTGTCGCCAGAACTGCCAAAGGAGATCGGCATCCGCGAGCGCCCGGTGGCGGGCGGCGGGGACGAGACCGTGGCGTTCGATCAGCGCATCGAGTCCGTGTCGCGCCTCCCGCGGAAACAGCGCGCGCGACAGCCGCACCGTGCACAGTACGTCCGGATTGAACGCGAAGCCGGCGCGCTCGAATTCGGCACGCAGGAAGCCCCGGTCGAAGCTCGCGTTGTGCGCGACGAACAGCTTGCCGTCGAGCCGCTCGAACAGCACGGGCGCGAGCGACGCGAACGACGGCGCGTCGCGCACCATCTCATCGGAAATACCCGTCAGTTGCTGGATGAACGGCGGAATCGATTGCCCCGGGTTGACCAATGTCGTCCATGTCGACACGCCCAGCGGGCCGATTTCGACCACGCCGATTTCAGTGATGCGGTGCTCGGCGGACGAACCACCGGTGGTTTCGAGGTCGACGAAGACGAGCGGCTGTTCGCAGGCGGGATCTGACGGGCTGAAATCGGACATAAAAGGCGGGAGAAACGATGCTTCCGTGAGTATGCACCGGCAGCCGTGTTCGCGACCAGTCCGAAGCGGATTCGATTCGCCGGTCCCGGGTTTTCGTGCCCCGAAAAGCAAAAAGCCCCCGCGATGCGGGGGCCGGACGAGTTCGGCAATGCGTGGCGCGTCAGACCGCCTGGATATTCGCTGCCTGCTTGCCTTTCGGCCCGACTTTCACTTCGAAGGACACGCGCTGGTTTTCCTTCAGCGTTTTGAAGCCGTCCATGCGGATTTCGGAAAAGTGCGCAAACAAATCTTCGCCGCCATTGTCGGACGTAATAAAGCCGAAACCTTTAGCATCGTTAAACCATTTTACGATACCGGTATCCATACCTTCGTTCCCCACTCGATTAGATCAAAAAAGCTACTGTTTATAGCCGCTTCCCGAAATCCCGCAACGGCGCGCCGACACTCACCCCCAGCGCTCCGCCCGGGGACGGAGTGCTGACTTTATAAATTGGACAATCCAGGCGCGTCAAGGGAATTTTTGGCGCTTTCTTTATCAAAAAAACGTCAATACCACTGGAATCGGTACACCATCGTCTTTTATTAATTGATCCGCACCAAAAACCTGTCAATATTACCGGGATCGAATCCCACATAATCGAAACCGTGAAAAACCTACCGGTGACAAATCGGGGCGGTAAAATCCTCGGGTTTTTTCCGGATTGCGAAGAACGAGGGACGTTGCGATGCTGGTGCAAGGCAATGGAAGGAGAAGGTCATGTGGCTGGACGGAATCAAACGCTTCGCGAGCCGACTCGCACGCGTGCGCCGCAAGTCCCGCGCGTTGGCCGAGTCCCGCGACACACCTTGCGACACCGAATTCGACCCGACCTGGCACGGCGATCATTGGCAGAACCTGCTGGCGTCACCGCTGGACGCCCGTCACTACGTGATGGAAGACTGGACGTATACGCCGCCGCAACCCGAAGCCGACGACACGCCGCCCACGGGCAAGCGCAAGCGACGCTCGTACACGCAATAGGGACCTGGAAGACGGGAAAAAAAAGCGCGACTGGGAAGTCGCGCCGACAAAGGTTTGGAGATCTTTTCCGTCAACGAAAAAGTCTGCTTCGGAAAGCAGAGATCGCAGTATAGCGAGAGAACATCCTTTCATTATCCATGCTCCACACAAACCTCTATTGCCGATGTGTCAATAATCGCGCCAGGCCTACTTCCGCCCGCCAGTGAGTGCCTGTCGCGATCGCGCAACGTCCACGACACCCTTTATGCAGTCCTGAGCACCTTCTCCGCCTGCTGCGCTGCCGCAAAGCCTTGATGGCCGGGGCTCCCGGCGCATACACTTATTCTTGCGGGATTCAAAATACAGTATTGCCGGAAGCAATTTTCTTCTGCACCCGGCCCCATCCGTACACTGCAAATGGATTTCCGACGAGGGTGCCGCGCTCCACGCGCACGGCGTCGCCGACCCGCGACGCCGCCGATGCCCGCAGCAGGTTCGATCGACATCATCCTGTTTGGAGACAGATCATGAAAAAGCCCCTGATCGTCGCCGCATTGACCGGCGTGTGCGCCACTGCCGCCCATGCGCAAAGCAGCGTCACGCTGTACGGCCTGATCGACGCCGGCATCACTTATACGAACAACCAGGGTGGCCACAGCGCGTGGCAGGAGACGAGCGGCTCGATCAACGGCAGCCGCTGGGGCCTGCGCGGCACCGAGGATCTCGGTGGCGGACTGAAAGCCATCTTCACGTTGGAAAACGGCTTCGGCATCAACAACGGTTCGCTCAAGCAGAACGGCCGCGAATTCGGCCGCCAGGCGTTCGTCGGCCTCGCGCACGAGAGCTACGGGTCGCTCACGCTCGGCCGCCAGTACGACAGCGTCGTCGATTTCCTCGGCCCGCTGTCGCTGACCGGCACCCAATACGGCGGCACGCAGTTCGCGCACCCGTTCGACAACGACAACCTGAACAACTCGTTCCGGATCAACAACTCGGTCAAGTATCAGAGTGCCAATTACGGCGGCCTGAAGTTCGGCGCGCTGTACGGCTTCTCGAATTCCAGCGATTTCTCGAACAACCGCGCATACAGCGTAGGCGCGTCGTACAGCTACATGGGCTTCAACGTCGCGGCCGCGTACATGCAGCTCAACAACAACATCAACGCGCTGTCGCTCGCAGCCAGCGACCCCGGCGCGGTGGCCGGCGACTGGACGTTTGCCGCCAGCCGTCAGCGCACCTGGGGCGCGGGCCTCAACTACACGTTCGGGCCCGCGACGGCCGGCTTCGTGTTCACGCAGACGCGCCTGACCGATTCGGCCAGGATCAGCGCCGGGCAGTCCGGTGTGTCGGGCGGCATCCCGCTCGCCGGCGGCACGCGCTTCAACAATTACGAAGTGAACGGCCGCTACGCGCTGACACCGGCGTTCTCGCTCGCGGGCTCGTACACGTACACCGACGGCCGCCTCGACGGCCAGACGCCGAGCTGGCACCAGTTCAACCTGCAGGCCGACTATGCGCTGTCGAAGCGCACCGACCTGTATCTGCAGGGCGAGTACCAGCGGGTCAATGCGGACGGCCTGGCGGTCGGCGCGAACATCAACGGGCTCGGCACCGCGTCGTCGACGAACAAGCAGATCGCGGTCACGGCCGGCATGCGCCACCGCTTCTGAGCCACGCCATCGGTCCCGGCGCTTCGGCCGGGAGCGTCATGACGAGCGCCCCACCCCGGGGCGCTCGTCGTTTCGGCGCGGCACTGCGCGGATGCACCACTCGCTGCTCACGCGCCGCCCGGCGCCGGATAGCGAACGTCGAGCACGTCGATCGGCTGGGGACCGGCCGGCGTCATCAGCGTGACGGTGTCGCCGATCTTCGCCTTGATGAGGGCCCGCGCGACCGGCGAGATCCAGCTGACACAACCGCGATCGAGATCGACCTCGTCGATCCCCACGATCGTGACGGTGTGATCCTCGCCGTCCGGCGTCGCGTAATCGACGGTCGCGCCGAAGAACACCTGGTCGACATTCTCCTGCCGGCTCGCGTCGACGACTTCGGCGAGATCGAGCCGCTTCGTCAGGAAGCGGATCCGGCGGTCGATCTCGCGCAACCGCCGCTTGCCGTAGATGTAGTCGCCGTTCTCCGACCGATCGCCGTTCGACGCGGCCCACGACACCAGCCGCACGACCTCGGGACGCTCGACGTCGATCAGGTTCAGGAGTTCGTCCCTGAGCCGCTTGTGGCCGGCCGGGGTAATGTAGTTCTTCGTGCCCGCCGGAATCGCGGGTTGACTCGGGTCGAGATCGTCGTCGTCGCCGTCCGACTCTTTGACAAACGCCTTGTTCATGATGCAGATTCAACACATGGATGACTGATGCATCAAGGGTACACGAACGCGGCCGCCCAAGATCGGGTGACATTTTTTGCGAATAAGGCTTCCCTTTTTATACAACCCTGCTATACTTCCGCTTCTGCGTGCGGCTGTAGCTCAGTTGGATAGAGTACTTGGCTACGAACCAAGGGGTCGTGGGTTCGAATCCTGCCAGCCGCGCCACCTTTTTCGAGGGCCTTCCAAACCGAAGGCCCTTTCAGTTCGATGTTGTAGCGTTTTGTTTTTGCGTGCGGCTGTAGCTCAGTTGGATAGAGTACTTGGCTACGAACCAAGGGGTCGTGGGTTCGAATCCTGCCAGCCGCGCCACCTTTTTGGGGGCCTTCCAAACCGAAGGCCCTTTCAGTTCGATGTTGTAGCGTTTTGTTTTTGCGTGCGGCTGTAGCTCAGTTGGATAGAGTACTTGGCTACGAACCAAGGGGTCGTGGGTTCGAATCCTGCCAGCCGCGCCACCTCAGAAGGGCCTTCCTCCGGGAAGGCCCTTTTTTCTTTTCCGCCCCTCTTCTCTTCGGCCATCGCCCGCTCGGCTCGAGTCGGGTTGCCGCTGCGCGACACCGCCCGACCCGCGGCACAAACGAAAACGGCGGCCCGTGGCCGCCGTCGTATCCCGCCGCAAACCCACGCGCGACGTCAGTAATCCTGCCGCTCGCGCTCGATGCGCATGCCGCCGTCGTGACGCGCATGCACGCTGTCGTCGGTCGAGCGCTCGCGCATGATCCGCATCACGTCTGGATTGGTCCGCACGCGCCGCATCACGTTCGCGAGATGCACGCGATCGCTGACCTGGATCACGAACCGCAGCACCGTCGATTCGTGCGTCAGATCCTCGTCCATCGCGATGTGCACGATGTTCGCGTCGGCCGACGTGATGTCCGCCGCGACACGCGCGAAGATACCCTTCGTGTTCTTCACGAGCGCCTTCACCGCGACGTCGAACAGACGACCCGGCTGCGGCGCCCACTCGACGTCGATCCAGCGGCCCGGATCGCGACGATGGATGCGCTGCGCGACCCGGCAATCGGTCGTATGAATCGCCATCCCGAGCCCGATGCCGATATAGCCCATGATCGCATCGCCCGGAATCGGCCGGCAGCACGCCGACAGTTGCACGGACATCCCTTCGGTGCCGGTAATCACGACCGGCGGCGCATTGTGTGCGGGATGCCGCTCGGACTTCGGCAGATCGTCGTCCGCATCGCGGCCGCTCATCAGCACCTCGATGCGCTTGGCCATCACCGCGGCGACGCGCCGGCCGAGGCCGATGTCCGCGAAGATTTCCTGGCGGCTCTTGTTGCCCGTCCACTGGACGAGCTTCTCCCACACCTCGGGCGCGACATCGGCGAGCGCGAGCCCGTAACCCTTCAGACTCTGGTCGACGAGCCGCTCGCCCAGCTGCACCGACTCGTTCAGGCGCATCGTCTTCAGGTAGTGACGAATCGCCGAGCGTGCCTTGCCGGTGCGCACGAAGCCGAGCCACGCCGGGTTCGGCTTCGAATACGGCGCGGTGATCACCTCGACGATGTCGCCGCTCTTCAGCTCGGTACGCAACGGCAGCAACTCGTTGTTGATCTTCACGGCCACGCACTGGTTGCCGAGATCGCTGTGAATCGAATACGCGAAATCGAGCGCCGTCGCGCCGCGCGGCAACGCCATGATCTTCGACTTCGGCGTGAACACGTAGACCGCATCCGGGAACAGGTCGATCTTCACGTGCTCGAGGAATTCGCTCGAATCGCCGGCTTCGCTCTGGATGTCGAGCAGCGACTTCAGCCACTGATGCGCGCGCTTCTGCACGTCGTTCAGATCCGCGCCGCCGTTCTTGTACAGCCAGTGCGCGGCCACGCCCGCCTCGGCGATCTCGTGCATCTTGCGCGTGCGCACCTGGAACTCGATCGGCGCGCCGAACGGGCCGACGAGCGTCGTGTGCAGCGACTGATAGCCGTTGATCTTCGGGATCGCGATGTAGTCCTTGAACTTGCCGGGCACGGGCTTGTACAGCGCGTGCAACGCACCGATGCACGTGTAGCAGTCGAGCGGATTCTCGACGACGACGCGAAAGCCGTATACGTCGAGCACCTGCGAGAACGACAGCTGCTTGTCGCGCATCTTGCGATAGATGCTGTAGATCGTCTTTTCGCGGCCGGTGATCTCGGCGTCGAGCTTCGCGTCGCCCATCGCGCGCTGCGCGGCCTCGAGGATCTTGCTGATCACTTCGCGGCGGTTCCCGCGCGCGGCCTTCACGGCCTTCTCGAGCGTCGCGTAACGATGCGGGTTGAAGTTCGCGAAGCTCATGTCCTGCAGCTCGCGATACGTGTTGTTCAACCCGAGGCGGTGCGCGATCGGCGCGTAGATGTCGAGCGTCTCGCGTGCGACGCGGCGGCGCTTTTCCATCGGCACCGCGCCGAGCGTGCGCATGTTGTGCAGACGGTCGGCGAGCTTGACGAGGATGACCCGCACGTCGCGCGCCATCGCGAGCAGCATCTTGCGGAAGTTTTCCGCCTGCGCTTCCTCGCGGCTGCGGAACTCCATCTTGTCGAGCTTCGACAGGCCGTCGACCAGCTCGGCGACCTTCGGGCCGAACCGTTCGGCCAGCTCGCTCTTGGTCACGCCCTGGTCTTCCATCACGTCGTGCAGGAGCGCGGCCATCACGGCTTGCGCGTCGAGCTTCCAGCCGGCGCAGATTTCCGCGACGGCGACGGGATGGGTGATATAGGGTTCGCCGCTCTGGCGATATTGACCGAGGTGGGCTTCGTCACTGAAGTGGAACGCCGCCTTGACCTCTTTGATTTCTTCCGGAGGGAGATACTCGGCAAGCGCGGTCGTCAGTTTCGCGATCGAAACGACGCCGTGCTTGCGCGGCTGCTCCGGAGTGGCGGTCGGCCCGAACAGATGCCGGAAGGACTGTTCGAGGACCGCGTCGATGTACTGGCGCGCAGGCGACTGGGCCGTGGCTTCGGTGGTCGAATCCGCGGAGGCGGACGATGGGGTGGTGCTCATATTCGCCTCCAGGTCGAGTCGTTGCGCGCGTGGACTACATGGCTGGAACGGGCCGGATGCGCGTTACACCGGCACCTTCTTCAGCATCTCGACGCCGACCTGGCCGGCGGCGATCTCGCGCAGCGCGACGACGGTCGGCTTGTCGCGGCTCTCGATCTTCGGCGTATGGCCTTGCGCGAGCTGCCGCGCGCGGTAAGTGGCGGCGAGCGCCAGTTCGAAGCGGTTGGGGATTTGCTTCAGGCAGTCTTCGACGGTAATGCGAGCCATGTTGGTAATTCCTTCTGAATATAGTCCCTATTCTACCTTATGTCCCTCTACCCCCGCGTCATTCCGCGTGGGGCAAATGGATGCCGAGCTCGATGAACAGCTCGGCATGTCGCGCGTACTGCGAAGCAAAGCGCAGGCGCGTCGCCGCGACGATGCATTCGAGCTCGGCCAGTGCACAATCGAAATTCTCGTTGATCACGACGTATTCCGCTTCGGACGCGTGCGCCATCTCGCTGCCCGCCGCGAGCAGGCGTCGCGTGATCACGTTCGGTTCGTCCTGGCCGCGCTTCTTCAGACGTTCCTCGAGCGCGTCGAGCGACGGCGGCAGAATGAAGATGCCGACCGCGTTGCGGAACTGCTTCTTCACCTGCTGCGCGCCCTGCCAGTCGATCTCGAGCAGCACGTCGTGCCCGTTCATCATCTGCTCCTCGATCCAGACGCGCGACGTACCGTAATAGTTGCCGTGCACCTCCGCGCTTTCGAGGAATTCGTGCGCGGCGTGGCGCGTGCGGAAATCCTCGACGGTCGTGAAGTGGTAGTGCTGGCCGTCCTGCTCGCCCGGGCGCGGCTTGCGCGTCGTGTACGAAATCGACAGGCAGATGTCGCTGTCCTTCGACAGCAGCGCGTTCACGAGCGTCGACTTGCCGGCGCCCGACGGCGCGATGACCATGAACAGGTTGCCGGGATAGACGCCGCCGTGCAGCGCATGCGATGCGTGGCCGTCGTGAGTGGGATGGGTCATGTTGCGTTACTCCAGGTTTTGCACTTGCTCACGCATCTGCTCGATCAACAGCTTGAGCGCCATCGATGCGTCGGCCAGTTCCTTTGCCGCCGCCTTCGAGCCGAGCGTGTTTGCTTCTCGATTCAGTTCCTGCATCATGAAGTCGAGACGCTTGCCGACGCGGCCGCCCTTCTCGATCACGTGACGCGTTTCGTTCAGGTGCGCGGTGAGTCGCGACAGTTCTTCCGCGATGTCGATCCGGATGCCGTACATCGTCACTTCCTGACGAATGCGTTCCGCGGCTTCCTCGCGCGTGACGATCGGCGCGCTGCCTTCGGGCGCCGCGAGGCCGAGCGCTTCCTGCAGCCGCTCGACGATCTTCTGCTGATGCTTCGCGATCAGCTCCGGCACGAGCGGCGTGATGCGCGCGACGATCGCTTCCATTTCGGTGACGTTCGACAGCAGCATCGTCGCCAGCTGCGCGCCTTCGCGCGAACGCACGACGACGAGCTCGCCGATCGCCTCTTTCCCGCACGCGAGCACTGCGTCGCGGATCGCTTCCGCCGACACGCCGCTCTCGGCGAGCACGCCCGGCCAGCGCAGGATCTCGCCCGCGCGCAGGCGGCCGACGCCCGGGAACGAATCGAGCACCGAGCGCTCGAGCTCGGCAAGCTGGCCGAGGGCCGTCTGGTTCAGCGCGCCGGCGCCGATGCTCTGCTCGCCGCGCTGCAGGTTGATGCGCACGTCGACCTTGCCGCGCGACAGCTTGTTCATCAGCATTTCGCGCAGCGCGGGCTCGCACGCGCGCACGTCGTCCGGCATGCGGAAATTCAGGTCGAGGAAGCGCGAGTTCACGGTGCGCAGTTCGACCGACACGCTGGTGCCGCCGTTGCCGGTAGCCGTCGCGAGTTCGCGCGTCGCGCTCGCATAGCCCGTCATGCTGTAGATCATGGTTCGTCTCGCCGTCTGGGTGCCCTTCTCGGGCGGGAATATGTCGAGGCGCCCGGCGCATTGCAAGGCGCGGGGCGGGAAGCGCGCATTATCCCATTTTTGCGCCCCACCCCGCCGGGCAAGGCTGCCGTTCGGCGCTAAAATCGGGGTTTCCTCTTCCGTCCACGATTCCCCCATGACGTCTTCCCTGTCCCGCCCGAGCGGCCGCCGCGCCGACGAACTGCGCAAGGTCGCCCTCACGCGCCATTACACGAAACACGCCGAAGGCTCGGTACTCGTCGAATTCGGCGATACCAAGGTGATCTGCACCGCGAGCGTCGCCGAACGCGTGCCCGAATTCCTGCGCGATCGCGGCCAGGGCTGGCTGACGGCGGAATACGGGATGCTGCCGCGCGCGACGCACACGCGCAGCGACCGTGAAGCCGCGCGCGGCAAGCAGACGGGCCGCACGCAGGAAATTCAGCGCCTGATCGGCCGCGCGCTGCGCGCGGTGTTCGATCTCGAAGCGCTCGGCCCGCGCACGATCCACATCGACTGCGACGTGATCCAGGCCGACGGCGGCACGCGCACGGCCAGCATCACCGGCGCCTTCGTCGCCGCGCACGACGCCGTGTCGAAGCTGATCGCGGCCGGCAAGCTCGCGCGCTCGCCGATCACCGACCACGTCGCCGCGATCTCGGTCGGCGTGTACGAAGGCGCGCCCGTGCTCGATCTCGACTACGCGGAAGATTCGCGCTGCGACACCGACATGAACGTCGTGATGACGGGCGCCGGCGGCTTCGTCGAAGTCCAGGGCACTGCCGAAGGCGTGCCGTTCTCGCGCGCCGAGATGAACGCGCTGCTCGACCTCGCGCAAAGCGGGATCGGCCAGCTCGTGCAGTTGCAGAAGGACGTGCTGGGCGCCGGCCATGTCTGACGATCGCACCCTCGCGCCGCTGTCGCGCATCGTGCTAGCGTCGAACAACGCCGGCAAGCTGCGCGAGTTCACCGCGCTGTTCTCGACGGTCGGCATCGAGATCGTGCCGCAGGGCGACCTGGCCGTGCCGGAGGCGGAAGAGCCGTTCGGCACGTTCATCGAGAACGCGCTGACGAAGGCGCGCCACGCGTCGCGGCTCACCGGCCTGCCGGCGATCGCCGACGATTCCGGCCTGTGCGTGCGCGCGCTGCGCGGCGCGCCGGGCGTCTATTCGGCGCGCTACGCGCAGCGCGCGGGCGGCGACAAGGGCGACGCGGCGAACAATGCGTACCTCGTCGAGCAGTTGCGCGGCGTCGCCGACCGGCGCGCATACTATTGCTGCGTGCTCGCGCTGGTGCGCCACGCGGACGATCCCGAGCCGCTGTTCGCCGAAGGTCGCTGGGCGGGCGAGATCGTCGACACGCCGCGCGGCGAGCACGGATTCGGCTACGACCCGTATTTCCACCTGCCGTCGCTCGGCGCGACGGCAGCCGAACTCGAGCCGGCCGTGAAGAACACGCACAGCCATCGCGCGCTCGCGCTGAAGGCACTGCTCGCGCGGCTCGCGGAGGAACCGGCATGATCGTCTTCGTCACGCATTCGCAACCGGAGGCCGCATGAGCCAGGCGGCGGAAACCGGCGCGCGCGTCGTCGCGGCCTTCACGTCGCCCGGGCAGGTACGGCTCACGTCGCTGCCGCCGCTCGCGCTGTACGTGCATTTTCCGTGGTGCGTGCGCAAGTGCCCGTACTGCGATTTCAACTCGCACGAGTGGAAGGGCGAGCGGTTTCCGGAAACCGAATACCTCGACGCGCTGCGCGCCGATCTCGAACAGGCGCTGCCGCTCGTCTGGGGCCGGCAGGTGCATACGGTGTTCATCGGCGGCGGCACGCCGAGCCTGCTGTCCGCGGCCGGTCTCGACCGGCTGCTGTCCGACGTGCGCGCGCTGCTGCCGCTCGATGCCGACGCCGAGATCACGCTCGAGGCAAACCCGGGCACGTTCGAGGCCGCGAAGTTCGCGCAGTTCCGCGCGAGCGGCGTGAACCGCCTGTCGGTCGGCATCCAGAGCTTCAACGAAGGCCATCTGAAGGCGCTCGGCCGCATTCACGACACCGCGCAGGCGCGCGCGGCCGTCGAGATCGCCGCGAAGACGTTCGACAACTTCAACCTCGACCTGATGTTCGCGCTGCCGAACCAGACGCTCGACGAATGCCGGACCGACATCGAGACCGCGCTGTCGTTCGCGCCGCCGCATCTGTCGCTGTATCACCTGACGCTGGAACCGAACACGCTGTTCGCGAAGTTTCCGCCCGCAGTGCCCGACGACGACGCGTCGGCCGACATGCAGGAATGGATCCACGCGCGCACGGCCGAGGCCGGTTACGACCGCTACGAAGTGTCCGCTTACGCGAAGCCGAATCATCAGTGCAAGCACAACCTGAACTACTGGCGCTTCGGCGACTATCTCGGGATCGGCGCGGGCGCGCACACGAAGCTGTCGTTCCCGAACCGGATCCTGCGGCAGGCACGCTACAAGCATCCGGCCACCTTCGTCGAACAGGCGATGGCCGGCACGCCGGTTCAGGAGGAACGTGAAGTCGGTGCGCGCGACCTGCCGTTCGAGTTCATGCTGAACACGCTGCGGCTCGTCGAGGGCTTCCCCGTGCACAGCTTCGTCGAACGCACGGGCTTGCCGATCGGCACGATCGAGCCGGCACTCAAGGAAGCGGAGCAGCGCGGACTGATCACGCGCGATTTTGCGCAGATCGCGCCGACACCGCTTGGTCAACGTTTCCTCAACGACTTGCAGGAATTGTTCCTGCGCGACGATTGAGGCGGAACGAGGCGGCATTTCGGTTACAATGCTGCCTCGTGTGGAAGCGTGGCCGAGCGGTTTAAGGCACCGGTCTTGAAAACCGGCGACGGGAAACTGTCCGTGAGTTCGAATCTCACCGCTTCCGCCAGGAAGTTCGCCAAACCCCGTCCATTCATCGAATGACGGGGTTTTTGTTTGTCCGCCGCGCGCCACGCACGGTGCCCGCACAACGGGCCGACGCATCTCGCGCGATGCCGTTACAATCCGGCGCTCCGATTCGCGAAACGGGAAACCACGTCATGAAGCCCTTCATCGCCTCGTCGCTCGTCGCCCTGCTGGCCGCCGTCGGCACGCACGCGGCGGCCGCCGATTCCGCCTCCGGCACGGACGCACAAACGCCGTCGTGCGCGATCGCGTACGTGAAGGGCGTCGGCGGCTCGCCGCGCAGCCTGCGCGAATATCTCGCGAGCCCGACGCCGTACAACTACCTGAAGGAAAACGAGATCCAGTGCAAGGTGTCGGACGATGGGCGCGCATCGAACTGCACCGGCGTGACCTATATCCGCAATGAACAGGTCAGCGTGTACGACGATTCCGACCCGGCGACGCTGACGGTCGTCGCGCCGGTGGAACTCGAGCACGGCGAGAAGTATCCCGTGATCCTCGTGGTGCAGCGCAAGGACGCGCGCTGCACGCGGTAACGCGCGACACGGCACGCCCGCCGTGGCAGCCGACGACGCGCGCGCCTCACGAGCCGGGCCGCCATCGCCTAGAATTCGATCAGCACGGCGACACGACCGCCGCCGCAACTCGATGCCGCCCGCGCCATCCGTGCGAGCGGCCCACGGAGACCGCCATGACCGAACTGTCGACAGCGACGGATCACGTCGATTACGAAGGCTTCGAGATCCATGTGGTGCCGGGCCTCGCTCCCGGCAGTGACACGCGTTACACCTACACCGGCTATGTCTGCCATCCCGGCGTGAATCCCGCGCTGCCCGATCATGCGGTGCCCTTCCACGCCGACGGCGAGGAAAGCTTCGCGAGCGTCGACGAAGCGGTTCGGGAAGCCGTGCACATCGGCAAGAGCATCATCGACGGCACGCATCCGGACCTGTCCGTTCTGTCGCTCGTCACGCACGGCTACTGAGCGGGCCGGTCGGGCCACGCCCACCGCCCCCCCACGGCGCACGATGCGCGAGCACATATCGCGCCCGCGCCGTCACATGTCACGTCACATCGCGACGCATGCCGGTCGGCCCGCCAATCGCCATCCCTCGCGAATCGCCAGGTCGCGCTTCGCCCACTATGCGTTTCTCCCGATAACAGGTCGCGCCGGGACGCCTATCATTTTTTTATAGTCACCCTCCGGCACTCCGCCATGTCCCCTCTTCCCCTCTCATGCGCCAGCCGGCTGCGTATTGCCGCGCTGGTCGCCGCCTCGTTGCTTGCCGCGTGCACGATCACGCCGCCGCCGTCGCTGCACTCGGTGCTGACGATCCCGTCCGTCATCCGCAGCGCGAATCGCGACCAATATCGCGTGGAAGTCGCGCGCTGCGTGACGGAGCACAATCCGTCCGGCGTCTCGCACGGGACGCCGCAGGCGATGCTGCGCTCGCTCGTCGTCGTCGCGTACACCGTCGATGGCAGCGGCCGCCTCGTCAACGCGTCCGTCTATCGCAGCAACGGCGACAGCGAAGCGGAAGGGCTCGCGCTCGCGTCGCTGCGCCGCTCGGCACCGCTGCCGCCACCGCCGTCGAAACTGCTGGACGGCAATGGCCGGCTCGAGATGATGGAAGGCTGGCTGTTCAACGACGACGGCCATTTCCAGCTGCAAAGCACTGCATCCGCACAGGCGCAATCGATCGACTGAGCCCGCGCCCGCCCGCGATTGCCGCTATGTCGCGGCGCTGGCTATAATTTTCCGCAATCGCGCGGCCACCCTCCCGCGCGCGCGTTCGCGCGCCGCACCCGGCATGCGAGCCGACCATGCCGGCACAGGGCGGCGGCGGCCTATCCGTCTCCATCGTCGACCGGCGGGTGACGTCCGCGCCACGACGCGCGTCCACGCCGCTACCGCATCATCCGCCCGGCTGCGCTCTCCCGGCAGGTGTCCACCTGCCTGCCCGAGCGCACGCTCAGTCGAATGCCCCAACGACAAAACGGAGACATCCATGTCCGCATCTCCCCCGGCCGTTGCACACGCAACCGGTTCGGCCGGCGCCGTCAGCCACCGGCGCATCGTGTTCGCGAGCTTCATCGGCACCGCGATCGAGTTCTACGACTTCTACGTGTACGCGACCGCCGCGGCGCTCGTCATCGGCCCCGTGTTCTTTCCCCACGGCTCCGCGACCGCGCAGGCGCTATCCGCATTCGTCACGTTCGGCATCGCGTTCATCGCGCGGCCGATCGGCTCGTTCCTGTTCGGCCACTTCGGCGACCGCATCGGCCGCAAGTCGACGCTCGTCGCGTCGTTGCTCGTCATGGGCGTGTCCACTACCGCGATCGGCTTCGTGCCCGGCTACGACACGATCGGCACGCTCGCGCCGGTGCTGCTGTGCGTGCTGCGCTTCGGCCAGGGCATCGGCCTCGGCGGCGAATGGGGCGGCGCGGCGCTGCTCGCGACCGAGCACGCGCCGCAAGGCAAGCGCGGCTGGTTCGGGATGTTCCCGCAACTGGGCCCGTCGGTGGGCTTCCTGATGTCGAACGGGCTGTTCTTCGCACTCGCGCTGTCGCTGTCCGACGAACAATTCCGCAGCTGGGGCTGGCGCATCCCGTTCCTCGTCAGTGCGGTGCTCGTCGCGCTCGGCCTGTACGTGCGGCTGAAGATCACCGAGACGCCGGCGTTCCAGGCCGCACTCGACCGCAACGAACGCGTGCGCGTGCCGGTCGCGACGCTCGTCTCGCAACACTGGCAGCCCACGTTGCTCGGCGCGCTCGCGATGGTGGTCTGCTACACGCTGTTCTATATCTCGACGGTGTTTTCACTGTCGTACGGCGTGTCGACGCTGCATATTCCGCGCCAGAGCTTTCTCGGCCTGCTGTGCTTCGCTGTCGTGTTCATGGGGCTCGCGACGCCGCTGTCGGCGTGGGCGTCGGATCGCTTCGGCCGCAAGCCGGTGCTGGCCGTCGGCGCGATCGCCGCACTGCTGTCCGGCTTCGCGATGGAGCCGCTGCTCGGCAGCGGCTCGATGCCGCTCGTCGCGCTGTTCCTGACGCTCGAGCTGTTCCTGATGGGCGTGACGTTCGCGCCGATGGGCGCGCTGCTGCCCGAGTTGTTCCCGACCAACGTCCGCTATACGGGCGCGGGCGTCGCGTACAACCTCGGCGGGATCCTCGGCGCGTCGATCGCGCCGTACATCGCGCAGCTGCTCGCCGCGCGCGGCGGCCTGTCGTGGGTTGGCGGCTATGTGTCGGTCGCGGCGGCGATCAGCCTGATCGGCGTGCTGCTGATGCGCGAAACCCGCGACGCATCGCTCGTCTGAGCCTCCGGGGCGCCCCGGGTTGTTCGGCGGGCGGCGCTGCCTATACTCGATCCGGGGGCGCCGTCGTGCACCCCCGGATCCCCGAAGGAGCCGCCGCGATGAACATCCACCTCAACAACGCCGACCTCGTGCTGATCCTGGCGCTCGCGCTGGGTGGCGCCCTGCTGCTCGCGGCACGCTTCCGGCCGAAAACCTGGCGCGGCCTCCTGTTCGAGGCGTTGCTCGCCAACCTGGCCGCCGTCGCCGCGGTGATCACGGTCGAAGCGCTGCTCGCCTGAACCGATCGGCTCCGTTTCCCCGGGGCCTGTTCACACCGAAAGCCGGGCCTGTGCAGGCTAGGCCGTCAGCCGCTCGCGCTGCGCGTCGTAGGCCGGCCCGACCGCATCGATTGCATCGAGTGCCTGCGCCACCGACGGCGGCACACCGGGCTCGCCGATCGACAGTGCATTCGGTGCGCCGCCGATGCCGCAATGGTGGCGCGAGGTCGCGACGAAAATCATCACGGTCGGCCGCTGCAGCGCGTGCGCCATGTGCACGAACCCGGTATCGACCCCCACCACGAGCGCAGCCCGGCCGATGGCCGCGCCCAGTTCGCGCACCGACATCGCCGGCAGCACGATCGCGCCCGGCGCGCGGGCGGCAATGTCCTTCGCATCGTCGTGCTCGGCGGCCGATCCCCACGGCAACAGCACGCGCACGCCGCGCGCCATCATCCGGATGGCCAGCGCGGCCCAGTCGTCGGCCGGCCATTTCTTGTCGGGGTTGGACGTCGCGTGGAACAGCAGCATGAACGGTGCGCCGTCGGTCACGGCGGGCGGCAGGTTCGCATCCTGGGGCGGGACGATCCCGTACGTGGCGATGCCTTCGGGGACATAGCCCAGCGCCTCGCCGGCGCTCACGCGCATTCCGTGCCACGCGTCGCAGTCCGGCCGCGGGCCGAAGCGATGCGAGTACGCGAAACGGGCGCCCGTCTCGCCGAGATCCTGGGTCTGATAGCCGACACGGCGCGCGGCGCGCGCGAGTGCCGAGATGATCGCGCTCTTGTAGACGCCGTGCAGGTCGATGACGGCGTCGTAGCGGTGCGCGCGCAGCGCGCCGATCGACGCGGAGATCGCCTTCAGGTCGCCACCGTTGCGCAGCTTCTTGAACCGCCGCAGCGGCGCGCAGAGCACCTCGCTCACGCCCGGATGCCAGCGCACGACCTCCGCGCACGATTCGTCCACGGCCCAATCGACCGTCACGCCCGGGAAGGCGCGATGGAGGTCCGCGACGACGGGCAGCGTCTGGACGACGTCGCCGAGCGACGTCACTTTCACGATGAGGATGCGTTTCACGTTCGTTATGAGGAATGGCTGGCCATTGCGCCATGCTAACGACGCTTGCGGTGCGCAGACATTACGCCGACATTACATTTGCAACAAAATGCGACGTTCTTGTGAATATTTGTCGAGCCCCGGCCGCATCGGGTTCTTTTTATAATGCGTTCTTTGCTCTTCCGGCCCGCTGCCGATGCAACGCCCTCCCCTTCCCGCACTGTTTCCTGCTCTCACCCGCCGGTCGCTGCGGATCTGGCGCCAGTATGGCGTGTTCTGGCTCGGCGCGATCGCCGTCGGCCTCGCGGCGGTGCTGTACGCGCGACTGATCGACTGGGGCTACGACACATTCCGCACGATGCGCGACCACGCCACATGGCTGCCGCTGCTGCTGACGCCGTCGATCGCCGCGGCGTCGGCATGGCTCACGCGCCGCTTCTTCCGCGGTGCCGAGGGCAGCGGGATCCCGCAGGTCATCGCGACACTGCACGCGAGCCCGAGCGCATTCGGTGCGCGGCTGCTGACGCTGCGCATCCTGTTCGGCAAGGTCCTGATCTCGTTCCTGGGGATCCTCGGCGGCTTCACGATCGGCCGCGAAGGCCCGACCGTGCAGGTCGGCGCGGCGCTGATGTTCAACCTGCGGCGCTTCTACCCGCGCTCGAACGCGCAGATCGAACGGCAGCTCGTGCTCGCCGGCGCGGCGGCCGGCCTGTCGGCCGCGTTCAACACACCGCTCGCCGGGATCGTGTTCGCGATCGAGGAGCTGACCCGCAGCTTCTCCGCCCGCGCAAGCGGCGTGCTGATCACCGCGATCATCCTCGCCGGTGTCGTCGCATTGGGCTTGAACGGCAATTACACGTACTTCGGCACGATCGACGCCGGCCAGCATTTTCCGAAGATGCTGGCCGTCGCCGTGCTCGTCACCGCGATCGTGACGGGCATCGCGGGCGGCCTTTTCAGCTGGCTGCTGCTCAATACGGGCCGCTGGCTGCCCGCGCGCCTGCTCAGCCTGTATCGCGAGCGCCCGATCGCGTTCGCGGCGCTGTGCGGCTTCGTGATCGCGGTCGTCGGCCTCGTGTCGGGCGGGACGACGTTCGGCAGCGGCTATGCCGAGGCGCGCGGCCTGCTCGACGGCCATGAACGCCTGTCGGTGCTTTATCCGTTCCTGAAGATGGTGTCGATGGTCGCGTCGTACCTGCCGGGCATCCCGGGCGGGATCTTCGCGCCTTCGCTGTCGATCGGCGCCGGGTTCGGCAACCTGCTGCACATCGTGTTCGGCGACATGAGCCTGCCGATGCTGATCGCGCTCGCGATGGTCGGCTACCTCGCGGCGGTCACGCAGTCGCCGATCACGTCGTTCGTGATCGTGATGGAGATGATCAACGGTCACGCGCTCGTGATTTCGCTGATGGCGACCGCGCTGGTATCGAGCCGCATGGCGCGCTTCTTCGCGCCGCCGCTCTACGAAACACTCGCCGAACGCTATCTCGCGCCGCCCGCCGCCACCGCCGAACCCGCCGCGGCACCGGCGGCTGCGGCCGGTGTCGTCGAGCCGCAGGATGCAGCCGCCGCGCCCGCCGATCCGCTCGACACCCTGCGCGAGCGGGACGCTGGCGAGCCGGAGGCCCCAGTGGCCGGCAACGTCGCCACGCACACGCCGGCGACGCCGCACGAGCCCGACCCATCCGCATCCGGTGCGAGCGGCCCGGCGCGGACGGGCCCGCGTGACCCTCAGTAGATCACCACCGGCGCCGGCCGATAGTAGACGGGACGCGCCGGCACGACGATACAGCCGGCGAGCGTGATCGCGACGAGCGCGATGGCAATGGCGGTTCGTTTCATCGCATGCCTCCGTCAAGCCCAGTGGCCGCGGTTCCAGAACCAGTTCGGGCCACGCTGATCCCAGTGGCCCGGCACCCAGTGCATGCCGATGCGCTCGGCTTCCCAGTGACCGCCGATCCAGACGTAGCGGCCGTGATCCCAGCGCCAGTGCCCGCGCTCCCACACGTAGCCGACGCGCGCGTCGGGCACGACCTCGTAGCGCACGGGCGGCGGCGCGTTCGGCGCGACGACGACGATTTCCTCGACGGGCGCCGTCACCGGTTCGGCGACGACCATCCGGCCCGACTGCACCATCACCGGCGCACCGACGAGAATTTCGTCCGCGCGTGCGGCAAGCGGCGCGGCGATGGCTGACAGGCCCGCGGCGAACAGCGCGAGCGAAACGATACGACGTCGAACGGTAGAGACAGCCATTACAACCTCCTGATTGACAAATGACGCGAGCGTATTCGTTCAATGCGGGAGGTCGATCGGCGGCCGACAGGCGCCGTGTTACGGCGAGCCCGAAAGTGCAACAGGGCGTAAGACGCGCACGACGGCATGCGCCGCCGTGCGGGGGGACAGGCAAGCGTCAGGCTTGCGGGATCTCGATCTTCACTTCGAGGACCTCGAGATCGTCCTGGCGCTCGAGGCTCACGCGGATGTCATCGTTCGAAATATGGACGTACTTCGAGATGACCGCGACCAGCTCCTTCTGCAGCGCCGGCAGGTAATCGGCCGGCGGCCGGCCGCCGACCCGCTCGTGCGCGATGATGAGCTGCAGGCGCTCCTTCGCGACCGATGCGGACTTCTTCTTCTCGCCGAGGAGAAACGAAAGGATGGACATGGGCGGCCTCCGTTACTTGCTGCCGAAGAGGCGCTGCAGCAGGCCCGGCTTCTGATAATCGGTGAAGCGCAGCGGCTTGTCCTCGCCGAGGAAACGAGCGACGACGTCCTTGTACGCTTCCGCAACGTCGGTGCCGTCGATATGCACCGCCGGCAGACCCTGGTTCGATGCGTGCAGCACGGCTTCCGATTCCGGCACCACGCCGATCAGCTTGATGCGCAGGATCTCGCTGATGTCCTCGAGCGACAGCATTTCGCCTTCGCTCACGCGCTTCGGGCTGTAGCGCGTGATCAGCAGGTGTTCCTTGATCGGATCCTTGCCTTCGGCCGCGCGCTTCGTCTTCGACGACAGGATGCCGAGAATGCGGTCCGAGTCGCGCACCGACGACACTTCCGGGTTCGTGACGATCAGCGCTTCGTCCGCGAAGTACATCGCGTGCAGCGCGCCCGCCTCGATGCCGGCCGGCGAATCGCAGACGATGTATTCGAAGTCCATCGCGACCAGGTCGTTCAGCACCTTCTCGACGCCGTCACGCGTGAGCGCATCCTTGTCGCGCGTCTGCGACGCCGGCAGGATGAACAGGTTCTCGCACTTCTTGTCCTTGATCAGCGCCTGGTTCAGGTTCGCTTCGCCCTGGATCACGTTGACCAGGTCATACACCACGCGACGCTCGCAGCCCATGATGAGATCGAGGTTGCGCAGGCCGACGTCGAAGTCGATCACGGCCGTCTTGTGGCCGCGCAGCGCGAGGCCGGACGCGAAGCTCGCGCTGGTCGTCGTCTTGCCTACGCCGCCCTTGCCCGAAGTCACCACGATGATTTTTGCCATTTACCCAATACCCTGTGTTCGTCAATGAGAGCCGATCGATCCGGAGCGTGCCGCGTGAATCACGTCAGGCGCAGCGGTTCGATCATCAGTTTTTCCTCTTCGAGCCGGATCTGCACCGATTTGCCCAGTATGTCGGCGGGCAACGGGTTCTCGGTCGTTCGATAGATACCCGCGATCGAAATCAGTTCCGGCTCCAGACACGTGCAGAAAATGCGCGCGTCGTGATTGCCGTGCACGCCCGCGAGTGCGCGGCCGCGCAACGGCGCGTAGATGTGGATGTTGCCTTCCGCGATGATCTCGGCGCCGTGACTGACCGGCGCAAGCACCACGAGGTCTCCTTTCGCGTAAATCTGCTGCCCCGAACGCAGCGGCCGATCGATCACCAGCGTCTGGCCGCCCGCCGCAACCGGCGTCGGCGCGGGTTCCGGTGCCGGTTCGGCTGCCGCGGCAGCGGCCGGGGCCGCGACAGGCGCCGGCTCCGCTTCCTCGGCCGGCTTCGCCGTCGACACGCGGCGGTCGCGCGCCTCGAGCAACGGCAGGCCGGCTTCCGCCGCCCAGCCCTGCGTGGCGAGCGCGACGACGCCCACCGGGCGCATCCGCACATCGTTCAGCATCTGGCGGATGTCGGCAAGCGCGACGCGTTCGCCGTCCGCGAGGCGGCGGACGTCGATCGCGACGACATCATCGGCAAAAAACTCGGGAGTCGCTTCGAAGCGCTTGACCAGTTCGGTACGCAACGCATCGAGATCGGTCGTCTTCACGGTGAACAGCAACGTATCGACCGATCCGCTGCGCAGCTCGAAGAATGGCGATTTTTTAAGCGACATGGACACTCTGCAAAAAATTTTTGCGTATTTTACAGGCGTCCACGCGCGCGGCCATTATTTTTGGGGAACCGGGTGGCGACGGTCGCGGCGAACGCGCAACCGGCAGGCGGGCAATCGGACGGGCGGCCGGGTATTCATCGCACCGTGCGGCCCGCGCATTCATGCGTCAGGGCGTGTTGACGTGCGACACGAACAACGACTTCATCGCGCCGGGCATCCGCGCGATCGGCGCATGCTCGCCCGTGTTGCCGAAACCCGCGCGTTCGTAGAAACGGATCGCGTTGCGGTTCGCATCGGCGATCCATGCGTAGACGTCCTGCGCACCGCGTTCGGCCAGCCACGCAGTGGCCGTTTCGAGCAACAGCACGCCGCCGCGCAGGTGGCGGACCGCGTGCGCGACCCACAGCTCGCTGACGAACGCGCGCCGCTCGGGCGTATTGTCGAAATACGCGCCGATCATGCCGGCCGGATGGCCTTCGGTATACAGCAGGAAAGTCGTCGACTCGTCGGACGCGGCACGCAGCGCGGCGACGGCCGCCGCCGCGTCGGAATCGACGTTCAGCAATTCGGCCTCCGGCGCTTCCCCGGGCGCGTAGGGCTCGCGCAGCGATGCGGCGCGGAGTTCGCGATACACGCGGCCTTGGTCGGCAGCGATACGACGAACGGTCAAGGTCGAACTCATGCAGGCACAGCCCCCTTCGGACAGCAAGCTATTAGCTTCAACCGAAAGCGGGGCATGAGTCAAATCGTAATTTTCAAATGGCAGCGCCGATCGAAAGGCAATCGATGTCGCGCACACGCCGGTGTGCAGGTGCAGCATCGATGCGTCGACGTGCGGCGACGCATACGGCCCGCACTGCGAGACCGGAGGCGTCGCCTCGCTCGCCTTGTCATGCATGGCGCTCATGCGGCGAGGGTCCTGCATTTCGTCGTCGAGGCCGTAATGGTTCGTTACATATGTATCCAGACGAACCGCGCCGCCGGGCGGCTTCGCGCCGCGCCTGCTGCGCCGCAACATTCGTTGCGAACTTCGCCGCCGAATGCACGCGTGCGTCGCGCCGAGCATTCATCTGACAAGAACGCAGGCCGCGCAAGGGAATCGGCCCGCGCCCGCCTGTTTCAATCACCCCATGCCGGCCCTTCCCGACCGGTGTCATGCACGGTCCGCCGTTTGGAGTTGCACGCCTAACGCGAGGGTTTGGAAAGCGTGCGCGACGGTCGTATAAATGGCACAACCGGACCAACGATCCGGGCCGCGCGTCGTGCCGCTGATCCGCGACGATTCGAACGACGACGAACGCGTCACCCGGCCGCCGCGCCCGCACACGCGGGAGCCGGCCAAAACAAGGAGGGAGACAATGGCAATGACCGACGCATCGGCCTCGGGCTGGTCGGATGGCAAACGTTATCTATGGCTGCTCGGCGCGGTGACGATCACGCTGCCGATCCTCTCGGCCCAGCTCGCACTGTCGACGGGCCTTCACGTGTTCTGGTGGTTCGGCCCGCTGTTCGCGTTCGGCGTGATCCCGGTCCTCGATACGCTGATCGGCGACGATCGCGACAATCCGCCCGAAGCCGTCGTCCCGCACCTCGAACGCGAGCGCTACTACCGCTACATCGTCTATCTCGCGACGCTGGTCGAATACATCGCGTTCTTCATGTGCGTGTGGATCGTCGGCACGCATGCGCTCGCGTGGTACGACTACGTCGGCTTCGCGCTGTCGCTCGGCGCCGCGACGGGCATCTCGATCAACACCGCGCACGAACTCGGGCACAAGACCAACCGCTTCGAGCGCTGGCTCGCGAAAGTCACGCTCGCGCCGGTCGCGTACGGACATTTCTTCGTCGAGCACAATCGCGGCCATCACGTGCGCGTCGCGACGGCCGAGGATCCGGCGAGCGCGCGCTACGGCGAATCGTTCTGGGCGTTCCTGCCGCGCACCGTGACCGGCAGCATCCGCTCGGCCTGGCGGCTCGAGACGGCGCGCCTCGAGCGCCTCGGGCATTCGCCGTGGACCTGGCGCAACGAGGTGCTGCATGCGTGGGCGATGACCGTCGTCGTGTGGGCCATCGCGATCGCGATGGCCGGCAAGGTCGTGATTCCGTTCCTCGTGATCCAGGCCGTGTACGGTGCGTCGCTGCTCGAAGTCGTCAACTACGTCGAACACTACGGGCTCGGCCGCCGCAAGCTGCCGAGCGGCCGCTACGAACGCTGCACGCCGCAGCATTCGTGGAACAGCAATCACGTCGTCACCAACCTGTTCCTGTATCAGTTGCAGCGGCACGCCGACCATCACGCGAACCCGACACGCTCATACCAGGCGCTGCGCCACTTCGACGACTCGCCGCAACTGCCGGCCGGCTACGCGACGATGATCCTGTTCGCGTATGTGCCGCCGCTCTGGTATCGCGTGATGAATCCGCGTGTCGTCGCGCATTACGGCGGAGACATGGCGCAGTCCAACATCAAGCCGTCGATCCGCGCGCGCGTGCTCGCACAGTATTCGGCCGCGGCGTGATGCTCGACGGTGTGGTCGCGGTCTGCGATGTCGTCACGCGGCCTGCGGCAGCCTGAACACGGCGACCGCGTGCCGCAGCGCGCTCGCCTGCTCGGCCAGCGCCTGCGTCGCGGCCGACGCCTGTTCGACCAGCGCCGCGTTGCGCTGCGTCGCCTCGTCCATCTGCGTGACCGCGACGTTCACCTGCTGGATCCCGCCACTCTGCTCCTGCGATGCGGACGAAATCTCGCCGACGATCGACGTGACCCGCTGCACCGCGCCGACGATCTCGTGGATCGATTCGCCCGCGCGCGCGATCAGCACGGCGCCCTCGTCGACCCGCCGCGTCGATTGCTCGATCAGCGCCTTGATCTCCTTCGCGGCGGCCGCGCTGCGCTGCGCGAGCGTGCGCACCTCCGACGCGACGACCGCGAAGCCACGCCCCTGCTCCCCCGCGCGCGCCGCCTCGACGGCCGCGTTCAGCGCGAGGATGTTGGTCTGGAACGCGATGCCGTCGATGACCGCGATGATCTCGCCGACCTTCGCCGCGCTGGCGGCGATCCCGCCCATCGTGTCGACGGCGTCGGTCATCACGCCGCCGCCCGCGGACGCGATGTCCGACGCGTCGCGCGCCAGTTGCGCCGCGTGCTGCGCGTGCTCGGCCGACTGACGCACGATACCCGTCAGCTCGGTCATGCTGGCGGCGGTTTCCTCGAGCGACGCAGCCTGCGCCTCGGTGCGCGACGACAGGTCATGATTGCCCGCCGCGATCTGCGCGCTCGCGGTCGCGACGGCTTCGGCATGCGTCCGTACCTCGAGCACGACGCCCGACAGGCTTGCCTGCATCGTCCGCAACGCCCGCAGCAGATCGGCGATTTCGTCACGACCTGCCGCGTCGACATCGCGCGTCAGGTCGCCACCCGCCACCGCCTGCGCACAGGCCACGGCGCGATCGAGCGGCCGCAGGATCGCGCGGCTGAACAGGAACGCACCGATCATCGCGATGCCGAGTACGATCAGCATCAGCACGACGCTCGCCGCGGTGGCGTGGCTCGCATCGCGGCTCGCTTGCGCCGACACGGCGGCGCTCTCGTCGGCAATCGCCTTCGCCGCGCGCTCGAGCAGCGCGGCGGGTGCACGGTCGACGCCCGCGACGGCCGCATCTCCGGCCGTCGGCTCGAAGCCAGCGGCCTTGAATGCGTCGAACCCGCGCCGATAGCCGTCACCCATCGCGGCATGCGCGCGCATGAACTGCTCGACGAGCGTACGGCTCTCGCCGGGCGGCAACTGGTTCACGAGCTGCGCGGCGAGCGTATCGACCGTGCGCTCGCGCGTCTGGAATGCCTGCCAGTACTTGTCGAGCTTGTCGGGCTGCTTGCCGCGCAGCAGCGTGTCCTTCCATTCCTGGACCTGCAGCTTGAACTGCACGAGCGTCGCCGACACGAGCCGCTCGTCGGCGACCCGGGTCTGCACGTCGTTCGCGAACGTATCGATCGAGCGATTGAGGATGCGGATGCCGTACAGCGCGCCGCAGAACATCAGCAGCAGCGCGATGGCGAATGCGAGGGGAATCTTGTAGCTCAGCTTCATGGGACCTTGAATCGACGGGAAACGGCGACGACGCAAAAGGCGCGTGCCGTCGCCCATTGTTAACGGCGCGCGAAACCAAGGCTGAAGCAGGACATCGGCAGCGGGATTCCGCCGGAGCGGCCGCGAGGAGGACGGCGGTTCGGCGACGGCGAGGAACCGGGCCCGCCGGCACGCAAGGGGAACTTGCGACTCTGGCGTCGCGCGATCAGGTCGGGCTTGCCGCGTGCGGTCCGGCCGCCTCGATCGCGCGTCGACCGCCCATCCAGCGACGCACCGCGGCGATCGACAGCGCGCCGCACACGATCCCGGCGATCACGTCGGCGAGATAGTGGCCGCCCTGCGTCGGCGTCGACGCGATCATCACCGCATTCAGCACGATCGCAGCCGGAAACACGTAGCGGACATGCCGCACCGCATACGCGAACAGCAGCGCCAGCATCACGTGAAACGACGGCAACGACACGAGCCCCTGCGCGTCGGCCAGATTCAGTTGACGGAGCTGCCCGCTGCGCAACAGGCCGTAGTGCGTCACCGTCGATGCGGTGCCCGGGTCGGTGATGCCGAAATGGACGAATGCGCTGGCGGCGGGGAACGGCGTGGAGACGAGCACGACCACGATCACCGCGAACATGAACTGCGCGACGAACTCGGCGAGATCGTCGACGCGACGGACCGCCGCGAGGATGAACGGCACCGCAAACAGTTGCGGCATGCCGCTGCGATACGCGAGGTCGAGCACACGGTGCAGGCCGGCTTGCGCCGTCACCCATCGGTACAGGTCCGGCCAATGGAAACCGAGCATCGCATCGAAGCGAACGAGATGGCTTTCGATCGACGGCGGGGCGATCGCCACGCAAAGATAATCGAGCACGGCGACGGCCGCGCTGAGCGTTGCGAGCAGCGCCACGCTCAGTAGCGCGAATGCGAATTCGCGACAGCGCAGCGTTCGCGCGATGTCGCGATAGCGGCGCACGCGAGACAGCACGGCAAGGAACGCGCTTGCAGCAAAGCCGAGCGCGACGTGCCGCGCGAACTCGACGACGCTGCCAGGATTCACGACCCAATCCGCGTGCGTGACACACATGCCGGCGGCAAGCGCCGTCAGCAATACCGCGCCGGTCAGCATCCCCCAGATTCGCGTGCTCGCACTCATCGTGGCTTTTTGTCATTCGTGTGACGGGCCCCAACGCCTGGGCGCTATCGTACACCGCCATCGACGCAGCGTTCACTCACGCGCGACCCAAACGAAAAACCCCGTGATCCTTCCGGATCACGGGGCTTCGCATTTTGGCGGAGAGGGTGGGATTCGAACCCACGGTACGGGGAAACCGTACGCCTGATTTCGAGTCAGGTACATTCGACCACTCTGCCACCTCTCCTTCCTTGCTGCTTCATTTCCCGGTTGGTCGTGTCCGGGAAAGAAAAGATTATAGAACGATCTCTTTGAATCTCACAAGCCCTTTTTGCAAATTTTTTGCGGGGCCTTCGAAGACCAATCGCGGAGCAATCTCACGACGCCTGCGCAGGCGCTTCGATTCGCTCCATGCCGCCCATGTACGGACGCAGTGCCTCCGGCACCGTGACCGAACCGTCGGCATTCTGGTAGTTCTCCAGCACGGCCACGAGCGTGCGGCCGACCGCGAGGCCGGAACCGTTCAGCGTATGCACGAGTTCCGGCTTGCCCTGCGCGTTGCGGAAACGTGCCTGCATGCGGCGCGCCTGGAACGCCTCGGTGTTCGAGCAGCTCGAGATTTCGCGATAGGTGTTCTGCGCGGGCAGCCACACTTCGAGGTCGAACGTCTTCGCGGCCGAAAAGCCCATGTCGCCCGTGCAAAGCGTGATCACGCGGTACGGCAGGCCGAGCTTCTGCAGGATCGCTTCCGCGTGGCCGACCATCTCGTCGAGTGCCGCGTACGAAGCGTCCGGTGCGACGACCTGCACCATCTCGACCTTGTCGAACTGGTGCTGGCGGATCATGCCGCGCGTGTCGCGGCCGTACGAACCGGCTTCCGAACGGAAGCACGGCGAATGCGCGGTCAGCTTGATCGGCAGCGCGGCGCCTTCGACGATCGATTCGCGCACGGTGTTCGTCAGCGAAATCTCGGACGTGGAGATCAGGTACTGCGTGATCGTGTTTTCGGCGCCGCCCTTCTCGACGCGGAACATGTCGTCGGCGAACTTCGGCAGTTGGCCGGTGCCGTAAAGGATTTCGGGGTTCACGATGTACGGCGTGTACGTCTCGCTGTAGCCGTGCTGCAGCGTGTGCGTGTCGATCATGAACTGGGCGAGCGCGCGGTGCAGGCGTGCGATCGAGCCGCGCAGCATCGTGAAGCGCGCACCGGCGAGCTTCGCGCCGGTTTCGAAATCGAGGCCGAGCGGCGTGCCGACGTCGACGTGATCCTTCACCGCGAAGTCGAACTCGCGCGGCGTGCCCCAGCGGCGCACCTCGACGTTGTCGGCCTCGTCCTTGCCGACCGGCACGCTTTCGTGCGCGATGTTCGGCATGCCCAGCATCAGGTCGGACAGGCGCGTCTGGATCTCGCCGAGCTTGGTCTCCGACGCCTTCATCTCGTCGCCGATCCCGCCGACTTCGGCCATGACGGCCGACGTGTCCTCGCCCTTCCCCTTCATCGCGCCGATCTGCTTCGACAGGCTGTTGCGGCGTGCCTGGAGCTCTTCGGTACGGGTCTGGATCGCACGGCGTTCCGCTTCGAGTGCGGAGAACGCGGCGACGTCGAGGGTGTAGCCGCGATCGGCGAGGCGCTTCGCGACGCCGTCGAGGTCTTTGCGCAGCAACTGGATGTCGAGCATGGGAGGACTTGGAAAATCGTTGTGTAAGACGGGAATTCTAACGCACCGCGGGGCCGCCACGGCATTGGCCGGATGGACAGTGCCGCAAACGCGTGACGGGCGTGGGAATATCGCAATCCCGGCTGCGCGTCGGCAGCCGGCGAAACGCGTCGCGCGGCGCCGCTGCTCGGCGTGGACAGCAGCGCCGGCCAGGGCCCCGCAAGCGCTGATCCGATCCAAGCCGCGCGCGGCCGGTCAGTCCTTCTTGCCGGCCTCGCGGTCGAGTTCGCGCAGCCACGCGAGCTTGTCGGCGATCTTCGATTCGAGCCCGCGCGGCACCGGCTTGTACCAGCGCGGCTCGCGCATCCCTTCCGGCAGGTACGACTCGCCGGCCGCGTAGGCATTCGGCTCGTCGTGCGCGTAGCGATACGCGTGACCGTAGCCGAGTTCCTTCATCAGCTTGGTCGGCGCATTGCGCAGATGCACGGGGACCTCGCGCGACTTGTCCTGCTTCACGAACGCCATCGCCTGGTTGAACGCGTTGTAGCCCGCGTTGCTCTTCGCCGCGCACGCGAGATAGATCACCGCCTGCCCGAGCGCCAGCTCGCCTTCCGGCGAGCCGAGCCGCTCGTAGGTCTCGGCCGCGTCGTTCGCCACCTGCAGCGCGCGCGGGTCGGCGAGGCCGATGTCTTCCCACGCCATCCGCACGATCCGGCGCGCGAGATATTTCGGATCCGCGCCGCCGTCGATCATCCGGCAGAACCAGTACAGCGCGCCGTCCGGGCTCGAACCGCGCACCGACTTGTGCAGCGCCGAGATCTGGTCGTAGAAGTTGTCGCCGCCCTTGTCGAAGCGCCGCGCGTTCAGCGTCATCGCGCTGCTGACGAAATCGGCATCGATGGTCGTGACCCTGGCGGACGATGCGGCCGTCTGCGCCTGTTCGAGCAGGTTCAGGAAGCGCCGCGCGTCGCCGTCGGCATAACCAATCAGCGTATCGATCGCCTTGTCGTCGAACGCGAGGCCGTCGAGCGCGATTTCCTGCGCGCGCTTGAGGAGCTGGCGCATCTCGTCGTCGTTCAGCGACTGCAGCACGTACACCTGCGCCCGCGACAGCAGCGCCGAGTTGACTTCGAAGCTCGGGTTCTCGGTCGTCGCTCCGATGAAGGTCACGAGCCCCGACTCGACGAACGGCAGCAGCGCGTCCTGCTGCCCCTTGTTGAAGCGGTGGATTTCGTCGACGAACAGGATCGTGTGGCGGCCGGTGCGGTTCAGCGTGTCCTTCGCCTGCTCCATCGACTCGCGGATGTCCTTCACGCCGCCGAGCACCGCGGACAGCGCGATGAACTCGCAGTCGAACGCGAGCGCGGTAAGACGCGCGAGCGTCGTCTTGCCGACGCCGGGCGGCCCCCACAGGATCATCGAATGCGGCTTGCCGGATTCGAACGCGAGCCGCAGCGGCTTGCCTTCGCCCAGCAGATGCGTCTGGCCGATCACCTCGGCGAGCGTCTTCGGCCGCAGCGCCTCGGCGAGCGGCCGGCGCGGCTCGACTTGAAACAGGTCGGACATGAACCCTCGCTCCAGATCAAACGATGGCGGCCGAACCGGCCGCCGGACCCGACATTATGACAGCCGCACGACGGCGCCGCCGGGCCGGATGCCCGCGCCCGGTGCCCGCGCCCGGTGCCCGCGCCCGGTGCCCGCGCCCCAAAACAACACGGGCCTGCCGTCGCCGGCAGGCCCGTGTCGGGAAAATGGTGCGGTGCCGATCAGCCGTTGATCACGTCCGCGCCCTTCGGCACGACGAACTTGAACGCATCGCTCTTCAGCGGCGGGTTCGTCTGGATGTTCGTGAAGGTGAGCAGCGTGACGTTGCCGAACACGTCGTGCAGTTCCATCGCGGCGAGCGTGCCGTTGCGGAACCCGATGCCGATCCGCTGGAACTGCGTGTCCTGCGCCTTCGGCAGCATCTCCAGCCACTCGATGCCGCCCTTCTCGCCGGCGTCGCGCAGCGTGTAGTTCTTGTCGAGATCGTTGCTGCCGAACAGGATCGCGGCCGGGCTCGCGCCCAGCGCGCCGTTCAGCTTGCGCTCGGTGACCTGGTTCAGGTCGCGGTCGTACACGTAGAGCTTGTCGCCGTCGGCCTGCAGCACCTGCTGGTACGGCTTCTGGTACGTCCAGATGAACTTGCCCGGACGCGAGAACACGAACGTGCCGCTCGAGTTGTCGTTCGGCTTCGGCGTGGCCTGTGCGGCGCTCGCGCCCTTGGCCGGCGCCTTGACGATCTGCTGCGTGAAATCGCCTTTCGCCGATCGCACCTGCGACACGAAGGCCTTCAGTTGCTCGGTGCCGCCCGCGAACGCGTGCGTCGCCGCGAGCATCAGCGATGCGCCGGCGAACACCGCGCCGAGCCAGCGCCGCGTCGAACGAAGGGAAGGGACGAACGAAAGTTGCTGCATGTTGCGGTTTTCTCCCTGGGTGGCCGGCGCTGCGGGCGCCGCGGACTCATTCCGCGTCGCGCGCCGGCACAAGAATTTCGCGGTTGCCGCTCGACGACATCGCCGACACGAGCCCCGACTGTTCCATCTGTTCGAGCAGCCGCGCCGCGCGGTTGTAGCCGATCCGCAAATGGCGCTGCACGAGCGAAATCGACGCGCGGCGGTTCTTGATGACGATCTCGACCGCCTGGTCGTACAACGGATCAGACTCGCCGCCGCCTTCGCCGGTTCCCGCGCCGGCCGAACCCTCGTCGCCGTCGACGGTGCCGCCCTCGAGCAGCCCTTCGACGTAGTTCGGCTCGCCCTGCTCCTTGAGCTTGTCGACGACGCGATGCACTTCGTCGTCGGCGACGAACGCGCCGTGCACGCGCACCGGCAGCCCGGTGCCCGGCGGCAGGTACAGCATGTCGCCCATCCCGAGCAGCGATTCGGCGCCCATCTGGTCGAGAATCGTGCGCGAGTCGATCTTCGACGACACCTGGAACGCGATCCGCGTCGGCACGTTCGCCTTGATCAGGCCGGTGATCACGTCGACGGACGGACGCTGCGTCGCGAGGATCAGGTGGATGCCGGCCGCGCGCGCCTTCTGCGCGATCCGCGCGATCAGCTCCTCGACCTTCTTGCCGACGACCATCATCAGGTCGGCCAGCTCGTCGATCACGACGACGATGTTCGGCAGGCGGCCGAGCGGTTCGGGATCATCCGGCGTCAGGCTGAACGGATTCGGGATCTTTTCCTCGCGCTTCGCCGCTTCGTCGATCTTGTTGTTGTAGCCCGCGAGGTTGCGCACGCCGAGCTTGCTCATCAGCTTGTAGCGGCGCTCCATCTCCGCGACGGTCCAGTTCAGCGCATGGCCGGCCTGGCGCATGTCGGTGACGACCGGGCACAGCAGGTGCGGAATGCCTTCGTAGACGCTCATTTCGAGCATCTTCGGATCGATCAGGATCAGACGCACCTGCTCCGCGGTGGCCTTGTAGAGCAGCGACAGGATCATCGCGTTGATCCCGACCGACTTGCCCGAACCCGTCGTGCCGGCGACCAGCAAGTGCGGCATCTTCGCGAGATCCGCGCACACCGGCTTGCCGCCGATGTCCTTGCCGAGGCTCAGCGTCAGCGCCGACGACGCGGCCGCATAGACTTCCGAGCCGATGATCTCGGACAGGTGGACCGTCTGGCGGCGCTGGTTCGGCAACTCGAGCGCCATGTAGTTCTTGCCCGGGATCGTCTCGACCACGCGGATCGACACGAGCGACAGCGAACGCGCGAGATCCTTCGCGAGATTGACGATCTGGCTGCCCTTCACGCCGGTGGCCGGCTCGATCTCGTAGCGCGTGACGACCGGGCCCGGATACGCTGCGACGACGCTCGCCTCGACACCGAAGTCCTTCAGCTTCTTCTCGATCAGGCGCGACGTGAATTCGAGCGTATCGGCCGAAATCGCTTCCTGCGTCTTCGGCGCGGGATCGAGCAGCGACACCGGCGGCAGCGTCGAATCGCCCGGCAGGTCGGTGAACAGCGGCACCTGGCGCTCGCGCTCGACGCGCTCGGACTTCGCCGGCGTGACGACCGGCGGCACGATCGTCACGGGCTCGTGATCCTCGATGCGCACGCGCTCCTCTTCGACCTTCCCTTCGCGGCGCACGGCCGCGGCCTCGCCGAGCTTGCGGTCGCGTTCGGCCTCGCGGCGCAGCTTCGCGACGTTGACGGCGGACAGGATCGCGCCGCCGACGCGCTCGGCGACCGACAGCCACGAGAAGCGGAAATACAGCGACAGGCCGATCGCGAGCAGGATCAGGAGCAGCAGCGTGCCGCCGGTGAAGCCGAACGCATGCGACATCGCACCCGCGACGGCCTCGCCGATCACGCCGCCCGGCGCGCGCGGCAGCTGCACCTTCAGCGACCACATCCGCAGCGCCTCGATGCCGTCGCACGCCAGCACGACGAGCACGAACGCGAAGATCTCGGTGAGCCAGCCGATCGGCCGCTCCGGTTCGTCGGCGACCGCCTCGTGACGCGTGATGCGCCGGTAGTTGACCGCGATGCGCCGCCCGAGCGGCACGATCAGCCAGTAGGCCGACAGGCCGAACAGCAGCAGGATGATGTCGGCCGTCCATGCACCGACGCGGCCGGCCCAGTTCGAGATGTGGTCCACCTGCGCGGCGTGCGTCCAGCTCGGATCGCGCCGGCTGTAGCTCAACAGGGCCATCACCAGAAAAGCGCAGAGCGCGACCTGGAGAATCCAGCGGATCTCCGTGAGGAGCTTCGACATCCGGTGCGGCAACGCCTGTGCCTGGGCGGAATAAGGAGCTTTTGCCATGAATCCGTATAAAGAGGACGGGCCGCGCGCCCGCCTGTCGTTCGATCGCGCTTATTGTAAACGCTGCACCGGGGCGTCAAGTGTAAATGACGGTTACATAAGAGGGCCGGGGCGCCGAAGCGACCGCCGGGCAATGCTATCGCCACGATTGAAACTCTCGTTCGGCAGCGCAGCAACGGGGCCTTTATAATGCGCGTCTGATACCCATCTATGACGGCATCCCGGTCAACCCGGATCGTACGGCGGGCCTACCCCGCCCGCCGCGGCCGCCTTTTACGGATTCGCACATGTCCACGCCCAAACACGCCAAAGTCCTGATTCTCGGTTCCGGCCCCGCCGGCTACACGGCTGCCGTCTACGCGGCACGCGCCAACCTGTCCCCGGTGCTGATCACCGGCATCGCGCAGGGCGGCCAGCTGATGACCACGACCGACGTCGAAAACTGGCCGGCGGACGCGAAGGGCGTGCAAGGCCCGGAACTGATGGCGCGCTTCCAGGAGCACGCCGAGCGTTTCAACACCGAAATCGTATTCGACCACATCCACACCGCGAAACTGCACGAAAAGCCGATCCGGCTGATCGGCGACTCGGGCGAATACACGTGCGACTCGCTGATCATCGCGACCGGCGCGTCCGCGCAGTATCTCGGCCTGGCTTCCGAGGAAGCATTCATGGGCAAGGGCGTGTCGGCCTGCGCGACCTGCGACGGTTTCTTCTATCGCAACCAGGAAGTCGCGGTGATCGGCGGCGGCAACACGGCCGTCGAGGAAGCACTCTACCTGACGGGCATCGCGAAGAAGGTCACGGTGATCCACCGCCGCGACAAGTTCCGCGCCGAGCCGATCCTGATCGACCGTCTGCTGGAGAAGGAAAAGGAAGGCGTCGTCGACATCAAGTGGGATCACGTGCTCGACGAGGTGACGGGCGAGGAATCGGGCGTGACGGGCCTGCGCATCAAGAACGTGAAGACCGGCGAGAAGCAGGACCTCACCGTGCAGGGCGTGTTCGTCGCGATCGGCCACAAGCCGAATACCGACCTGTTCCAGGGCCAGCTCGAGATGAAGGACGGCTACATCCTGACGAAGAGCGGCCTGCAAGGCAACGCGACGTCGACCAGCGTGCCGGGCGTGTTCGCCGCCGGCGACGTGCAGGACAACGTGTATCGCCAGGCGATCACGAGCGCCGGCACGGGCTGCATGGCCGCGCTCGACGCGCAGCGCTACCTCGAAAGCCTGCACGACAAGAAGTAAGCGTCAGGCCTTCGCGCGCCGGGCGCTACAATGGCGTCCGCTGCCGCGAAGCGGGCTCGACCGGAAAGCCGCTGCCGCCGTGCAGCGGCTTTTTTGTGCCCGCGCGTCCGAACGCGCCTGCCCGGTTACCGAATCATGGCAAAGAACCAGCCCCATCCGAGCGATCCCGCGAAGCGGCAGATCGCCGCCCGTCCGTCGAACCCCGCGCCCGCCGCGCCGCCGCCCGCGCCCGACGCAGCCGCGCTGCGCGGCCAGGGTCTGGCCGGCCTCGGCGCGTTGCGCAAGTCGCTGCAAGGCGAAGCCGACCGCCGCGAGCGCACCCGCGTCGAAACCGCGAAGGCCGCCCGTCAGGCCGAGGCCGACGCGAACCTGTTCCGCAACGAAATCGGCGCGATCCGGCCGCTGAACGCGCCGCCGCGCGCGAAGTCCGGCCGCACGCCGCCCGACCCGGTGCCGAAGCAGACTCGGCGCGACGAGGAAGACGTGCTGAATGCGACGCTGTCCGACGAATTCGATCCCGAGACGCTGCTCGACAGCGACGAATCGCTGTATTACCACCGCCCCGGCATCAGCCGCGACGTCGTGCGCAAGCTGAGGAGCGGCGCATGGATCGTGCAGGCGCAGCTCGACCTGCACGGGATGCGGCGCGACGAAGCGCGCGACGCGCTCGCGGAATTCATCCGCGAGGCCGGCAAGAAGGGGCTGCGGTGCCTGCGCGTGATTCACGGCAAGGGGCTCGGCTCGATCGGCAAGGAACCCGTGCTGAAGGGCAAGGTGCGCGCATGGCTCGTGCAGAAGGAAGAAGTGATCGCGTTCTGCGAGGCGCGCAGCCACGACGGCGGCGCGGGCGCGGTGCTCGTGCTGCTGCAGCCGCTCGCGGCGCCCGCCGATCGGGGGCCGCGTGCCGCATCCTAGGCTGACGCTCGCGATCGCGGTACTGGAAGCGATCGCGACGCTGGCGTTCGCGATCTCGGGTTTCATCGAGGCACGCAAGAACCGGCTCGACTCGGTCGGCACGTTCGTCGTCGCGCTCGCCACCGCGTTCGGCGGCGGCACGCTGCGCGACATCCTGCTCGAGCGCCGGCCGTTCTACTGGGTCGTGCACGACGACTACGTGATCGCGATCTTCGTGCTCGCGCTGTTCGCGCCGTTCGTGCTGCGGATGCTGTCGCGGCTGTCGGCCGAGCGGCTGCTGCTGGTGGCCGACGCGATCGGGCTCGGCATCTTCAGCATCTCCGGTACCGCGATCGCGCTCGATGCCGAGATGCCGCGCTTCATCGCGGTGATGATGGGCGTGATCACGGGCGTGGTCGGCGGGATCATCCGCGACGTGTTGTGCAACGACATCCCGCTGATCCTGCGCGATTCGCGGCCGTACGCGACCTGCGCGTTCATCGGCTGCTGGTTCTACCTGCTGCTCGCGTGGCTTCAGTTCGATTCGGTGTACAGCGTGCTGCTCGCGACCGGCTTCATCCTCGTCGCGCGGCTCGCGACGTTCAAGTTCGACGTGCGGTTGCCGCACTGAATTCAAGCATCGCTTGAAACACAAGGGATGGTTGGAACACCTCCTTGTTGTTGCACGCCATTGATTCGAAACCGAGCGATTTATCAGACACAGTTTTTTGCATTCCCATTTCAATACTCAGTACTCCATGCTACGTTCTGCTCGACAAGTGCAAACGAGTGACACGGCATGACCATTTTTTTTGCGGTAGTTGAAGACGATCCGCTGGACAGCGGCGGCTACGTACTGGACGGAGGTAAATGTGGAACGATCGTGGGAGAAGACGGCAAGCGTCGGAAAATCACATTCGTCGGACAACGCGCGTGGTGCAGCAGTTGCGAAAGCTTCGGAACGATTGAAGCAGCGCCCGGCGCCCCGAACAAGAAGCGAATGCGTGACTTCACTTCCGCAGGGAGAGTTCAAGCCTTGAGCGGCGATTGGGTCCGATGTCGCTGTGATCGCTCTCCTCGCATCATTTCCCGATATGGACGCAAATGGAAAATTGACACTCGGAATTGCGATACCGGATCGGAATCTGGGCTCGCCGCAACGCAGGCGGTTACGGCAACTGCATCCTCCACCTTTGACGACCGCTTCGTCTTTCGGGACGCTGCTGGCAATCCGCTAAGCAACGTCGCTTATGCGTTACAGCGCGACACGGGAGCATTCGAATACGGCCGAACGGACGCATATGGACAAACTCACATGCTCACGTCCGCGCCGCATGCCGAAAACATCACGATCTATCTCGCGGAATAGCCATGCCGGAACACATCCACGTTTCTCCTGTAGGCAATCGGTACAAACGGATCGCGACGCGAAAAACCACGCCAACGAGCGATACGTCACCGAAACCTGTCACTGCCCGATTCAAGACATTCTGGAAAACAGTTCGTAAATGGACCGACGCTGACATCGACGAATACCACCTTGCCGCCCCGCAACTGGCGAGGCAACTCCAAACGGAAATGTACTGGGATCGCAACGGCAGCGCGCGCGTGAATCAATTTACGTGTGAAGATTTCGCGTTGCGGCTGCTTATCCAGTTTGCCGCATTGCAAGGATTGCCCCTGAAGCTGACAACCGGCGTACGAAGTTATCGGAACATGGAAATCTACGGTGAATCCGAGCACCAGCGATACGATTCGACGATGTACGGTTTCGCCGATATGGTGTCGTTGACCTTCGGCGCACCAGACATGCAACGCACGGATTCAAATACCTCGCGACTTCAGACACCGGAGTCGCTCCTGCCCGGGGATATGCTTGTACAGGCCAATGATCGCGCAGGTATCGGACATCATGTCCAATTGGTCACAAGTTCTTCACCTTCGTCCATTTCGATCATGCAGGGCAATTCGAGCGGCGTAATCGTACGCCCATTCACGACGATCATGCGGATATTCGGCCGGAACCGTGCAGACCCCCAAAGCGCCAGCTACGCAGGCATGGGGGTCGAAAACGGACACTACGCGCCCAGTGAAGACGGATGGGACTACAGAAACGAGACAACGGGCGCCGAAGTCAAAGACTTCCTGAGGCAGTTCCAGCTGTATCGCTGGAATTTCGCTGCGTTCAATCGATAAGCCGTGGAGTAAAGATGCGTGCGCTATTTTCGATAGTCGCGGATAGCGATCTGTTCGGCGCACTCGCGACAGTCTGTCTGATCGTCGCAGTGGCCGGCCTTTTTTCCACCATACGCCGCTCGAGGTTTTATTTTCCGACCGTCTTCGCGTGCCTTCTGTTCATGCCGGTACTGCATGCGATCGGTTCGTATTTCTTGTCACTGCCCAGTCCATGACTGCCGCCCGCCGGCCACTATGCGGCGGGCTGAAGATGACCTCTGCACTGAATTCAAGAACATCTCGTGAGACGGGGCGATCGACGGGCATCCGAATCGAATACGATCCGGATCGCGTCGTCGATGCCTCGAATCCGTTCGCCTCACGCGATCCGCTCTTCCGACGCCGGATCGAACAGCACCGCCTTCGACACGTCGAACAGCAGCGACTGCGTCTGCCCCGGCTGCGGATTCGCGGCCGGATGCACGCGGCTCACGATCCGCTTGCCGTTGACCTGCGCGAACACGTGCGTGTCCGGCCCGGTCGGCTCCGTCACGTCGACGCGCACGTCGATCGGCTGCAGCTGCGACGTCTCGCCGTGGTGTGCGTTGCGCACGTCGGTGATGCGCTCCGGACGCAGACCGAGAATCACCTCGCGGCCGACGTGGCCGTTCATCCGCTTCGCGTCGAACGGCAGGTTCAGCGCGCCACGCGCGAGGCCCGTGTCGATCTCGAGCGCGATCCCGCTGCCCTGCTCGACCAGCTTGCCGTTGATGAAGTTCATCGGCGGCGCGCCGATGAAGCCCGCGACGAACAGGTTCGACGGCGAATCATAGATTTCCTGCGGCGCGCCGAACTGCTGGACCACACCGTCCTTCATCACCGCGATCCGGTCGCCGAGCGTCATCGCCTCGATCTGGTCGTGCGTCACGTAGACGATCGTGGTGCCGAGGCGCTGGTGCAGCAGCTTGATTTCCGCGCGCATCTCGATGCGCAGCTTCGCGTCGAGGTTCGACAGCGGTTCGTCGAACAGGAACAGCGACGGATCGCGCGCGAGCGCACGGCCCATCGCGACACGCTGGCGCTGGCCGCCCGACAGCTGGCCCGGCTTGCGGTCGAGCAGATGCTGGATCTGCAGCATCGCCGACACGCGCTCGACGATCTGCTGCTGCTCGCTCTTCGGCACCTTGCGGATGTTCAGGCCGAACGAGATGTTCTCGCGCACCGTCATCGACGGATACAGCGCGTACGACTGGAACACCATCGCGATGTCGCGATCCTTCGGCGACAGGTCGTTCACGACCTTGCCGTCGATGCAGATCTCGCCGCTCGTCACGGTCTCGAGGCCGGCGATCATGTTGAGCAGCGTCGACTTCCCGCAGCCCGACCCGCCGACCAGGATCAGGAACTGTCCGTCCTCGATCTCGATGTCGACACCCTTCAGGACCGGCACCCCGTTCGGGTAGGTCTTGTACACGTCACGGATGGAAAGGCTTGCCATGCTGTGAATCCTCTGTCTCGTCTCGCGCGGCGCACTGCGGCGCCGCGTCGGGTTCGTTTCGATGCGCCGCGCGTCGTGCGCGGCCGGTTCGTCGTATCGGATGAATCCGCGCTTACCCCTTCACCGCGCCCGCCGTCAGCCCGCGCACGAAGTAGCGGCCGGCGACCACGTAGACGAGCAGCGTCGGCAGCGCGGCGATGATCGCGCCGGCCATGTCGACGTTGTACTCCTTCACGCCCGTCGACGTGTTGACGAGGTTGTTCAGCGCGACCGTGATCGGCATCGAGTCGACGCCGGAGAACACGATCCCGAACAGGAAGTCGTTCCAGATCTGCGTGAATTGCCAGATCAGGCACACCATGAAGATCGGCAGCGACACGGGCAGCAGGATCTTCGTGAAGATCGTGAAGAAGCCCGCGCCGTCGATGCGCGCGGCCTTCACGAGCTCGGCCGGCACGCTCACGTAGAAGTTGCGGAAGAACATCGTCGTGAACGCGATCCCATACACGACGTGCACGAACACGAGGCCCGGAATCGTGTTGGCAAGGCCGAGCATCCCCTGCAGGCGCGCCATCGGCAGCAGGATCACCTGGAACGGAATGAAGCAGCCGACCAGCATCATCGTGAACAGCGCATCCGCGCCGCGAAAGCGCCAGTGCGTGAGCACGTAGCCGTTGAACGCGCCGATCAGCGACGAGATCAGCACGGCCGGGATCACCATCTGCAGCGAGTTCAGGAAGAACGGCTTCATGCCGTCGCAGCGCACGCCGGTACACGCGCCGCTCCACGCCTTCACCCACGGATCGACGGTCCAGTGCGTCGGCGGCGTCAGCAGGTTGCCGGTGCGCAACTGGTCGAGATCCTTGAAGGACGTCGACAGCATCACGTAGATCGGGAACAGGAAATACAGCGCGAACAGGATCAGCGCCGCATAGATCACTGCCCGGCTGATCGTCATCTTAGGCTGCATTGCGGGTGCTCCTCGATTCCATATACATCAGCGGCACCAGCACGGCGACCACGGTCGCGAGCATCATCACCGACGACGCCGCGCCGAGCCCGAGCTGGCCGCGGTTGAACGAAAACGTGTACATGAACATGGCCGGCAGCGACGATGACGTGCCGGGGCCGCCCGCCGTCAATGCGACCACCAGGTCGAAGGTCTTGATCGTGATGTGGCAGAGAATCAGCAGCACCGAGAAGAACACCGGGCGCATGCTCGGGATCACGATCTTGCGGTAGATGGTCGGCAGCGTCGCGCCGTCGACCTGCGCGGCCTTGAAGATCTCGGCGTCGACACCGCGCAAACCAGCGAGGAACAGCGCCATCACGAAGCCGGTCGACTGCCACACGGCGGCGATCACGATACAGAAGATCGCCTTGTCCGGATCGTCGAGCCAGCCGAACGAGAAGCTCGTCCAGCCCCAGTCGTGCATCACCTTCTCCAGGCCGAGGCCCGGGTTCAGGATCCACTGCCATGCGGTGCCCGTGACGATGAACGACAGCGCCATCGGATACAGGAAGATCGCGCGCAGCGCGCCTTCGTTGCGGATCCGCTGGTCGAGCAGGATCGCGAGGAACAGCCCGAGCGCGACGCAGATCGCGATGAACGGAATCCCGAACCAGCCGAGGTTCGCGGCGGAGGTCCACCACACGTCGTTCTGGAACAGGTCCGTGTAACGGCCGAAGCCGTCGAATTCGTAGTTCGGCAACAGCCGCGAGTTGGTCAGCGACAGATAGCCGGTAATCAGAATGAAGCCGTAGATGAACACCACGGCGATCGCGAGGCTCGGCGCGAGCACGAGCTTCGGGATCCAGCGATCGGCGAAGGCCGACATCGGCGACGTGCGCCGTGCGGCGGCAGCGCCGGATCCGTTTCCGCTAAGAGGGGCAGCCACTTGATTCGACTCCTGGAACGAGGGTGACGCAGGCCGGGCCGGCGCCAGGTACGGCACGGGCCCGCGGGCGAGCCCGTTTGCTGCACTTGCAAAAACGCCCGGCCGACGAAGCGTTTCCGGCCGGGCGCCTGTCGCGCTTTACTTCACCTTCGCGGCTTTCGCGAGCGCGGCGACCGCGCTCTTCGAATCCTGCTGCGAGTTCATGAACTTCGTCACGACGTCGGTGATCGCGCCGGCCGTTGCATCGCCCTGCGCCATCCCGTGTGCGAGCGACGGCACGAAGCCGCCCGACTTGATCGCGGTCTGCTCGTCGGCGTACGACTTCTTCGCGCAGTCGTCGAACTTGTCCATCTTCACGCCGAGGCGCACCGGCACCGAGCCCTTCAGCAGGCTGAACTGCTCCTGGAAGCCCGGCGTCATGATCGTCTTCGCGAGTGCGACCTGGCCCGGCGTCGCGTCCTTCTGGCCCTTCTGCTGGAAGAACACGAACGAGTCGACGTTGAACGTGTACGAATTCGCCGTACCCGGGACCGCCGCGCAGATGTAGTCCTTGCCCGCCTTCTTGCCGGCGTTCTCGAACTCGCCCTTCGCCCAGTCGCCCATGAACTGCATGCCGGCCTTGCCGTTGATGACCATCGCGGTCGCGAGGTTCCAGTCGCGGCCGTTGCGGCCGGTATCGAAGTAGCCCTGGATCTTGCGCACCGTGTCGAACACGGACAGCATCTGCGGCGACGTCAGCGTCGCCTGGTCGAGATCGACCAGCGCCTTCTTGTAGAACGCCGCACCCTGCGACAGCACGACGTCTTCCCACAGCGTCAGGTCCTGCCACGGCTGACCGCCCATCGCGACCGGCTGGATGCCCGCGGCCTTCAGCTTGTCGGCGACCGCGAAGAATTCCGGCCAGGTGGTCGGCACCTTCGCGCCGACCTTGTCGAGCGCGGCCTTGTTGATATAGAGCCAGTTCACGCGGTGCACCGAGAACGGCGCGGCGACGGTGTGGCCCTTGTACTTGATGATCTTGTCGATTTCCGGCGGCAGGTTCTGCTTCCAGTCGCCAGCGGCGGAATCGATGTTGACGAGCACGCCCTGGTCGGCCCAGTCCTGGATCAGCGGGCCCTTGATCTGCGCGGCCGACGGTGCGTCGCCGCTGATCACCTTGGTCTTCAGCGCGGTCATCGCCGCGGCGCCGGCGCCGCCCGCGACCGCGAAGTCCTTCCACACGTAGCCCTGCTTCTGCACGTCGTCCTTCAGCACGCCGACGGCCTTCGACTCGCCGCCCGAGGTCCACCAGTGCAGCACGGTTACGTTCTCGGCCGCCTGCGCCGCCACGGCGCCAGCCATCAGACCCGCGGCGCAGAGCGCGCCCATGATCGAGCGAACTTTCATTACTTATCTCCTCCAGACTGAATCAACTCGTGAAGTTCCCCGACGGGGAACCGGCTTCTTGATAAACGACGGGGAAATCGAGCCGCGGGACGCATGCAGCGTACGGGGCCGATGACCGGCCGGGCTCTTACAGAAAGCGTGAATCGAGATTCAACGGCGTGTCTCCTCTTTGTGTTTCTGGCCCGCCGCGATGCCGCGGCGCGAGCCCGGGGGCGACGGCGCGCGGACGATGCGCACCGTCAATGTCCGATAACATTCGGCACAAGGCGTTCCCGAAGGCGAAGCTCGCGCAGTTCATCGACCGCACTTCTTTTTTTCTTCACCCAGGTGCTACCCCTTGCGGCGGATTGTAGTTAAACTACAATTCAGTGTCAAAAATATTTTTATCGCACTACGGATCGCTTCCCAGCACCCCAACCGGCGGAGACACATGCATACCGATTCCAGCTTTACCTTCGTACTTTTCGGCGGCACCGGCGACCTGTCGATGCGCAAGATCCTGCCCGCGCTGTTCGAAGCGCACCGCGGCAACATGCTCGCGGAAAGCGGCCGGATCGTTGCCGTCGCGCGGCACGAATCGGATCGGGCCGGCTATCTCGAGTGGGTCGACACGCATGTGAAGCCGCACGCGGCGAAGGCGGCCGGCAAGGCCTTCGACGACACCGCGTGGAAATCCTTCCTCGAACGCATCGAATACGTGAAGCTCGACCTCGGTCGCGCGGAGGACTACGTCGTGCTGCGCGACGCGGTCGCGCAGCTTCCCGGCATCCGCGTGTTCTATCTCGCGACGGGGCCGTCGCTGTTCGTGCCGATCTGCAAGGCGCTCGCGTCGGTCGGGCTGAACGAAGGCGCGCGCATCGTGCTCGAGAAGCCGCTCGGCTACGACCTGCGCTCGTCGAACGCGATCAACGACGCGGTCGGCGAGATCTTCGCGGAAGACCAGATCTACCGGATCGACCACTACCTCGGGAAGGAGCCGGTGCAGAACCTGCTCGCGCTGCGCTTCGGCAATGCGCTGTTCGAGCCGCTGTGGCGCCGCGAATGGGTCGAGAGCATCCAGATCACGATCGCCGAGGAGCTCGGCGTCGAGGCGCGCGGCGATTTCTACGACAATACGGGCGCGCTGCGCGACATGGTGCAGAACCACCTGCTGCAGCTGCTGTCGATCGTCGCCATGGAGCCGCCGCATTCGATGGACTCCGACTCGGTGCGCGACGAAAAGCTGCGCGTGCTGCGCGCGCTGAAACCCGTCGATTCGCGCGACATCGGCAAGGTCGCGGTGCGCGGCCAGTATCATGCGGGCGTGATCAAGGGCGCGCAGGTGCCGGCCTACGCGACCGAGCCGGGCGTGAAGCCGGACAGCCCGACCGAAACCTTCGTCGCGCTGAAGGTCGAGATCGAGAACTGGCGCTGGGCCGGCGTGCCGTTCTTCCTGCGCACCGGCAAGCGTCTCGCCGATCGCGTCGCGGAGATCGTCGTCAACTTCCGGCCGGTGCCGCACTCGGCCCTCGGGCCGACCGCGCTGCGCGCCGGCTCGAACCGCCTCGTGATCCGGCTGCAGCCGAACGAGACGATTCGCCTGTACTGCCTCGCGAAGCAGCCCGGCGAAGGGATGAACCTCGCAAGCGTACACCTCGACCTCGCATTCGACCGTTTCTTCAAGGAAGGGCAGATGGAGGCGTACCAGCGCCTCCTGCTCGACGTGATCAACGGCCGCCTCGCGCTGTTCGTGCGTCGCGACGAGCAGGAAGCCGCGTGGCGCTGGGTCGAGCCGATCCTGAACGAATGGGCCCGCTCGCTGAAGCCGCCGAAGCCGTATGCGGCAGGCACGTGGGGGCCGGCCGCGGCGAGCGCGATGCTCGCGCAGCACGGCACCTGCTGGCTCGAAGAAGAAAACTGATGCAAACCGTTGTCGTGCGCGCAAGCGCGCGGCAACGTGCCCCATGATTCGCACGAATTGAACAGACAAAGCAGTCCGGAGGAGATGTGATCGAGATTCACGCTTTCGACACCCAGGAAGCGCAAAGCGAAGCGCTCGCGCGCGCCGTCGGCGATGCGCTGCGCGCCGCCCTCGGCGGCCCCGCGCGCCCGACGCTCGCGGTGTCCGGCGGCACGAGCCCGCGCCCGTTCCTGCAAACGCTGTCGCACGCGGCGCTCGACTGGGCCGGCGTCGACGTCACGCTGGTCGACGACCGCTGGGTGCCGGAGAACGATGCGGCCAGCAACGCGCACCTCGTGCGCGACACGCTGCTGCAGCACGCGGCGGCCCCTGCCCGCTTCCTGCCGCTCGTCGACACGCGCGTGTCGCTCGACGCGCACGTCGCCGCGCTCAACGCGAACGCCGACTACCGCGTACCGACCGTCGCCGTGCTCGGCATGGGCGAGGACGGCCACACCGCGTCGATCTTCGCGGACGCGCCCGAATGGGACCACGCGATCGCGACGCCCGAGCGCTTCGTCGCCGTGCATCCCGGCGCCGCGCCGCATGCACGGGTGAGCTTCTCGCTCGATGCGCTCAAGCGCGTCGACCGGCTGTTCCTGCTGATCGCGGGCGAACGCAAACGCGCGGTGCTCGACGCAGCGGCCGCATCGCTGCAGAAGAACGCGATTTCCCAACTGGCCAACGACAAGGGGACCAAGCTCGATGTCTACTGGTGCGCAAAGTAAGGCTGTCGTCGCGGGCCAGCATGCCGACGGCCCGCGCCTGCTCGCCGACGTCGGCGGCACGAACGCACGTTTCGCGCTGGAAACCGGCCCCGGCGAGATCACGCAGATCCGCGTCTACCCCGGCGCCGACTATCCGACGCTCACCGACGCGATCCGCAAGTATCTGAAGGACGTGAAGATCAGCCGCGTGAACCACGCGGCGATCGCGATCGCGAACCCGGTCGACGGCGACCAGGTCACGATGACCAATCACGACTGGAGCTTCTCGATCGAGGCCACGCGCCGCGCGCTCGGCTTCGACACGCTGCTCGTCGTGAACGACTTCACCGCGCTCGCGATGGCGCTGCCGGGCCTGACCGATGCGCAGCGCGTGCAGATCGGCGGCGGCACGCGCCGCCAGAACAGCGTGATCGGGCTGCTCGGGCCTGGCACGGGGCTCGGCGTCTCCGGCCTGATTCCCGCGGACGACCGCTGGATCGCGCTCGGCAGCGAAGGCGGTCACGCATCGTTCGCGCCGCAGGACGAGCGCGAGGATCTCGTGCTGCAATACGCGCGCAAGAAGTTTCCGCACGTGTCGTTCGAACGCGTGTGCGCGGGCCCCGGCATCGAGGTCATCTACCGCGCGCTCGCCGCGCGCGACAAGAAGCGCGTGGCCGCGACCGTCGACACGGCGGAGATCGTCGAGCGCGCGCATGCGGGCGACGATCTCGCGCTCGAGGCAGTCGAATGCTTCTGCGGCATCCTCGGCTCGTTCGCCGGCAGCCTCGCGCTGACGCTCGGCGCGCTCGGCGGCGTATACATCGGCGGCGGCGTCGCGCTGAAGCTCGGCGAACTGTTCACGCGCTCGTCGTTCCGCGCGCGCTTCGAGGCGAAGGGCCGCTTCGCGCAGTATCTCCAGAACATCCCGACCTACCTGATCACCGCCGAATATCCGGCATTCCTCGGCGTGTCGGCGATCCTCGCGGAGCAGTTGTCGAACCGGTCGGGCGGCGCATCGTCGGCCGTGTTCGAGCGGATCCGCCAGATGCGCGACGCGCTGACGCCGGCCGAGCGCCGCGTCGCCGATCTCGCGCTGAACCATCCGCGCTCGATCATCAACGACCCGATCGTCGACATCGCACGCAAGGCGGACGTGAGCCAGCCGACGGTGATCCGCTTCTGCCGCTCGCTCGGCTGCCAGGGGCTGTCGGACTTCAAGCTGAAGCTCGCGACCGGCCTCACCGGCACGATTCCGATGAGCCACAGCCAGGTGCATCTCGGCGACACGGCCACCGACTTCGGCGCGAAGGTGCTCGACAACACGGTGTCCGCGATCCTGCAGTTGCGCGAACACCTGAACTTCGAGCACGTCGAGAACGCGATCGAGATCCTGAACGGCGCGCGGCGCATCGAGTTCTACGGGCTCGGCAACTCGAACATCGTCGCGCAGGACGCGCATTACAAGTTCTTCCGCTTCGGGATTCCGACGATCGCGTACGGCGACCTGTACATGCAGGCCGCATCGGCCGCGCTGCTCGGCAAGGGCGACGTGATCGTCGCGGTGTCGAAGTCGGGACGCGCGCCGGAATTGCTGCGCGTGCTCGAAGTCGCGATGCAGGCCGGCGCGAAGGTGATCGCGATCACGTCGAGCAACACGCCGCTCGCGAAGCGCGCGACCGTCGCGCTCGAGACCGACCACATCGAAATGCGCGAATCGCAGCTGTCGATGATCTCGCGGATCCTGCATCTGCTGATGATCGACATTCTCGCGGTCGGCGTCGCGATCCGTCGCGCATCGACCAACGGCGAGCTGCCGGAGGCCGTCGCGCAGGCGCGTGCACGGGCGAGCGACGACGAGACGGCCGACGTGCTCGACTGGCTGAGCCACGGCGCGTCGCCGGCGGCGAAGGACGTCGCGCGGGACTGACGCCCGACACGGCACGGCGGAGGCCGCTTTCCGTCCGCCCGAAAAAAAACGCCACCGACGCATCGCGCGGTGGCGTTTTTTCATGCCGCGGCGGCTCAGGCGCCTGCTTTCACCGGCCGGCCATGCCAGCGCAGCACGAGGGAGCGGCCGACGAAACACAGCACGCCGGTGACGCCGATCGTCACGCCCATCGCGAACGGCGTGCCGTCCGCGAGTGCGCCGATCGCGACGCTCGCGATCGCGCCCAGCGCGAGCTGCATCGCGCCGAACACGGCCGCCGACGCGCCCGCGTTGTGCGGATAGCGATGCATCAGGTCGGTCGTGCAGTTCGCGGACAGGATCCCGACCACGCCGACCACGAAGAACAGGCACACGACGATCGACCACAGCCCGCCCCACCCGGTCAGCGCGACGAGCGCAACCGCGAGCGACGCGATGCAGCTCACGAGCGATGCGGCCGCGATGATGCGCAGCGAGCCGACGCGGCCGACGAGCCGCGTATTCGCGAAATTGCCGATCATGATCCCGACGACGTTCAGGCCGAACAGCAACCCGTAGTGCTGCGGCGACACGTGAAAATACTCGATGTACACGAACGGCGTCGCGGTGATGTACGAGAACATCGACGCGAACGCCATCCCGCCGCACAGCATGTGCCCCCACGCGACCGGATCGGAGAGGATGCGCCCGTACGATGCGAACGACGCGAGCACGGCCGCGCTCTTGCGCCGCTCCTTCGGCCAGGTTTCGGGCACGCGCAGGTACGCGGTCGTCGCGCACACCGCACCGAACACGGCCAGCACGACGAACACGCCGCGCCAGCCCGAGAAGCGCAGGATCTGCCCACCGATCAGCGGCGCGAGCAGCGGCCCGACCGCGGTGACGATCGCGACCATCGACAGCACCTTCGCCGCATCGGTCGGCTCGTGCGCGTCGCGCGCGATCGCACGCGACAGCACCGACGCCGCGCCGGCGCCGAGCGCCTGCAGGAACCGCACGAGGATCAGCATGTCGATCGAATTCGACACGAAGCAGCCGATGCTCGCGAGCGTGAACAGCGCGATGCCGCCGAGCAGCACGGGCCGGCGGCCCCACGTATCGGACATCGGACCGTACAGCAGCATGCCGATCGAGAAGCCGGCCATGAAACTCGTCAGCGTTCGCTGCGCGGCGCCGGGGCTGACGGAAAAGCCGTCGGCGATCGACGGCAGGCTCGGCAGGTACATGTCGGTGGCGATCGGCCCGCAAGCGGCGAGCGCGCCAAGCAACAGGATCAGCCGGGCATCGGGCCGGCGCCGGACGACGTGGGACATGGGTATCCGGAATGGAGGCCCGCGCGCATCGGGGCGCACGTGGCGGTGAAGACGGGAGGCCGCGCCGCGGACGGCGCTCAGGCCCATGATTGTACGCGCAACTTTTTCGCGTGCCGGCGGCCGGGCGCCGCGCACGGCCGGACGGCGCCGTACGGCCGATCGCCGCCGCCGGCGCGCGAGGCGGCACGAGGCCGCACGCGGATTCGATTAAGCTTGCGGCTCCCCGCTCTTCCTGTCCGACCCAATCGACGCACGACCGAACCGATGACCGCTTTCCTGCTGATCTGGAGCCCCAAGAAATGGCCGTGGCCCGAGCTGCCCGACGTCGCCGCGCGCGTGAAGGCCGGCGAGGCCGTGCACGACGTGTGGGGCTGCGGCTTCGCCCGCGGCATCTTGCCGGGCGATCGCGTGTTCCTGCACCGCGTCGCGAAGGAGCCGAAGGGCGTGTTCGGCTCGGGCTACGTGACGCGCGCGCCCTACGAAGTGCCGGACCCGGCGACGAAGCGCGGCTACCGGCTGTGCATCGATTTCGTCTACGACTGGCTGGTCGACGCCCACCAGGACGTCGTGATCCCGCGCGACGCGCTGCGCGTGCATCCATACTCGGTGCAGACCTGGGACGCGCAGTCCTCCGGCACGTCGATCAAGCCGATGGTCGAAGGGCCGCTGGAGAAGCGCTGGGCCGAACTGACCGGCAAGCGCAAGCCGCCGCGATAAACGGGCCGGATCGGACGCCGGCCATGCGCGCCGGCCAGTCCCCCGCGTGCCGAAAGGCCGCAGACCGCGCGGCGGGCCCGTCATGCGCGTCTCCGGTACAATCGGACGATCGTTCCGCCCAGGCGCCGCGGCCCGTGCACAGGCCCCCCGCGCCCTTCTCTCGCAGGTTTCGCACATGTCCAACAATCAGATCCTCTTCGAACGCGCCCAGAAGACCATTCCGGGCGGCGTCAACTCGCCGGTGCGCGCCTTCCGTTCGGTCGGCGGCACGCCGCGTTTCGTCTCGCGCGCGCAGGGCCCGTACTTCTGGGATGCCGACGGCAAGCAGTACATCGACTACATCGGGTCGTGGGGCCCGATGATCGTCGGCCACGTTCATCCGGAAGTGCTGTCGGCCGTGCAGAACGTGCTCGCCGACGGCTTCTCGTTCGGCGCGCCGACCGAGGCGGAAATCGAGATCGCCGAGGAAATCTGCAAGCTCGTGCCGTCGATCGAGCAGGTGCGGATGGTGTCGAGCGGCACCGAGGCCACGATGAGCGCGCTGCGTCTCGCGCGCGGCTTCACGGGCCGCAGCCGCATCGTCAAGTTCGAGGGCTGCTATCACGGCCACGCGGACAGCCTGCTGGTCAAGGCCGGCTCCGGCCTGCTGACGTTCGGCAACCCGACGTCGGCCGGCGTGCCCGCCGACATCGCGAAACACACGACCGTCCTCGAATACAACAACGTCGCCGCGCTCGAAGAAGCGTTCGGCGCGTTCGGCGACGAGATCGCCGCGGTGATCGTCGAGCCCGTCGCGGGCAACATGAACCTCGTGCGCGGCACGCCCGAATTCCTGAACGCGCTGCGCGCGCTGTGCACGAAGCACGGCGCCGTGCTGATCTTCGACGAGGTGATGTGCGGCTTCCGCGTCGCGCTGGGCGGCGCGCAGGCGTACTACGGGATCGCGGCCGACCTCACCTGCCTCGGCAAGGTGATCGGCGGCGGGATGCCGGCCGCCGCGTTCGGCGGCCGTCGCGACATCATGGCCCACCTCGCGCCGCTCGGCGGCGTGTACCAGGCCGGCACGCTGTCGGGCAACCCGATCGCGGTCGCCGCGGGCCTGAAGACGCTGCAACTGATCCAGGCGCCCGGCTTCTACGACGCGCTGACCGCGCAGACGAAGCGCCTCGCCGACGGCCTCGCGGCCGAAGCGCGCGCGGCCGGCGTGCCGTTCGCCGCCGACTCGATCGGCGCGATGTTCGGCCTGTACTTCGCCGAGCGCGTGCCGGTCAGCTTCGCGGAAGTGACGAAGAGCAACGTCGAGCGCTTCAACCGCTTCTTCCACCTGATGCTCGACGAAGGCGTGTACTTCGCGCCGTCCGCGTACGAGGCCGGCTTCGTGTCGAGCACGCACGACGACGCGGTGATCGACGCGACGCTCGCGGCCGCACGCCGCGCATTCGCGGCCCTCGCCGCCTGACCCGGGTCCGCACGCATGTTCTCTGATACCGATTTCGCCCACATGCAGCGCGCGCTGACGCTCGCGGCGCGCGGCATGTATACGACCGCGCCGAACCCGCGCGTCGGCTGCGTGATCGTCAAGGACGGCGACGTGATCGGCGAAGGCTTCACGCAGCCGGCCGGCCAGGACCACGCGGAAGTGCAGGCGCTGAAGGACGCGCGTGCGCGCGGCCATGACGTCGCCGGCTCCACAGTGTACGTGACGCTCGAGCCGTGCAGCCACTTCGGCCGCACGCCGCCGTGCGCGAACGCGCTGATCGACGCGCGCGTCGCGAAGGTCGTCGCGGCGATGGAAGACCCGAATCCGCAGGTGTCGGGGCGCGGCCTCGGGATGCTGCGCGACGCGGGCATCGACGTGCGCTGCGGGCTGCTCGCGAACGAAGCGGGCGAACTGAACATCGGCTTCGTGTCACGGATGACGCGCGGCCGCCCGTGGGTGCGGATGAAGACGGCCGCGTCGCTCGACGCACGCACCGCGCTGCCGTCCGGCGAAAGCCAGTGGATCACCGGCGAGGCCGCGCGCCTCGACGGCCATGCTTGGCGCGCGCGCGCATGCGCGATCCTCACCGGGATCGGCACCGTGCGCGAGGACAACCCGCTCCTGACCGTGCGCGGCGTCGACACGCCGCGCCAGCCGCAGCGCGTGCTGGTCGACAGCCGCCTCGACCTGCCGCTCGATGCGCGCCTGCTCGAAGGCGCGCCGCTGCTGATCTTCTGCGGCCGGCTCGACGCCGCCGGCGAAGTGCGCGCGAACGTGCTGAAATCGCGCGGCGCGGAAATCGTGCCGCTCGCGAATGCGTACGGCAAGGTCGACCTGCCCGCGATGCTGGCTGCACTCGGCGCGCGCGGCGTCAACGAACTGCACGTCGAGGCCGGTCACAAGCTGAACGGCTCGCTGCTGCGCGAGCAGTGCGTCGACGAGCTGCTGGTCTACCTCGCGCCGAGCCTGCTCGGCAGCGACGCGGCCGGCATGTTCGACCTCGCCGCGCCGGCGAGCCTCGACGCCCGCACGCGACTCGCGTTCCACAGCGTCGAGCGGATCGGCGACGATCTGCGGATCCTGGCGCGTGTCGCGCCGCCCTCCGCCACGCTTTGAACGGAGCCGTCACGATGTTTACCGGAATTGTCGCGGCCGTCGGCCGCATCGAAGCGATCAACCCGCTCGGCGCGTCGCCCGAGGCGGGCGTGCGGCTGACCGTGCAGGCGGGCGGGCTCGACCTGACCGATGTCGCGCTCGGCGACAGCATCGCGATCCAGGGCGCGTGCATGACGGTGATCGAAAAAACCGACACCGGATTCGACGTCGACGTGTCGCGCGAAAGCCTGAACCGCACGGTCGGCCTCGCGCAGCCCGGCGAAGTGAACCTCGAGAAGGCGCTGCGCGCGCACGACCGCCTCGGCGGGCACATCGTGTCGGGCCACGTCGACGGCCTGGGCACCGTGACGCGCTTCGCGCCGGTCGGCGAATCGCACGAGCTGCGGATCGTCGCGCCGCGCGAGCTCGGCCGCTATCTCGCGTACAAGGGCTCGATCACGGTCAACGGCGTGAGCCTGACCGTCAATTCGGTCGACGATCGCGCCGACGGCTGCGAGTTCTCGATCAACCTGATCCCGCATACGGTCGAGGTCACGACGCTGCGTCACGTGAAGGCCGGCGACAAGGTCAATCTCGAAATCGACATGATCGCGCGGTATGTGGAGCGGATGATGTCGGCATCGCAGGGCGTGCCTCAGGACTGACCAGGCGGTTCCGCCCGCTGGATGGGAAATGGCGCCCGGCGGCGTGGCCCGGCACCTGGCCTGATGGCCAACGACGCGCACGGGTCATCCCGTCGCGCTAAGATGCAACGGCAGCGGTTTCGGCGCCGCGGCGCGCGGTGCGCCGCGTACCGGCTGCCCCTTTTCCTCCAGGAGTCGTCCCCATGTCCATCTCGATGTACCAGGCTTCGCTGCCCGTCCTGATCCGCGGCCTCACCAACCTGCAGCACATCCTCGGCAAGGCGCAGGCGCATGCGGCCGAGAAGCAGATCGACCCGTCGGTGTTCATCGGCGCACGCCTCTATCCGGACATGCTGCCGCTCGTCCGCCAGGTGTATATCGCGACCGACACGGCCAAGGGCTGCGCCGCACGGCTTGCCGGCGTCGACATCCCGAGCTATCCCGACGTCGAGCAGACATTCGACGAACTGCACGCGCGCATCCAGAAGACGATCGACTATCTGAAAGGCTTCGACGCCGCGCAGATCGACGGCAGCGAAGCGCGCCAGGTCGTGCTCAAGATGCGCGTCGGCCCGATCGAGTTCACCGGCCAGTCGTATCTGCTGAATTTCGTGCTGCCCAACTTCTTCTTCCACGTGACGACGGCGTACGACATCCTGCGCCACAGCGGCGTCGAGCTCGGCAAGCTCGACTACCTCGGCGGCCGTAACGACCAGGCGTGACGCACGGCCGGGCCTCGGCCGGCCTGCGGCGGCCCGTCTTCGGGCGGCCCGCGCCGGCCCGGGCAGGCCCGTCCCGACGGCCGGCCGCACCGCTTTCCGGCGCGCTCGCCGGCCGCGCGCAGCCGGTGCCAGCCGAAACGCGGTCCGGCTGGCGTAAAATACGCACTTTCCTCTCTCTCGCCCCCTTATGACGCTCGCCTCCACGCTCGACATCATCGCGGAGTTGAAAGCCGGCCGGATGGTGATCCTGGTCGACGAAGAAGACCGCGAAAACGAAGGCGACCTCGTGATCGCCGCCGAATTCGTCACGCCGGAAGCGATCAACTTCATGGCCAAGTACGGCCGTGGCCTGATTTGTCTGACGTTGACGCAGGAACGCTGCAAGCAGCTGCACCTGCCGCTGATGACCTACCGCAACGGCACGCAATACGGCACCGCGTTCACAGTCAGCATCGAAGCGGCCGAAGGCGTGACGACCGGCATCTCGGCCGCCGACCGCGCACACACGATCGCCACGGCGGTCGCGCACGACGTCCGCCCCGAGCACATCGTGCAGCCGGGCCACGTGTTCCCGATCATGGCGCAGCCGGGCGGAGTGCTCGTGCGCGCCGGCCACACCGAGGCCGGCTGCGACTTCACCGCGCTTGCCGGGCTCACGCCCGCCGCGGTGATCTGCGAGGTCATCAAGGACGACGGCACGATGGCGCGCCTGCCCGACCTGCTCGAGTTCGCGAAGGAACACGATCTGAAGATCGGCACGATCGCCGACCTGATCCAGTACCGCAGCCGCACCGAATCGATCATCGAGCGGATCGCCGAGCGCACGATGCAGACCGCGCACGGCACGTTCCGCGCGGTGCTGTACCGCGACCAGCCGAGCGGCTCGCCGCACATCGCGCTGGTGCGCGGCACGCCGTCGCCCGACGTCGATACGCCCGTGCGCGTGCACGAGCCGCTGTCGGTCCTCGATCTGCTCGAGACGGGCATCTCGACGCACTCGTGGACGCTCGACGCGGCGATGCACGAGATCGCGGAACGCGACCTCGGCGTGATCGTGCTGCTCAACTGCGGCGACACGAAGGAACATCTGATCGACGTCTTCAAGGCGTTCGACGAGGAAGAAAAGGCCGCTGCGCTGAAGCGCCGGCCAGTCGATTTCAAGACGTTCGGCATCGGCGCGCAGATCCTGCGCGACGTCGGCGTCGGCAAGATGCAGGTGCTGTCGAATCCGCGCAAGCTGGGCAGCATGTCCGGCTACGGCCTCGAAGTCACGGGCTTCATTCCGATGCCCGGCGGCGAAGCCAAGTCCTGCCCGGCGTCCCACGCGTAACCCGCCACGACGCTTTCGCCCTATAACCGTTCATCCACACCACGGACCAGATCATGGAAATCGGACAATACCAACCGAATCTCGAAGGCGACGGCCTGCGTATCGGCATCGTGCAATCCCGCTTCAACGAACCCGTCTGCAACGGCCTCGCCGATGCGTGCGTCGAGGAACTCGAGCGCCTCGGCGTCTCCGGTGAAGACGTGCTGCTCGTATCGGTGCCCGGCGCGCTGGAAATCCCGCTCGCGCTGCAAAAGCTCGCAGAAAGCGGCCAGTTCGACGCACTGATCGCGCTCGGCGCGGTGATCCGCGGCGAGACGTACCACTTCGAACTCGTGTCGAACGAAAGCGGCGCGGGCATCACCCGCATCGGCCTCGACTTCAACCTGCCGATCGCCAACGCGGTCCTGACGACCGAAAACGACGAGCAAGCCGTCGCGCGCATGACCGAAAAGGGTCGTGACGCCGCACGCGTCGCGGTCGAGATGGCCAACCTGACGATGGCACTCGACCAGCTCGGCGACGACGAGGACGAGGAAGAAGAGGACGAAGACGACGAAGAGGAGCGCGCATGAAGAAGAGCGCCCGCCGACAATCGCGCGAGCTGGCGACGCAGGGCCTGTATCAGTGGCTGCTGTCGAACGCGGCCTCCGGCGAGATCGACGCGCAACTGCGCGGCGCGCTCGGTTACGACAAGGCCGACAAGGAGCTGCTCGACGCGATCCTGCACGGCGTGATTCGCGAGCATGCGACGCTCGTCGAAGCCCTCACGCCGTCGCTGGACCGTCCGGTCGATCAGCTGTCGCCGGTCGAACGCGCCGTGCTGCTGATCGCGACGTTCGAGCTCACGCATCATGTCGAAACGCCGTACCGCGTGATCATCAACGAAGCAGTCGAACTCGCGAAGACGTTCGGCGGCTCCGACGGCTACAAGTACGTCAACGGCGTGCTCGACAAGCTCGCCGCGAAGCTGCGCCCCGCCGAAACGCAGGCGCGCCGCAACGGCTGATTCCGCAGGCAGACGGGCGCGCAAGCGCCCGTTTTTCGTTCTCCCTCCCCCTCCCCGCTCCGCCCGACCGATGAATACCACCGCCGATTCGCTCGTCACGCTCGCCGCACGCGTCGACGCGATCCAGCCCTTCTACGTGATGGAACTGATGAAGGAGGCACAGCGGCTCGAGTCCTCCGGGCGCGATGTTATCCACATGGGCATCGGCGAACCGGATTTCACCGCGCCGGAGCCCGTCGTCGAGGCGGCGGCGGCCGCGCTGCGCCGCGGCGTCACGCAGTACACGAGCGCGCTCGGCATCGCGCCGCTGCGCGAAGCGATCGCCGCGCACTATGCACGCGCCTACGGTCTCACGATCAGCCCCGAGCGGATCGTCGTGACGGCCGGCGCCTCCGCCGCGCTGCTGCTTGCGTGCCTGGCGCTCGTCGGCCGCGACGACGAGGTGCTGATGCCCGACCCGTCGTATCCGTGCAACCGGCACTTCGTCGCGGCGGCCGAAGGTCGGCCGGTGCTCGTGCCGAGCGGCCCGGAAGCGCGCTTCCAGCTCACCGCGGACGACGTCCGCACGCGCTGGGGCAGTCGCACGCGCGGCGTGCTGCTCGCGTCGCCGTCGAACCCGACCGGCACGTCGCTCGAGCCGGACGAGCTGAAGCGGATCGTCGAAGCCGTGCGCGCACGCGGCGGCTTCACGATCGTCGACGAAATCTACCAGGGGCTCAGCTACGACGCGGCGCCCGTGTCGGCGCTGTCGTTCGGCGACGACGTCGTCACCGTGAACAGCTTCTCGAAGTACTTCAGCATGACTGGCTGGCGACTCGGCTGGCTCGTCGTGCCGCCCGCGCTCGTCGGTACCTTCGAAAAGCTGTCGCAGAACCTGTTCATCTGTCCGTCTGCGCTCGCGCAGCACGCGGCGCTCGCGTGCTTCGAGCCGGCGGCGCTCGACATCTACGAGGCGCGCCGCCTCGAATTCAAGCGTCGCCGCGACTTCATCGCGCCAGCGCTCGAGAAGCTCGGCTTCACCGTGCCCGTGATGCCGGACGGTGCGTTCTACGTGTATGCGCACTGCGGCGGCGTCGCTCATCCCGCGGCCGGCGACAGCGCGGCGCTCACGCAGGCGATGCTGCACGACGCGGGTGTCGTGCTGGTGCCGGGCATGGATTTCGGCGTGCATGCACCGCGCGACTATATCCGGCTGTCCTATGCGACCGCCTACTCGCGCCTCGAAGAGGCCGTCGAGCGGCTCGCGACACTCTTCGGCCAGCACTGACCGCGTTCCCGGCCGGCACGCCGGCCTTTCCGGCCGCGCAAAAGAAAAAGGCACCCGATTCGGGTGCCTTTTTGCTGGAGCCTGGCCGGAACCGCGGGACGTTACGCGCCGAGTTCCGAGTGGTCGCCGCCGTGCGCCTGCTTCGCGGTATCGACGCTCGCGTCGTCCTGCTGCGGCGCGCCCTTCGGCGCGGCAGCCGCCTTCGCGGTGATCGGCTGCGCGCCGTCGAGCGTCGCATGCACGCGCTTGGCGCCGCCGGCCGATGCCGTCACGGCCGCGGTCACGATCGGCTTCGACGGCTGGGCCGGCGCCTGCGGCGCATTGACCGGCACGCTGCGGCCATGCGCGACGTCGCGCAGGCGACCGCGCTCGGCCATGACCTTCGAGCCGTAGGCGGTGTCGTCCGGGTTGGTCGAGCCGTTGTACAGGCGCAGGCCGTTCGCGAGCGAGCCGCCGCGCGCGATGCAGTCCTTCAGCACGAGCGCGCCGACCTGCAGGTTCGCGAGCGGCTGCAGCGCGGTGTCGGTACCGCCGAAATACTCGAATTTGTCGGAATGAACCTTCGACATGACCTGCATCAGGCCTTGTGCGCCGACGCCGCTTTCCGCGTACGGGTTGAAGCCCGATTCGATCGCCATCACGGACAGCAGCAGCAGCGGATCGAGGCCGACGTCGCGGCCGGTCTGGAAAGCAGCCTTGACGAGCTGGCCGAGCGGCTCCTGCGCGACCCGGTAACGGCGCGACAGGTAGGTGGCGACCAGCGCCTGTTCGCGGTTCGACGCGAGCGCGCGATCGTCGCGCGCATCGGCCGGGACCCGCTGGGTCGGGATCAGTTTCGCCAGCGCGACGGGCGACGGGCCGTTACGGGCCGGATCGGACGCATCGTTCTGCGCGGCGGTTTCCGGTGCGACGTCGAGACCGACGGCGAGCGCATCCGTTTCAGGGACGTCTTCCTGCTGCGGCTGCGCGCCAGCGGGCGCGAAGTTCGGCAGCGGATGACCGGTCAGCAGACGGGCCGGACCGGCCTGCACGGCCGCGGATACGACCGGCATCAGCTTCGCGGCGAGATTCCCGCGCACGGTCGGCAGCAGCCACAGGGCAAGTGCGACCGCGACGGCGAGACAGCCGACAACGCTGAATAGATGGTGACTGACACGCGTCCCGCGACGCAGCATGTTGCGCACGATTTGCGCATGCTGCTCACTGGGACGCCACGATAACCAAGCGTTCATTCAGATCATCTCCCATGAACATGACTCGTGCGGCTCGCTCTGCTCGTTGGCGAGACGGAAAACGCGCCGCGGAATCACGACACCGCACGCCTTGGTTGGGACGCGCAAGCATCGGGGAAACGGTATAAGTACCGTTCGAGGCCACGGTGTAAGAGGGCCTGCACCTTCGCACAGTGGGCGAGGCGGGCATACGCGGTGGCACCCACGCAAAAAACCAGCGTCTGGTGGCGCTGGCTGGGACTACGACAAAGGCCGTCGAATACGCCGTGCAGGTTTCGGCGGACGGTGACGCGCTGCGTCAAAGATCGGTGATTGGCGGCTCGAAGCCTTTTACCCTGCAACCAATGTGAGCGGATTCTAGCAGGGTTTTATAGATCGTCAACACTATAAAACTTTGAAATTATAACAAAAAGTAATTTTGAATCGCCCTTCAGATCGCCGGCCCCCTGCCGTAGGGGCTCTGCGCGTCGTCGACATTTTTCTCCGCCGGGCGTGCGAGCGGCCGCCCGGGTAAAATCGTCGGTCGATTCGGGGCCGCAGCCGGCCGCTGCGCCCGCCCATCGCTGCCCGCTTTGCGGGCGGCCCGGACCTTCTTCATGAAATACAAAGACTTACGCGATTTCATCCAGCGCCTCGAGGCGCTCGGCGAACTGCGGCGCGTCACGCAGCCCGTGTCGCCCGTGCTCGAAATGACCGAACTGTGCGACCGCGTGCTGCGTGCCGGCGGCCCGGCGCTGCTGTTCGCAGCGCCGCCCGGCAATGCGTTCCCGGTGCTCGGCAACCTGTTCGGCACGCCGCGCCGCGTGGCGCTCGGCATGGGTGTCGATGCGGGCGACGACGCCGCGCTCGGCTCGCTGCGCGACCTCGGGCGGCTGCTGTCCGCGCTGAAGGAGCCGGATCCGCCGAAGAGCCTGAAGGACGCCGGCAAGCTGCTGTCGCTCGCGAAGGCCGTATGGGACATGGCGCCGAAATCGGTGTCGTCGCCGCCGTGCCAGGAGATCGTCTGGGAGGGCGCCGACGTCGACCTGAACAAGCTGCCGATCCAGACCTGCTGGCCCGGCGACGCTGGGCCGCTCGTCACGTGGGGCCTCACGGTCACGCGCGGGCCAAACAAGCCGCGCCAGAACCTCGGCATCTATCGCCAGCAGCTGATCGGCCGCAACAAGCTGATCATGCGCTGGCTCGCGCATCGCGGCGGTGCGCTGGACTTCCGCGAATTCGCGCTGCAGAACCCCGGCAAGCCGTATCCGGTCGCGGTCGTGCTCGGCGCCGATCCGGCCACGACGCTCGGCGCGGTGACGCCCGTGCCCGATTCGCTGTCCGAGTATCAGTTCGCCGGCCTGCTGCGCGGCAGCCGCACCGAACTCGCGAAGTGCCTGACGCCCGGCGTCGATACGCTGCAGGTGCCCGCGCGCGCGGAGATCGTGCTCGAAGGCTTCATCCATCCGCAGGAAGGCGCGCCCGCCCCTGCCCCGGCCGGCGCACCGCCGCGGCCGGCCGGCAACGCGGCCGCCGCATACGAACACGCGCTCGAAGGCCCGTACGGCGACCACACCGGCTACTACAACGAGCAGGAGTGGTTCCCGGTGTTCACCGTCGAGCGGATCACGATGCGCCGCGACGCGATCTATCACTCGACCTATACCGGCAAACCACCCGACGAGCCGGCCGTGCTCGGCGTCGCGCTCAACGAGGTGTTCGTGCCGCTGCTGCAGAAGCAGTTCACCGAGATCACCGACTTCTACCTGCCGCCGGAAGGCTGCAGCTACCGGATGGCCATCGTCCAGATGAAGAAGAGCTACGCCGGCCATGCGAAGCGCGTGATGTTCGGCGTGTGGAGCTTCCTGCGGCAGTTCATGTATACGAAGTTCATCGTGGTCGTCGACGAGGACGTGAACATCCGCGACTGGAACGAGGTGATCTGGGCGATCACGACGCGCGTGGACCCCGTGCGCGACACCGTGATGGTCGACAGCACGCCGATCGACTATCTCGATTTCGCGTCGCCCGTCGCGGGCCTCGGCTCGAAGATGGGGCTCGACGCGACCAACAAGTGGCCCGGCGAGACGAACCGCGAATGGGGTCGCCCGATCGAGATGGATGCGGCCGTGAAGGCGCGCGTCGACCGGCTCTGGCAGGAAATCGGACTGTAAGTCCACGCCTTGAACGCACCCGACAAGAACGACGATGAGCTTTCCCCCCGCCTCGATGCTGTCCGACGGGTTCTTCCTGTCGCTGTCGCTGTGTCTCGACATCGGCCTCGTCAACGTCGCGATGCTGTCGCTGACGCTGTCGCACGGCTTCCGGCCGGGCTTCTGGCTCGGCGTCGGCTCTTGCTTCGGCGATCTCGTCTACGCGGCGCTCGCGCTCGCGGGCATGGCCGTGCTGCTGCAATTCGAGGCCGTGCGCTGGATCGTCTGGATCGGCGGCGGTGCGATGCTGCTGTTCCTCACGTGGAAGATGGCGCGTGAAGCGCTCGCGCCGGCCGGCAGCGCCGGCGACGGCACGGCCGACGAAACACCGCAGCCGCGTGCCAGCGCGCGGCGCAGCTTCGTGCGCGGGATGCTGCTTGCGATGTCGTCGCCGAGCGCGATCCTGTGGTTCGCGGCGGTCGGCGGCGCGCTGATCGCGAAAGCCGGCGCGACCACGCCGGCGACGGCGTCGGTGTTCCTGTCCGGCTTCTTCCTCGGCGGCCTCGCGTGGACGCTCTTCATGTGCACGCTCGCGAGCCAGGGCCGCAAGCGCGCGGGCGCGGGGATGATGCGCGCGTGCCACGTCGCGTCGGCGCTGCTGTTCGCGTATTTCTCGTACAGCGTGATCGTCGGCGGCTACCGCGACCTGATTGCCCACGCGGCGTGACCGCCGCGCCCCGAATGAAAAACGGCGCAACGCCCCGCGAGGGACGTTGCGCCGTTTTGCCGCGCGCGGTCAGGCCGCCACGCGGAATGCGTCAACGACGCCAGCCGTGGTGACCCCAGCCGCCGTAGCCGTGACGCCAGTACGGACGGCCGTAGTAGCCACCGTAGCCGCCGACGACCACGGCGGGCGGTGCATAGTAAGCCGGCGCCGGCGCGTAATACACGGGCGGGGGCGGTGCGTAGTACACGGGCGGAGGCGGCGCATACACGGGATACGCAGGTGCGACCGGGACACCGATGCCGACCCCGATCGACACGTGAGCCTGCGCGGCGCTTGCGGCACCCAGGGCCAGCGCGGCGACGGCGATGAACGGAATGAGCTTTTTCACTTCGATTCTCCTGCTGGAGCGGTAATTTGTGCGCTCCTGTCGGCAACGGCGGGCATGCACGTCGCATGGATGCAATGTAGCGAAAACGCGCCGCGCGCGTATCGCGCATTTGTTGCAAATTGCAATTCCACGCGGCCGCGGCCACCGTGCGGCAGGGCTGCGCGGACCGGCGATCCCCCTCGCGGGTCCCGCGATTCCGTCCGACCAGCGGAATCGCGCCATGCCGGCCGGTCAGTTTTACCGGATCCGGTAAGCGCGGCGCACATGCTTCAGTAATCAACGATTACAAATTTGCGACAGGAGGCCGACACGCCAAGCGGGGCACAGCCACCTCAAGAATTTACCGGTTGGCCGTAGCGAACGCCGCCCGTTCGGGCCGTCCCCGTTCGGCAACGCCGCCTATCCACGACCGCCCCGTCATTCCTGCGATACTGGCGTCTGCTCCGTTTGCGCTTCGTGGACCCGCCATGCCCCTCCCCGACACTCCCCGCCTCGGCTTCATCGGCGCCGGCCGCCTGGCGCGCTGTCTCGCGCTGCGCTTCGCGGCGGCCGGCTTTCCGGTCGTCGCGATCGCGAGCCGCACGGCGGAATCGGCCGCGGCGCTTGCCGCGCGCATCGACGGCTGCCGGGCGGTCGACACGCCGCAGCAGGTCGTCGACGCCGCCGACCTGATCTTCCTGACCGTGCCCGACGACCATCTCGCATCGACCGCCGCCGCGCTGCGGTTCGATGCGGCGCGCGCGGCAAGCCAGGCGCTCGTCCACTGCAGCGGCGCGTCGGCGGTCGAATTGCTCGATCCGGCAAAGCGGCAAGGCGCGGCCACGGGCGGCTTCCATCCGCTCTATCTGTTCGGCGGCACGGACGCCGATCTCACCCGCATCGACGGCTGCTCGGTCACGCTCGAAGCCGACGGCGCGCTGCATGCGACGCTGCTGCGACTTGCTGCCGCACTCGGCTGCCATCCGCTGTCGATTCCGGCCGGCGGCCGAATGCTGTATCACGCGGCCGCGCATTACGCGGCGAGCTTCGCGCTGTGCGGGCTGTCGGAAGCGGTCGAGCTGTGGCGCGGCCTCGGCTTCGACGAGGAAGCCGCGTTGCGCGCGCTGCTGCCGATGCTCACCGGCACGATCGCGACCGCGCGCGACAAGGGCCTCGCGAACGCCCTGGCAGGCCCGGTGTCGCGCGGCGACACCGGCATCGTCGAGCGTCAGCTCGCGCTGCTCGAGGCGCGCGGCGGCGACCACGCGACGCTGTATGCGCTGATGACCCGCCGCGCGGTCGCGCTCGCGGCGAAGCGCGCGGCGCCGCCGCCCGCGCTGCCGGCGCTTGCGCAGGCCGTCGAAACGTCGCTCGAGCGCACGATCGGGCACCCCTCCCCGCCGCGAGACGAGGCGTGATAAGGTGTCGGCCGATGCGCCGCCATCCGGCGTTGGCGGCCGCACGCTACTCGACTGTATAAAAAGGATGCCAACGATGTTCGGCGAGATCGCCCGTTTTCTGCTCAATACCGTCTTCACGCTGTTCGGCGCCGCGCTGATTCTGCGCGTCTGGATGCAGGCCGTCCGCGTGCCGCCGTACAACCCCGTCACGCAGGCCGTGCTGCAGGCGACCAACTGGCTCGTGCTGCCGCTGCGCCGTGTGATCGCGGGCGTGCGCGGCATCGACTGGGCAAGCGTCGTCGCCGCCCTCCTCACCGCGCTCGTCTATGTGGTGCTGATGGTCGTGATGGCCGGCCTGGATCCGGCCTCGGTGATCGCGACGCTCGTCGTGGTCGCGCTGCTCACCGTCGTGAAGTGGGCGCTCAATCTCGTGATCTGGATGACGATCCTGATGGCGCTGCTGTCGTGGCTCAATCCGCGCTCGCCGGCGATGCCGATCCTCTACCAGCTCACCGCGCCGTTCCTGAACCCGCTGCGCCGCGTGATTCCGAACCTGGGCGGCATCGACCTGTCGCCGATCCTGCTGTTCGTGATCGTCCAGGTGCTGCTGATGATCGTCACGCGCGCCGCCGTGTCGCTGACGATGTTCGGCATCTGACGTATTGCGCTACGCTGCCGGCCCCTGCGCCGGCGGCGCCTCGAGCGTGTCGATCACGCCGAAGCGCGCGGGAATCATCGCGTAGCACACGCGCACCTTCTCGCGCGTCAGCCGCTCGAGCAGTTGCTGCGCCTCGTCCTCGGTGACGATGAACTCGACCTCGATCGCGAGCGAACCCTGCAGCTCGAAAAAGCGGTCCTCGTGCAGCACCCGATGCCTGCCGAACCCGGCCATCGCACGAAACGCGGAACCGCCCGCGACGCCCATCCGGTTTCCCTCCTCCAGCAACCACTCCCACAGCGGCTTCCAGTGCAGCCGGTGCTGCTCGTGCACGTAGAAGCGCAAGAAGACCCTGTCCATCGCGTCCTCCCGATGCCGACGCGCTCAGGCCGCCGCGAACCACGCGCGCGCAGTCCACATGCCGAGCGCCGTCAGCGTGAACGATCCAGTCAAGTGTAGGGCAGCCACCGCGAACGCCCATCCCAATTCGCCCTGCACCGCGTGCGTCATCACTTCGACCGAATAGGTCGAGAACGTCGTGAGGCCGCCGAGGAAGCCGGTGATCACGAAGAGCCGCCACTCGGGCGGCAGCCCGACGCGGGTGGTAAACGCGACGGCCGCGATGCCGATCACGTAGCCGCCGATCAGGTTCGCGGCGAGCGTGCCGAGCGGCACGGCGGGAAAGAACGCGTTGAGCGCAAGGCTCAGGAACCAGCGCAGCAATGCGCCGAGCCCGGCGCCGACGAAGATCGCGACGATCGAATAGAACAAGGGAGCTCCTCGCTGACGAGGCCGCATGGCGGATGCGGCCTACGCCGAACTGTATGCGCAATCGCGCCGCGCCGGCAATGCCGGCCGGCACCCCGGCGCGCACCGGATCGTGTCGCGCCGGAATCGCGCACTTCATTATTTCCATGCGCCGCCGGGGTCGGCATTTTCCAACGCATTACGCAGGACATTACAAATCACTATAAACAATTCGATTATTCATCTGATTTTCCCGAAGTCGAAAAATCAGCCTCGCAGCCCCACGCCGCCGATGCAAGCCATGCTTTGACGGGCATTCCGCATGTTTTCCCTAATCCAGACATTCCCGAATCAGGCCGATATTCCATGCAATTCATTCGACCGGTTTCGTAAAATAATTTCGCCCACCACTCCATCGGCATGGAGACTCGAAAAATGAACAATTACCGCCTGTCATCCATGTTGATTCCGGCGCTGTGCGCGTCGCTGCTCGCATCGAGCGTCGCGCTCGCCGAGGACAACGGCCCCCCGTCCTACGTCGAAGGCAACCGCGCGCCGAAAGGCTATGCGCGCCCGCCGTTCCATACGAAACAACGCGCGAACACCGCCACGGTAGCCGGCCTCACACCCGCGCTCGTACGGCATGCGTACGGGTTCGATTCGATCGCCAACCAGGGCGACGGGATGGTCGTCGCGATCGTCGACGCATACGACGATCCGAAAATCGAAGCCGATCTCGGCGTATTCAGCAACGCGTTCTCGCTGCCGGCGTGCACTTCGTCCAACGGCTGCTTCACCAAGGTCTACGCGCGCGGCGCGCGACCCAAGACGGACGCGGGCTGGTCGCTCGAGATGTCGCTCGACGTCGAATGGGTGCATGCGATCGCGCCGAAGGCGAAGATCGTGCTCGTCGAAGCCGCGTCGGCGAGCTTCAGCGACCTGATGGCCGCGGTCGACGTCGCGGTCAAGCGCGGCGCATCGGTCGTGTCGATGAGCTTCGGCGGCAACGAGTTCGGCAGCGAGACCGCCTTCGACAGCCACTTCAACGTATCGGGCGTCACGTTCGTCGCATCGTCCGGCGACAGCGGCACCGGCACCGAGTACCCGGCGGCGTCGCCGTACGTGGTGGCGGTGGGCGGCACGACGTTGTCGACCGACGCGTCCGGCGCCTACGTCGGCGAGGCCGCGTGGAGCGGCAGCGGCGGCGGCGTCAGCTCGATCGAGGCCGAGCCGGCCGGGCAGACCGGCTGGCCGGTGCCGGTGGCCGGCAAGCGCGGTGTGCCCGACGTCAGCTACGACGCGAATCCGTCCAGCGGCTTCGCGGTGTACGACTCGGTCACCTATCAGGGGCAGGCGGGCTGGTTCCAGGTCGGCGGCACGAGCGCGGGCGCGCCGCAATGGTCGGCGCTCGTCGCGATCGCGAATTCGATGCGTGCGGCAGCCGGCAAACATTCGCTGACCGGCACCTACGACACGCTCTATACGGTCGGGAAAAACGCCTACGGCAGCGACTATCACGACGTGACGAGCGGATCCAACGGCACTTGCGGCAGCATCTGCAACGCAGCGGGCGGCTACGACTACGTGACGGGCCTCGGCTCGCCGATCGCGCCGGCGCTCGTCCAGGCGCTCGTCGCACAGCCGTGATCGCGCGGCCGCGGCCGGCCGGTTCGTCCCGCGCCGCTCAGCCGCCGCGCCATGCTCGGTCGAGCGCGACGAGCGTCGCGAGCGCGCCGCCCTTCAGCCCGATCACGTCCGCGCGGCGGGCATGGGCCTCGCGTGCGTTGATGCGGATCACGTCGGCACCGAGCCGTTCGCTCGAGAGACGCACGGTGGGAATCGCGGTGCCCGCGCCGATCTCGACGACGGTCACCCATCCCGCCTGTGCGATCCAGTCCTGAAGGGCCCGCTCCTGCGCGTCGTAGCGTTCGCCGAGCCAGCCGTTGTCGCCGAACATCAGGATGTTCGGTCGCGCGAGGCCGCCGCAATGCGGGCAGCGCGGCAGCTCGCCGACCAGCCGGCACGCGGCCGCGTCAACGTCGGGCGTGAACGGCGCGGCGTCCCAGGTGTCGTCCGAGCACGGTCGCAGGCACTGCATCGAATGAATCGAACCGTGGATCTCGACGACACGCGCCGGATCGAAACCGGCCTTCTGGAACTGGCCGTCGACGTTGCTCGTCAGCACGAAGCCGCCGTTCGGCATCGCGTCCATCCAGCGCCGCAGGATCGCAAAGCCCGCGTGCGGCACCGTCTGCCGGTAGAGGCCGAGACGGTGGCCGTAAAAGCCCCACGCAAGCTGCGGATGCGCGCGAAACGCCTGCGGCGAGGCAATCTCGTGGAATTCGAAACGCTCGTGGCGCAGCGCCGGATACGCGCGCCAAAAGCCATCCGTGCCGCGAAAATCGGGCAGCCCCGAATCGACGCCGATGCCGGCGCCGGCCGTCACGAGCAGTGCATCGGCACGCGCGAGCGCCTCGACGGCGGACGCGACCAGATGAGCCGGCAGTGATGCGGCAGCGGCGCTGGAATCGGTGAAATCGGACGAGTCGGAAATCGGCATGATGGAGCAGCGGAAGCGTCGAACGGTGCGCGAGTGGCGTCGCGCGATCATACGCCGGTTCGGGCGCCGCGCCGCGACATCACGCCGCCGCGGCGCGCCCGCCCGCGGGTTCCCGCAGCGCGACGTACTGCAGCAGCATGATCGTCTTCGCGTCGACGATCTCGCCCCGCTCGACGGCATCCAGCGCCGCGTGCAGCGGCATCTCGACGACCTCGAGATCCTCGCCCTCCTCCGCGATGCCGCCGCCGTCGCCCGTGCGCAGCGACGCATCGTATTCGCCGACGAAGAAATGCAGCTTTTCCGTCACCGAGCCCGGACTCATGAACGCCTCGAACACCTTGCGCACGCCGCGCACGCGATAGCCGGTTTCCTCTTCGGCCTCCGCGCGAATCCGGGCATCGGGCGTCGCGTCGTCGAGCAGGCCGGCGGCGGCTTCGAGCAGCATCCCGTCGTGTCCGTTGACGAACGCCGGCATCCGGAACTGCCGCGTGAGCAGCACGTCGCCCGTCGCGGCATTGCGCAGCAGGATCGTCGCGCCGTTGCCGCGGTCGTACGTTTCGCGGCTCAGACGCTGCCACGTACCGTCGCGGCGCAGGAAATCGAACGTTACCTTCTTCAGCACATACCAGTCATCGGACAGCACCGTCGTATCGACGATGCGGACACGGTCCCGCGTTGCGGCCATGGTGGTCTCCCATTCGACAAGTGACGGCACGCATGGTAACGTGCACTTTCGTGCAATTTCAAGAAATTTCGTGCAAATCCGATGCTGACGACCCAACGCAAGAAGGCGATCCTCGACGCGCTCGCCCGCGACGGCCAGGTGCTGGCCGTCGAGCTGAGCGCGCAATTCGGCGTGTCCGAGGACACGATCCGGCGCGACCTGCGCGAACTGGCGGCCGAGGGCCTGCTGCAGCGCGTGCACGGCGGCGCATTGCCGGCGTCGCCGGCGGTCGCGCCGTTCGCGCAGCGCGAGGCGATCGAAACCGCGGAGAAACGGCGCATCGCGCGCCGGGCCGCGCAGATGATCGCGCCCGGACAAGTCGCGATCGTCGACGGCGGCACGACGTCGGCGCTGCTCGTCAGCCAGTTGCCGCTCGACCTGCGCGCGACGATCGTCACGCACAGCCCGAGCGTCGCCGTCGCGCTGGCCGCGCATCCGTCGATCGACGTGATCCTGATCGGCGGACGGCTGTACAAGCATTCGATCGTCGCGGTGGGCGCCGCGGCGATGGAAGGCATCTCGCGCATCCACGCGGACCTGTATTTCATGGGCGTGACCGGCGTTCATCCGGTCGCGGGGCTGAGCACCGGCGACTTCGAGGAAGCGGCGATCAAGCGCGCATTGGCGGGGCGCGCCGGCGAGACGGTCGTGCTGGCTTCGCAATCCAAACTGCGTGCGGCGTCGCAGTTCGTGATCGGCGAGCTCGCGCTCGCACAAGCGATCGTGGTCGAACAGGAAACCGATGCAGCGCTGACCGAGCCGATCGAGGCCGCGGGCGTGACGGTCGTGCGCGCGTAGCCGAGCAGCGGCTTCGACGTCTGGACGTCGGCGGTGCGTTGCTGCTGGTCGGCGTGCGCGTGATCGGGTAACGGCGGCTCGCCCACGGCGTACGGTCATGCCGCGCGTGGTTCGACCGCGCGCTCACGTGGCGTGTGCTCGAACGGTTCGTCGCTGCGATGCGGCCTGGATTCGCGGCCCGCTTCACGAGCGACGCGCGCCGAGACCGGCCGCGCAGTTCACAAGCCGGCTACCGCGCGAAACGCGTGGTACGCATCGGCATGAAGCTCGAAGCCGATGCCCGGCGCCTGCGGCACGGCCGCGTAGCCGGCGTCGACCGATTCGCCGTCCGCCAGCCCGTTGAATGGACGGAACGCGAACGGGCTCACTTCGGCGCCGCCGAGCCCGAGCGCCGACACGACGTGCAACGAGAACAGATGACCGCCGTGCGGCCAGAACGCATCGCGCCGCCAGCCGTTCGACACGAAATGGTCGACGATCTGCAGATAGCCCGGCAGGCCATAGCAATGCACCGGATCGAACACGAGGACGTCGCGGTCCGGGCGCAGACCGCCGTAGCGTTCGAGCAGCTTCGCTTCCGCGAGCGAGAACAACGCCTCGCCGGCCGCGACCGGCGGCGCGTATTGCGCGACCAGGTCCGCATGAAGCGGCAGGTCGAGCGGATCGCAGAGATCCTCGAACCACCAGAGTTCGAACGGTGCCAGCATCGCGGCGGCTGCGCGTCCGCTCGTCGCGTCATACGCGTTCATCGCGTCGACCGCGAGATGCGAACTGTCGGCAAGACACGCCGCGGCGGCTTCGATGCGTCTTTTGTCGTGATCGACATCCGCGCCGCCGATCTTGATCTTCGCGTGCGTGTAGCCGAGATCGGCGATGCGATGCATCTCGTCCGACAGGCGCGCGAGATCGTCGTGCGGATAGCGGTAACCGCCGCCCGCGTAGACACGCACGCGAGGTGCCGCGTCGCGCGCGAGCCGGTCGGCGACGAAGCGATGGAGCGGCAGGCCCGCGATCTTCGCGGCGGCATCCCAGATCGCCATGTCGAGCACGCCGACCGCGACGCAGCGTTCGCCGTGCCCGCCGGGCTTCTCGCCCGCCATCATCGCGCGCCATGCGCGAAATGGATCGAGGTTCGTGCCGGCATCGTCGGCGATGGCGTCCGCGGCGGCCAGCAGACGCGGCGCGAATCGTTCGCGAATCAGCCCGCCCTGTGCGTGACGGCCGACCGATGCGTAGCCGTAACCCGTGACCGGCCGCCCATCGCGCACGACATCGGTGACGATCGCGACGACGCTCGTCGTCAGGCCGCCCGACGGAATCGCCGGATCGGCATAGCGGGAAACCGGGATCGCTTGCTCGCGGATGTCGATGATGCGCATGGTCGGGGTTCTGGGAAAACGTTCGGCGTTCGCGGGCCATGCGCGCATTGCGGCCGGCGCGACTGGCGGATCGCTGCATCATAGGCGCTTGTGCGATGTCGTGCAGGCGCGCGACCGTCACGATGCGGCGAAGGGATCGGACTCGATCGACATCATCCGGATCGCGCCGTGCCGCGTCGAAGTGCGGACGAATGCCGCGTCATGCTCGACGCGTGTTGCGGCCTCGACGCCGGTCATCGCACCGCGCCGGCACGGCCGCGAATTAGATGGACATCCGACGCGAAGCGCGTATGATGAATTTTGTCCGAGCCCGCGTCACTCCACTCGCCGCTCGCCCCGCCGTCTACCCTCTCACTGCGTCGCGCCGTTACCCGCACGCATTGCCGCCCTTTTCACCCCACCCGTCACGCCGCGCCGCGGCGATACCGGTCGGATGCGTTCGTCCACGCGATTTGTCGCGACCGAACCCAGGAGTTTATCATGAGCATGCATCTCTATCGTGGCTTCGAAATCTATCCGCTGATCTATCCGCACATTCCGTCGCTGAACGGTAATCCGCACAACTACGACGGCGGCTTCGACGCGGCCGTGAAGATCTGCCTGCGCGGCACCACCGACACGCTGACCCGCAGCGAAACGTTCCGGCTGCTCGAGAACGCACCGTTCGAATCGGCGGGCGAAGCGCGCCGGGCGTCCGTTCGCTACGCCGAGGAGATCATCGACGGCAATCGCGGCGAGCAGCCGCTCTTCGCCGATTCCCATTGACGCTTCCTGTCGCGGCAGCGCGGCGGCACTCTGATTCGGATGACGAAATGATCATCGATGAACTCCTCCGCCTGATCGAACGGCGCGAGATTTCCAGGACCGACGCGGTCCCGAACGACGGCCTCGCCGGTTCTGCGTTGCGTCACCAACCCGAGTTGCAGATGTTCGCTGCCGTACGCGCATTGTCGATCAGCGCCGGATATTCGGAATTCGAATCCGACGAGATCGCGAGTGCCGTCATGACTCGACTCGGCTAGTTTTCCTCCACGCATGTCTTGAAACAGGACCTACATGACGACGATCATCCTCAAGCCCGACGAACCTGTCGATGTCGCGCTCCGGCGCTTCCGTCGAAACATCGAGAAGACGGGCCTGATCCGCGAGTTGCGCGGTCGCACCAGCTATGAAAAGCCGACCACCGAGCGCAAGCGCAAGAAAGCCAGCGCCGTCGCGAGACAGCGCCTGCGCGCGAAACGCATGCTGCCGCCTCGCAAGCTCTACTAGGAGAGCGCCGTGTACCAGCCGACCGTCGAAGATCCTCCGTTCTTCCCATTGACGAAATGCGAGGTCGATTTCGATCGACAGAACGACGCGATCACGCTTCTGCCGAGCTTCTACGCGTTCGGCTGCGAGTACACCAGTCGCGGCCTCCTGATCGGCCGGGACGATGCATTCAGATTGATTGCCGCGATCGAAAAGGCGTTGAGCATCGAGCATTGAACGCCGCCTCGGCGTTGTCGAATCGCGTTGTGCTGGTCAGTGACGCGCATGCGAGCGGCCTGACCGACTCTGGACTGGCCGAGAGCTTCTTTCGCATCGTCGAACCTGCGGGTTCGATCGGCACGCTCCCATCACCACCGCTCTCGGAAGCGACAGGCAGTCGGCGCGATCGGTGGGATCGACGGGATAGCGGAACCGGCCGAGCGTGCGATCACGCTCGGCGAGTTGTTTCCGACCCGGAATGCGTTTCAACGCATCGATTCGACCGGCGCTCGTACGCAAGTCGAATCGACGGGCCCGCTCAGGCAAACACGAAGTACTTGCGTACCGTCTCCACCACTTCCCAAGTCCCTTTCATGCCGGGTTCGATGACGAACACGTCGCCGGCCTTCAGATGCACAGGCTCCTCGCCTTCCGGCGTGATGATGCAATAGCCGTCGAGGAAGTGGCAGTACTCCCATTTCTCGTAGTTCACCTCGAACTTGCCCGGCGTGCAGATCCACGTGCCCATGATCTTGCTGCCATCCTTCGAGAGGTAGGCGTTGAGGTTCACGGTGTGCGGATCGCCGCCGATGCGCTTCCACTTGGTCGCGTCGACGACCGGGGTCGGGCAGGTTTTGCGCAGAACGGTGATGAAATCGGACATGTCGGCTCCAGACTGACGATCGGGTAAGAGGTCTGTCACGTTAGTTCGAAAGCGTCACCGGGGCTTGTATGCGTCCGACACCGACTCGTCTATTTTCGACACGGGCCTGCGTGCGGGCGCGCGTCGTGGCGCGTCGTGTTCCGGTCGGCCTTGCGTTGACGGACCGATTCGGGCCGATCCTTGACACCCGCTTCCGGCGATCCGTCGCTCAACCACCGAGCCCATGCCTGCTTCGACGCAGGCGGCCAAAAACGGCTCGCTTGCAACATCCAAGCCAAACCCTGTAGAATTATGCGTTCTGCGGGCGTCGTATAATGGCCATTACCTCAGCTTCCCAAGCTGATGACGTGGGTTCGATTCCCATCGCCCGCTCCACCTTCGGCTGCTCGCAGCCTGCGCAAGAGCCGCCTCGTCGAAGGCGGCTTTTTTGTACCATCTGCCGGTTCATCCGGTAGCGCCGCTGCGCATGACGGGCCCGCGCCCGAACCGAGCCTTTCTCTGTCACCGATGATGCACGACGATCCGAACGAAGCCGGCCTGCCGCCGGACGACGCCGCCCTTCCCGACGAAGCCGCCGACGGCGCCGACGAAGTCAACCCGCTGCACCGCCGCCGCATCCGCAGCTTCGTGACGCGCGCCGGCCGCGTGTCGACCGGCCAGCGCCGCGCGCTCGACGATCTCGGCCCGCGCTTCGTCGTCCCGTACGCGGCGGAAATCCCGGACTGGGACGCCGTGTTCGGCCGCCGCGCGCCGCGCATCCTGGAGATCGGTTTCGGGATGGGCGCATCGACCGCGGAAATCGCCGCGCACCGCCCAGGCGACGACTTCCTCGGCGTCGAGGTGCACGAGCCGGGTGTCGGCGCGCTGCTGAAGCTGATCGGCGAGCAGGACCTGCCGAACATCCGCATCATCCAGCACGACGCGGTCGAGGTGCTCGAGCACATGCTCGCGCCGGAGAGCCTCGACGGCGTGCACATCTTCTTCCCGGATCCGTGGCACAAGGCGCGCCACCACAAGCGCCGGCTGATCCAGCCGCCGCTCGTCGCGCATCTCGCATCGCGCCTGAAGCCCGGTGCATACCTGCACTGCGCGACCGACTGGCAAAACTACGCGGAACAGATGCTGGAAGTGCTCGGCGCCGAACCGACGCTCGAAAACACGGCCGCCGACTACGCGCCGCGCCCCGACTACCGCCCCGTCACGAAGTTCGAGCGGCGCGGGCTGCGGCTTGGCCACGGCGTGTGGGACCTGGTGTTCCGCAAACGCGCCAGCTGAACACGGCGCTCAACGCACGCTACCTGCCGCGCAATGACGAACGGCCCGACCGGCATCTGCTGCCGATCGGGCCGTTTTCTATTGGATGCGCCCTCGCCCCCGCACCGGCATCACGCCCAGTTCAGCCACCCGCTGTAACCCACCAGCAGCACGAACAGGCCGAACGCGATCCGGTACCACGCGAACACGGTGAAGTCGTGCGTCGCGACGAAACGCAGCAGCCAGCGCACGCACACGAACGCGCTGACGAACGCGGCCACGAGCCCGAGCGCGAACAGGCCGAGCGCATCGACCGTGAACGCCTGCCAGTCCTTGACCGTTTCATAGAGCGTCGCGCCGAAGATGATCGGAATCGCGAGAAAGAACGAGAATTCGGTCGCGACGCGCCGGTCGAGGCCGAACAGCATCCCGCCGATGATCGTCGAACCCGAACGCGACATGCCCGGCACCAGCGCGAAACATTGCGCGATGCCGACTTTCAGCGCGTCCAGCGGCGTGAGCGCATCGACCGACTGCACGCGCGGCGGCTCGCCGCGTTCGCGCTGTCGCGCCTCGGCCCACAGGATGATCGCGCCACCGACGACGAGCGCGAACGCGACCGGCACCGGCGAGAACAGCACGGCCTTGATCTTCTTCTCGAACAGCAGGCCGAGCGCGATCGCGGGAATCGTCGCGATCACGACGTTCAGCGTGAAGCGCCGCGCGTCGGGCCGGCTCGGCAGCCCGGTCACGATGGACACGATCCGCTGCCGGTATTCCCAGCAGACCGCGAGGATCGCGCCGAACTGGATCACGACGTCGAAGGTCTTCGCGTGCGCATCGTTGAAATTCAGGAAGCTGCCCGCGACGATCAGGTGGCCGGTGCTCGACACCGGGAGGAATTCCGTCAGCCCCTCGACGACGCCGAGGATCAATGCCTTGCAGATCAGGATCCAGTCCATCCGTGGCCCAACTCCGAAGTAGTCGAAAGAAAGGGCCGCGTCACCGCCGCGGCCCGCCCGGCCGCGCGCGGTGCGCCGTCACTTTTCGACGATCGCCACGCGTATGCCGTTTGTAAGAATCGTAATTGTACCGGGTTCGTAGTTCACGCCGGCAAATTGCAGCTGCTCGGGCTTGAACGTGTAGATCGGGTAGTTGGTCAGCACCTGCGTCGCGAGCAGGCCGGCGGCCGCGCCGACCTGTTGCGCGTACATCTGCGCGTTGCCGTCGAGCACGAGGCTGTCGACGGCCGGCGCCTTCAGCACGACCGAGCGGCTCGGCGCGTCGTAAGCGAGCTGGCCCGACACGATGAACTTGCCGCTCACCGGTTCGCGCAGGAACGGACTCGCGAAATGCGCGTCGAGCTGCACGGCGACGCGGTTCTGGTCGGGCAGCAGGTTGACGGCCGGATTGGTGAGCGACACGTCGACCACCTGCGCGACCGTCTTCTGGTACGGAAACTTGCGCGCGACGGCTTTCTGCACGTCGCCGCGCGAGAACGTGTAGTGATCGGGGATGAACGGGAACGTCGACGCGCAGGCGGCGAGCGATACCGACACGCCGATGGCGCCGGCGCAGGCGGCGAGGAAGCGGCGCCGGCCGGGCGTGCAAGATGCGGTCATGCTGAACAATCTCCTGTATCGGGCGAAGCGGCAGTCGGGTTACCGGCTCGGCCGCAAGCTGTGCCGGGGACCGAAGTTAGTGCTTCGGCGCATGTCGCCGGTTCCATGCGCATGCGGGTGGACGGCAGCGCGGGCAATGCGTCAGCGGGCCGTGCCGGCGCCGGGCGACGGCTGCGTCGCGACCTCGAGGCGCGTCAGCCACGCGAGCGCGTGGTCGCGCGACGCACCGCACATCTCGGCGGACGGCTGCAGCCCCGAACAGCACGCGGGACGCTCGGGCCGGCCGAAGATCCGGCAGCGCAGGTCGTCGCCGAGCTGCACGCAGCGCACGCCGGCCGGCTTGCCGTCGGGCATCCCCGGAATCGGCGAGGAAATCGACGGTGCGATGCAGCACGCGCCGCACGCCTCGCGGCACGCATGCGGCGGCGGGACATCGGCGGGCGCCGGACGGACAGACATTTCGACGGACACTCTGCTCTCTCACGAACAACGAAAAACGATGCGGCAACCGGACGCAGCGTGCGGCAGCCCACTGCGCATTGTGCCACCGCCGGCTGCGACGTTATTACACAATGCAGCCGGAATGCGCGTTTATATACTCGAAAGCATCTAAAAAGCGCGAGACCATCATGAGTTCCGGTTCTGCCGACACCCTGTTCCGTCCCGATTTGCTCGCGAAGTACGGCACGAACGGGCCGCGCTACACGTCCTACCCCACCGCGCTGCAGTTCCGCGACGATTTCGACCCGGCCGACTACGTGCGCGCCGCGGGCGATCCCGGCGCGTCGTCGAGCGACCTGTCGCTGTACTTCCACATCCCGTTCTGCAACACGGCCTGCTTCTATTGCGGCTGCAACAAGATCGCGACCAACAACCGCCGCCGCGCGCGCCCGTATCTCGAGCAACTCAAGCGCGAGCTGGCGCTGCAGGCCGCGCTGTTCGATCCCGCGCGCCCGGTCACGCAGCTGCACTGGGGCGGCGGCACGCCGACCTTCCTGTCCGACGACGAAACGGCCGAGCTGATGGTGGCCACCCGCGAACACTTCGCGCTCGCGCCGGACGCCGACGCGGAGTTCTCGATCGAGATCGACCCGCGCACGGTCACGCCCGCGACGCTCGTGCACCTGCGCAACATCGGCTTCAACCGGCTGAGCCTCGGCGTGCAGGATTTCGACCCGGTCGTGCAGCAGGCGATCAACCGGATCCAGCCGCTCGCGATGACGGCCGACCTGCTGTCGACCGCACGCACGACGGGCTTCCATTCGGTCAGCGTCGACCTGATCTACGGGCTGCCGCACCAGACGGTCGCCGTGTTCGCGCGCACGCTCGAGACGATCATCGAACTCGCGCCCGACCGCCTCTCGGTATTCGGCTACGCGCACATGCCGCACCTGTTCAAGATGCAGCGGCAGATCGACGACGCGACGCTGCCGCCGCCTGCGACGCGGGTCGCGCTGCTCGGCCTCGCGATCGACATGCTGACGCAGGCCGGCTACGTGTACATCGGGATGGATCACTTCGCGCGGCCGACCGACGAACTCGTGCGTGCGCAGCGAAACGGCACGCTGCAGCGCAATTTCCAGGGCTACAGCACGCGCGCGGATACGGACCTGGTCGGCTTCGGCGTGTCGTCGATCGGCAAGGTCGGCGACGTCTACGCGCAGAACGCGAAGGACCTCCCGGCGTATGGCGCCGCGCTCGACGCGGGCCGGCTGCCGATCGCGCGCGGCGTGCGGCTCACGGCCGACGACCGGCTGCGCCGGGACGTGATCACCCAGCTGATGTGCAACCTCGAACTGCCGTTCTCGCACATCGAGGCCGCGCACGGGGTCCGCTTCGCCGATCACTTCGCACGCGAGCTCGACGCGCTGCGCGCGTTCGAGCAGGACGGGTTGCTGACCATCGCCGGCGACCGCCTGACGATCCACCCCGCCGGCCGGATGGTCGTGCGCAACATCGCAATGGCGTTCGACGCCTACCTCGGCCAGACGCCGCGGCAGCGCTACTCGCGCACCGTCTGACGCCGCACGGCCGCATGCGGGCGGCCGGTTTGATAAAGTAAGGGGCTCAACGCCCCTGCAAGAATCCGCACGATGCGCACCACCAAAGCAACCAACGCGGTCGAACGCCTGAAGACCCGTTCCGGCAACCCGCAATTCGCGGCCGTCGCGATGGCGGGCGGCCTGTTCTATCTGGTCGACCGCTCGGGCGGCACTGCCGAGAAGCGCAGCGAGCCGCTGCCGCTCGACGAATTCGTCAGGTTCGTCGACGAATTCGGCCCCAAAAAGCCGCGCAAGGCGAGCAAGCTCGACCTCGCATTCGAGGCGCAGATCAAGAAGAGCAAGGGGTAAAGGTCTGTTGCAGGCCGTCTGAAGGCTTCGCCGGTGCCCCGTTTGGTACAATCACGAAGTTTCTCTACCCCCGCTGATGGCCGACCTGGCTGCGTGACCACACCATGAATATCGAAAACGCGCGTTTCAACATGATCGAACAACAGATCCGGCCGTGGGACGTGCTGGATCTGGACGTCCTGGGCCTGCTGGCGATCGTCAAGCGTGAAAACTACGTGTTGCCCGAACACCGCGATCTCGCGTTCGCCGACCTCGAGCTGCCGCTGCCCGGCGGCAGCAGCAAGATGCTGTTTCCGCGCGTCGAAGCGCGCGTGCTGCAGGAACTGGCGGTCAAGAAGCACGAAAACGTGCTCGTGATCGGCGCGGGTTCGGGCTACCTGGCCGCGCTGTTCGCGCATCGCGCACAGCACGTGACGGCCGTCGATATCGATCCGACCATCGCAAAGTTCGCGGCGGACAACCTGCGCAACGACGGCGTGACGAACGCGGAAGTCGTGCTCGGCGACGGCTCGCTCGGCTGGCCCGACAAGGCGCCGTACGACGTGATCTGCGTCGCGGGCGGCCTGCCGGTCGTGCCGCAGCAGATGCTCGAACAGCTGAAGATCGGCGGCCGCCTGTCGGCGTTCGTCGGCGGCCGTCCGGTGATGAAGGCGCAAATCATCACGCGAATCGACGACAAGCAGTACCGTGTCGCCGACGTGTTCGAAACCTACGTCAATCACCTCGTCAACGCGATCGAACCGTCGCGCTTCAAATTCTGAGCGGCGGAGCTTCCATGCAGATCCTGACGCCCGCGATGCTCGCGGAATGGCTTCGCGATCCGGCGCGTCCCGCGCCGATCGTGCTCGACGTGCGCGAGCCGTGGGAAATCTCGACCGCGCAGATCGCCGGCAGCGTGTCGATCCCGATGCAGCAGATCCCCGCGCGCAGCGAGGAGCTCGACGACGAAGCGGAAATCGTCTGCGTGTGCCATCACGGGATGCGCAGCGCCCAGGTCGCGATGTTCCTCGAATCGCGCGGCTTCACGAAGCTGTACAACCTGCAGGGCGGGATCGACGCGTGGTCGCGTGACGTCGATCCGTCCGTGCCGCGTTACTGAGTGACTGACCTTCCGGCGGCGCATCGCGCGCCGCCACGGCGACCGGCCCGTTACAGCCGATCGCTCCGATCCGCCGAACGGGCGCGCATGGCGCGCCCGTTTGCGTTTCTGCTTCCTCCTTCTTCGATTGATTCAGCGCGTCGCCCATCCGCGTTCGTTCGATGACGAACGGCGGCGGGCACCCGAACATGGCCCCCCGTCGAGCGGAGCGCCTCGCCCTTCCCGCCGCACTTCACGACCACGCCGGCACGACGCGGCCGGATGCATGCGCGGCGATCACGTTCCGCACGTCCCTAAACAAGTGACCTTCGCGCTCGCACCCGCGCGCACGCCGTGCACCATTTGCGCCCGCGCGACTGCACCGCAACGGATCGCGCATGCTGCACGACGCGTCACGCGCACCACGCCGACGCCCCGCACCACCCCGCACAGGCACGCCCGGCGTGCATCCGCGCGACTGGCACATGCCTTGCGTTAGTTCGATGCCGGCGCCGTCACGGCGCACGCCTATCCAACACGTCAAGGGGAACTCGATGAAACGTCGCAGTCTGCTGAAGTTCGGTTCGATGGCCGGTGCACTCGCGCTGGCGGGCAAGAGTCCGTTCGCGCACGCGGCCGATGCGGGCACGGGTCCGATCAAGGTCGGCATCCTGCATTCGCTGTCGGGCACGATGGCAATCTCCGAAACGTCGCTGAAGGACACGGCGCTGATGACGATCGCCGACATCAACAAGAGCGGCGGCGTGATGGGGCGCAAGCTCGAGCCCGTGGTCGTCGACCCCGCATCCAACTGGCCGCTGTTCGCCGAGAAGGCGCGCCAACTGCTCACGCAGGACAAGGTCGCGTGCGTGTTCGGCTGCTGGACGTCGGTGTCGCGCAAGTCGGTGCTGCCGGTGTTCGAGGAACTGAACGGCCTGCTCTACTACCCGGTGCAATATGAAGGCGAGGAAATGTCGCGCAACGTGTTCTACACGGGCGCCGCGCCGAACCAGCAGGCGATCCCCGCCGTCGAGTACCTGATGAGCGCGGAAGGCGGCGGCGCGAAGCGCTTCTTCCTGCTCGGCACCGACTACGTGTATCCGCGCACGACCAACAAGATCCTGCGTGCGTTCCTGAAATCGAAGGGCGTGAAAGACGCCGACATTCAGGAGGTCTACACACCGTTCGGCCACAGCGATTACCAGACGATCGTCGCGAACATCAAGAACTTCGCGCAGGGCGGCAAGACGACCGTGATCTCGACGATCAACGGCGACTCGAACGTGCCGTTCTACAAGGAGCTCGGCAACCAGGGGATCAAGGCGACCGACGTGCCGGTGGTCGCGTTCTCGGTCGGCGAGGAAGAGCTGCGCGGGATCGACACGAAGCCGCTCGTCGGCCATCTCGCCGCGTGGAACTACTTCATGTCGGTAAAGAACCCGACGAACACGAAGTTCAAGGACCAGTTCGCCGCGTGGGTGAAGGCGAACAACCTGCCGGGCGGCGCGAAGCGCGTGACCAACGATCCGATGGAAGCGACCTACGTCGGCATCCACATGTGGAAGCAGGCGGTCGAGAAGGCGAAGAGCACCGACGTCGACAAGGTGCGCGTCGCGATGATCGGACAGACGGTTGCCGCGCCGTCGGGCTTCACGCTCTCGATGGACGGCAACCATCACCTGCACAAGCCGGTGATGATCGGCGAGATCCGCGGCGACGGGCAGTTCAACGTCGTTTGGAAGACGAAGACGGCCGTGCGCGCGCAGCCGTGGAGCCCGTTCATCGCGGGCAACCAGGGCAAGCCGGACGTCGTCAGCTCGATTCCGGCGTTCCTGCGCCGGCAGCGCGCGGCGCTCGCCTGATGCGATGCGGGGCGCCGCGCACCGGCGTGGCGCTCCGTTCGCAGGCCGGTGCCGGCACTCGCCGCGATTGCGGTAACGCGCCGCACGCGCTCGCGCACCGCCGCACGCATTCGCTTTCCCACGCCCGACAGGATTTCCCGATGCCTACACGCTTTCGCCGCGCCGCCGTCGCGGTCGTCGCCTGTGCCGCGCTGGCGGGCGCGCTGCCGCGCGCCGCGTTCGCCCTGACGGCGGCCGATACCGCCGCGCTCGCCGGCGACGACTTCGACGCGAAGACGACCGCGATCGACCATCTCGCCGCCGATGCCGATCCGCGCGCCGTCGCGTTGCTCAATGCGCTGTCGACCGGCGACGCGCTCGCGACCGGCGACGGACGCCTGCTGATCCAGACCGGCGACACCGCGCACGACGCGCTCACGCAGGCCGCGACGCCCGCCGGCGACGCGCAGCCCGTGATGCTGAACAACCTGCTGCGCACGAAGATCGCCGGCGCGCTGTCGGGTCTCGCCCTCGCCTCGCCAGACGTCGCCGCGCGCCGCGACGCGATCGACGCGCTGCTGAAATCGCCCGACCCGGCACTCAAGCCGATGATCGATCGCGCACGCGCGAAGGAAACCGATCCGGCATTGAAGCGCCGCCTCGATGCGCTATGGGCGATCGCCGCGCTGCACGATGCCGATCCGGCGAAGCGTCTCGAAGCCGTGCAGGTGGTGGCCGCGCGCCGCGACCTCGACATGATCGAACAGTTGCGTCCGCTCGTCGCGAAGAACGCGGACGGCAGTTTCGCCGAGCCCGACGCACGCGTGCGCGAAGCCGCGCAGCAAGGGCTCGACGCATTGCACGCGCTGCAGCGCCGCGGCGAGATCGCGGGCACCGTGTTCGCGGGCCTGTCGCTCGGCAGCGTGTTGCTGCTCGCGGCGCTCGGCCTCGCGATCACATACGGGCTGATCGGCGTGATCAACATGGCGCACGGCGAATTCCTGATGATCGGTGCGTACGCAACCTATGTCGTGCAGACGCTGATCCAGCGCTATGCGCCGGCGGCATTCGACTGGTATCCGCTCGTCGCGGTGCCGGTGTCGTTCGCGGCGGCCGCGCTGGTCGGCATCGTGCTGGAGCGGCTCGTGCTGCGGCACCTGTACGGCCGCCCGCTCGAAACGCTGCTCGCGACCTTCGGCGTGAGCCTGATCCTGATCCAGGCGACGCGCATGCTGTTCGGCGCGCAGAACGTGCAGGTCGTGAACCCGTCGTGGATGAGCGGCGGCGTGACCGTGATGCAGAACCTGATCCTGCCGTACAACCGGCTCGCGATCCTCGCGTTCGCGCTGGCGGTCGTGTGCGTCGCCTGGGGCGTGCTGACGAAGACGCGGCTCGGCCTGTTCGTGCGCGCGGTCACGCAGAACCGCCGGATGGCCGCGTGCGTCGGCGTGAAGACCGCGCGCGTCGACGCGTATGCGTTCGCGTTCGGCGCGGGCATCGCGGGCCTCGGCGGCTGCGCGCTGTCGCAGATCGGCAACGTGGGCCCGGACCTCGGGCAAAACTACATCATCGATTCATTCATGGCGGTCGTGCTCGGCGGCGTCGGCCAGATCGCCGGCACCGTGCTCGGCGGCTTCGGGCTCGGCCTCGTCAGCAAGGCGATCGAGCCGTTCTGGGGCGCCGTGCTCGCGAAGATCGCGGTGCTCGTGATGATCGTGCTGTTCATCCAGAAGCGTCCGCAGGGCATGTTCGCCCCGAAGGGACGCAGCGCGGAGGCCTGACATGACTTCAATCACCGATTCGTTGTCGAACCCGATCGCCGACGCGCCGAAGCCTCCCGCCTCCGCGCGTGCGGAGGACGGGTTCGCGCTTGGCCTGCCGCCCCGCCCCGCGCTGCTGTCGCGCCGCGCGTGGCTCGCGCTCGTCGCGCTGTGCATCGCGATCGGCATCGGCGTGCCGCTCGCCGCGCTGGTCGCGCCCGAGTCGAGCGCGTTCCATTTGTCCGCGTACGCGATGACGCTCGCCGGCAAGCTGATGTGCTACGCGATCGCCGCGCTCGCGCTCGATCTCGTGTGGGGTTACTGCGGAATCCTGAGCCTCGGCCATGGCCTCTTCTTCGCGCTCGGCGGTTATGCGATCGGCATGTACCTGATGCGCGAGATCGGCCGCGACGGCAAGTACGGCAGCGACCTGCCCGACTTCATGGTGTTCCTCGACTGGCATCAGCTGCCCTGGTACTGGAGCGGCACGCAGCATCTCGCCTGGGCGCTCGCGCTGGTCGTGCTCGTGCCGGCCGTGCTCGCTTGGGTGTTCGGCTTCTTCACGTTCCGCTCGCGCGTGAAGGGCGTGTACCTGTCGATCATCACGCAGGCGCTGACGTTCGCCGCGATGCTGCTGTTCTTTCGCAACGAGACGGGCTTCGGCGGCAACAACGGCTTCACCGACTTCAAGCGCATCGCCGGGTTTCCGATCACGTCGCCCGGCACGCGCACGGTGCTGTTGCTGCTGACCTTCGCGACGCTCGTGCTCGCGTTCATCGCCGCGCGCGCGATCGTCACCAGCAAGCTCGGGCGCGTGGTCACCGCGGTGCGCGACGGCGAGACGCGGCTGATGTTCCTCGGCTACAGCCCGCTCGCGTACAAGCTGTTCGTATGGACGCTGTCGGCCGTGCTGTGTGGAATCGCGGGCGCTTTGTACGTGCCGCAGGTCGGCATCATCAACCCCGGCGAGATGTCGCCCGGCAACTCGATCGAAATGGCGATCTGGGTCGCGGTGGGCGGGCGCGGCACGCTGATCGGGCCGATCGTCGGCGCGTTCGCGGTGAACGGCGCGAAGAGCCTCTTCACCGCGTATTTCGCCGAATACTGGCTGTTCTTTCTCGGGCTGATCTTCGTGCTCGTGCCGCTCTTGCTGCCGCGCGGCATCATGGGCCTCGTCGACACACTGCTCGCAAAGGGGAAACGCGCATGAACGGCACGGCCCTCTACCAGTTCACGCCACCGGCCGAGGACGAGCTGCTGACCGTCAGCGGCACCGCATCGATGGGCCGCGTGGTGCCGCCCGGCATCGACACGTCGCACGGCACGATCCTCTACCTCGAGGACATCGAGGTGAGCTTCGACGGCTTCCGCGCGCTGAACAAGCTGTCGCTCGCGATCGACGCGGGCGAACTGCGCTGCGTGATCGGCCCGAACGGCGCGGGCAAGACGACGATGATGGACGTGATCACCGGCAAGACCCGCCCCGATGCGGGCAAGGTGTTTCTCGGCCAGACCATCGACCTCGCGCGGATGAACGAACCCGAGATCGCGCGTGCGGGGATCGGCCGCAAGTTCCAGAAGCCGACCGTGTTCGAACAGCATCCGGTGTGGGAAAACCTCGAACTGGCGATGCAGACCGACAAGGGCTGGCTCGCGTCGCTGCGCGCGCGGCTCGACCGCGCCGCGCAGGCGAAGATCGAGGAGACGCTCGCGCTGATCGGCCTCGAAAGCGACGCGTATCGCGCGGCCGGCGAGTTGTCGCACGGGCAGAAGCAGCGGCTCGAGATCGGCATGCTGCTGATGCAGCGCCCGGCTCTGCTGCTGCTCGACGAGCCGGCCGCCGGCATGACCGACCACGAGACGATGGAACTCGCGAAGCTGCTGAACACGCTGCGCGGCACCTGCTCGATGATGGTCGTAGAGCACGACATGGAATTCGTCGCGGCGCTCGCGGGCGACACGGGCCGCGTGACGGTGATGGCCGAAGGCGCGGTGCTCGCGCAAGGCACGCTCGACCAGGTCAAGCGCGACGACGCGGTGATCGAGTCCTACCTCGGACGGTAATCCAATGCTGAAGATCGATGCACTGAACCAGTATTACGGCGGCAGCCATATCCTGCGCAACGTCACGCTGGCCGCCGACGACGGCAAGCTCACCGTGCTGCTCGGCCGCAACGGCGTCGGCAAGAGCACGCTGCTGCGCTGCCTGATGGGCGTCGTCGCCGCGAAGAGCGGCAGCGTGTCGTGGCGCGGCACGGCGCTCGGCGCACTGCCGCCGTATGCGCGCGTCGCGGCCGGCCTCGCGTACGTGCCGCAGGGCCGCGACATCTTTCCGCGCCTCACCGTCGAGGAGAACCTGCTCGTCGGCGCGGCGAGCCGCAAGGCGCCGTCGAAAGTGCCCGACCGCATCTACGACCTGTTCCCGGTGCTGAAGGACATGCGCGCACGGCGCGGCGGCGACCTGTCGGGCGGCCAGCAGCAGCAGCTCGCGATCGGCCGCGCGCTGATGAGCGAGCCGCAACTGCTGATCCTCGACGAGCCGACCGAGGGCATCCAGCCGTCGATCATCCAGGACATCGGCCGCACGCTGCGCCAGCTCGTCGACGAATCGCGGATGACCGTGCTGCTCGTCGAGCAGTATTACGACTTCGCGCGCTCGATCGCGGACCATTACTGGGTGATGAGCCGCGGCGAGGTCATCGCGGGCGGCGAGGCGCGCGACATGGAAACCCACGGCGTGCGCGAGCTGATCGCGGTGTAGCGAGGAATACGGCACGCGATGACGTTGCCGCGAGGCGCCGGCGATCGACGCATGCCGGACGAACGTCGGCATCGCCGCCGCGCCGCCGCCCCTCCCCGTCGCCTCGTTCGGCATCCCGAACACCCAGGCGTATAGTGTTGCGGTAGCATCTCCGATCACCGCGCCCGTCTCCAGCTTCCCGCCGATGTCCGCCCTCGATTCCCACGCCCCGCTGTCCCGTCCCGCCGTTGCCAAGTCGTGGCGCGGCCGTCTCGAACTCGGCTTCGAGCGGCACGGCGCGCGCACGACGCTCGTCCACCGGCTGCACGACGGCCCGCTGCGCGTCCAGCGGCCGCTGTATCCGGAAGGCGACGCGATCTGCCACGCGGTCATCGTTCACCCGCGGGCGGCGTCGCGGGCGGCGACCGGCTCGACATCGACATCACGCTCGGCGATGGCACGCACGCGGTGCTGACGACACCCGGCGCGACCAAGTGGTACAAGTCGAACGGCCTCGACGCGACGCAGCGCATCGGCATCACGGTCGGCGAGCACGCGAAGCTCGACTGGCTGCCGCAGAACAACCTGTTCTTCGACGCGGCCCACGCCGCGCTCGACTTCACCGTGACGCTCGGCGCCGGCGCGAGCGCGATCGGCTGGGACGCGACGCAGCTCGGCCGTCAGGCGGCCGGCGAAACGTGGTCGGCCGGCCGCATCGCGTCGGGTTCGGCACTCGTCGACGCCGACGGACGGCCGCTCTGGACCGAGCGCGCGCTGCTCGACGCGCACGATCCGCTGCGCGGCGCGCTGCAGGGCCTTGGCGGCTTTCCCGTGTACGGCACGCTGTGGGCGGCCGGCGCCGCGTGCGATGTCGCGCTCGCCGAAGCGCTCGCCGCGCGGATGCCGTTCGACGACGCACTGCGCGCGGGCGCGACCTGCGTGACGCCGGGCGTCGTGCTGGTGCGCGCGGTATCGACGTCGATGGAAGCGCTGCAGCGTCACTTCGCCGACTGCTGGCTTTACCTGCGGCCGCTCGTGCACGGTGTCGACGCACGGCCGCTGCGCCTCTGGCAGACCTGAGCGCGCGGCCCGCCACGCACCGTTTCGGCGCAGTCGCGCCGCCCACCCTGCCCACGATTCATGCATCGCGCACCACGATCGCGCATCGAGGCGCGTTCCATCGACATGGCACGCGCCTTGCTGCTTACATAACGGCTACACGACGCACGAAAAACGGCGCGGTGCTACGATGACCCGCGCCCCGGCCGGAACCCCGCGCACCGATAAAAATTACGTTTTCCTGAACGACTGCCTTCATGAAACTGACTCCCCGAGAAAAGGACAAGCTGCTGATCTTCACGGCGGCGCTGCTGGCCGAGCGCCGCCGCGCGCGCGGGCTGAAGCTCAACTATCCGGAAGCGGTCGCGTTCATCACCGCCGCGCTGATGGAAGCCGCGCGCGACGGCAAGACCGTCGCCGAGGTGATGCACTACGGCACGACGCTGCTCACGCGCGACGACGTGATGGAAGGCGTGCCGGAGATGATTCCCGACATCCAGGTCGAGGCAACCTTCCCCGACGGCACCAAGCTCGTCACCGTCCACCACCCGATTCCGTGACCGAGGTAGCACGCATGATCCCCGGCGAAATCCTCACCGACGACGGCGAGCACGAACTGAACGCGGGCCGCGCGACGGTCTCGCTCGTCGTCGCGAACACCGGCGACCGCCCGGTGCAGGTCGGCTCGCATTACCACTTCTTCGAAGTCAACGACGCGCTGTCGTTCGACCGCGCCGCCGCGCGCGGCTTCCGGCTCAACATCGCGGCCGGCACGGCCGTGCGCTTCGAGCCGGGCCAGGCGCGCACCGTCGAGCTCGTCGAGCTGGCCGGCGAACGCGCCGTCTACGGTTTTCAGGGCAAGGTGATGGGGCCGCTGTAAGCCGCGCCCCGCTCTTCAGGAACAGCACATGACACTACGCTTGAGCCGCCGCGCATACGCGGAAATGTTCGGGCCGACGACGGGCGACCGCGTGCGGCTCGCCGATACCGAACTGCTGATCGAGATCGAACGCGACTTCACCACCTACGGCGAGGAAGTGAAATTCGGCGGCGGGAAGGTGATCCGCGACGGGATGGGCCAGTCGCAGAGGGTGGCTGCCGACGTGCCCGACACGATCATCACGAATGCCGTGATCCTCGATCACTGGGGCATCGTGAAGGCCGACATCGCGATCAAGCACGGCCGCATCGCCGCGATCGGCAAGGCGGGCAACCCGGACATCCAGCCGGGCGTGACGATCGCGATCGGCGCGGCGACCGAAGTGATCGCCGGCGAAGGGCTGATCGTGACGGCCGGCGGCATCGACACGCACATCCACTTCATCAGCCCGCAGCAGATCGACGAGGCGCTCGCATCGGGTGTCACGACGATGCTCGGCGGCGGCACGGGGCCGGCCACCGGCACCAACGCGACGACCTGCACGCCGGGCCCGTGGCACATGGAGCGGATGCTGCAGGCCGCCGACGGCTGGCCGATCAACCTCGGCTTCCTCGGCAAGGGCAACGCGAGCCTGCCGCAGCCGCTCGTCGAGCAGATCGCGGCCGGCGCGATCGGCCTGAAGCTGCACGAAGACTGGGGCACGACGCCCGCCGCGATCGACAACTGCCTGTCGGTCGCCGACGACACCGACACCCAGGTCGCGATCCACACCGACACGCTGAACGAAGGCGGCTTCGTCGAATCGACGGTCGCCGCGTTCAAGGGCCGCACGATCCACACGTACCACACCGAAGGCGCGGGCGGCGGCCACGCGCCCGACATCCTGAAGGTGTGCGGCGAGGCAAACGTGCTGCCGTCGTCGACCAACCCGACGCGCCCGTACACGATCAACACGCTCGACGAACATCTCGACATGCTGATGGTGTGCCACCACCTCGACCCGTCGATCGCCGAGGACCTCGCGTTCGCCGAATCGCGGATCCGCCGCGAGACGATCGCGGCCGAGGACATCCTGCACGATCTTGGCGCGCTGTCGATGCTGTCGTCCGACTCGCAGGCGATGGGCCGCGTCGGCGAAGTGATCATCCGCACCTGGCAGACCGCGCACAAGATGAAGGTGCAGCGCGGCACGCTGCCCGAGGACGGCGCACGCAACGACAACTTCCGCGCGAAACGCTACGTCGCGAAGTACACGATCAACCCGGCGCTCACGCACGGCATCGCGCACGAAGTCGGTTCGATCGAACCCGGCAAGTGGGCCGACCTCGTGCTGTGGGAGCCCGCGTTCTTCGGGATCAAGCCGTCGATGATCCTGAAAGGCGGGATGATCGCCATGGCGCAGATGGGCGATCCGAACGCGTCGATTCCGACGCCGCAGCCCGTTCACTACCGCGAGATGTTCGCCACGCGCGGCGGTGCGCTCGCGCGCACGTCGCTGACCTTCGTGTCGCAGATGGCCGCCGATGCGGGCATCGCCGAACGCTACGGGCTCGCGAAGCGCGTCGTGCCCGTGCGCAACTGCCGCAACGTGACGAAGGCCGACATGATCCACAACGCATGGCGCCCGTCGATCAGCGTCGATCCCGAAACCTACGACGTGATCGCCGACGGCCAGCTGCTCACCTGCGAGCCGGCGACGGTGCTGCCGATGGCCCAGCGCTATTTCCTGTTCTGATTTCCGGTTTTTCGTTCCATGCGCACCCTCGACAAACGCATTGCCCCGAACGTGAAGCTCGCCGCGTCGCTCGTCGCGCGCGCGCCGACGCTCACGCTCGCCTATGACGCCCGCTGCAAGAGCCGCCTCGCGGCGACGCTCGACACCGGCGAGGACGTTGCGGTCCTGCTGCCGCGCGGCACCGTGCTGCGCGACGGCGACGTGCTCGTCGCCGACGACGGCGCGCTCGTGCGCGTCGCCGCGGCGCCCGAGACCGTGCTGCTCGTGCGCGCGACCGATCCGCTCACGCTGATGCGCGCCGCGTATCACCTCGGCAACCGTCACACGCCGGTCGAGATCGGCGACGGCTACCTCAAGCTCGAAGCCGATCCCGTGCTCGCGGACATGCTGCGCCGGCTCGGCACGCAGGTCGAAGAAACCAGCGCACCGTTCCAGCCGGAAGCCGGCGCATACGGCGGCGGCCACAAGCATGGACACGACGCGACGTTCGCCGAGGACTACGCACTCGCGCAGCAGGTATTCGGCGAGCATCACGGCCACTCGCACGATCACGATCACGATCACGATCACGATCACGATCACGATCATCGGCATGGTCCGGGCTGCGCGCACGGCCACCACGGTCATGACCACCACTGAGCTCGTCGCGCTGCTGCATCTCGCGTCGCCCGCGCTGCCGATCGGCGCGTTCAGCTATTCGCAGGGACTCGAAGCCGCGCTCGACGCGAACCTGATCCGCGACGCCGACACCGCGCGCGACTGGATCGCGAGCGGGCTGACCGACGTGCTCGCGCACGGCGAGCTGCCGTTCCTCGCGCACCAGCTCGCGCGCTGGCACGCGCACGACGCAGATGCGCTCGCACGCGAGAACGCGTGGTTCGTCGCGAGCCGCGAATCGTCGGAGCTGCGCCGCGAAACCGAGCAGATGGGCTGGTCGCTCGCGCAACTCAGCGCGTCGCTCGAATGGGGCGATGCCGCGCGCCGCGCGACGCTCGCGTCGATCTCGCCGATCGCGCTGCCGACGGCGTTCGCCTACGCGGCCGCCGCGCACGATGCCGGCGCCGACGCGACGCTCGCCGCCTACGCATTCGGCTGGGTCGAGAACCAGACGTCGGCCGCGCTGAAAGCCGTGCCGCTCGGCCAGCTCGCCGGCCAGCGCATCATCGTCGCGCTGCGCGGCGCGATCGACGCGGCCGTGCGCCGCGCGCTCGCGACGCCGCCCGACGCCATCAACACGTTCGCGCCGCAGTTGGGCATCCTGTCCGCGCGGCACGAAACCCAGTATTCGCGGTTGTTCCGCTCCTGAATCCCACCCACGCCATGAACGCACCCGCTCCCTCCTCCGCCCGCCGCACCAAGAAACTGCCGCCGCTGCGCGTCGGCATCGGCGGCCCGGTCGGCTCCGGCAAGACCACGCTGCTCGAAATGCTGTGCAAGGCGATGCGCGAGCGCTACGACCTCGTCGCGATCACGAACGACATCTACACGAAAGAAGACCAGCGCCTGCTGACGGTCGCGGGCGCGCTGCCCGAGGAACGCATCATGGGCGTCGAGACGGGCGGCTGCCCGCATACGGCGATCCGCGAGGATGCATCGATCAACCTCGAGGCCGTCGACCGGATGCTGTCGCGCTTTCCCGACGCCGACATCGTGTTCATCGAATCGGGTGGCGACAATCTCGCGGCGACGTTCAGCCCCGAGCTGTCGGACCTGACGATCTACGTGATCGACGTCGCGGGCGGCGAGAAGATTCCGCGCAAGGGCGGCCCCGGCATCACGAAGTCCGACCTGCTCGTGATCAACAAGACGGACCTCGCGCCGCTCGTCGGCGCGAACCTCGACGTGATGGCGTCGGACACGAAGAAGATGCGCGGCGAGCGGCCTTACGTGATGACGAACCTGAAGGCGCTCGACGGCGTCGCGGACGTGATTGCGTTCATCGAGAAGAAGGGGTTGTTGACAGTGTGAGCGACGCGGCGGCAGCATGCCGCCACGTCTACCCGGGGGAAACGGCCTTGCGCCGCCCGCTTAGTCGTCGGACGCGTCGGCTGCGTCGGCTGCGCCGTGCATCGCACGCCCGCCGCGCTCGACCGGCGGCAGCAGCGCCGCGAGCACGTCGACCGAGCGCGCGGTCGCGCCGCGATGGCGCGACGCGAACGCGGCGCCCGCCGCGCCCATCGCGATGCGCCGTGCCTTGTCGGCGAACAGCGCGTCGAGCACGTGCGCGAGATCGAGCGGATCCGCGACCTGCATCGCCGCGCCGGCCGCGACCGCATCGGCGGTCGCCTGCGTGAAGTTGAACACGTGCGGCCCGATCAGCACCGGCACGCCGACCGCGCAGGCCTCGATCAGGTTCTGCCCGCCGAGCGGCAGCAGGCTGCCGCCAATGAACGCGACGTCGGCGGCCGCGTAGTACGCGCCGAGCTCACCCATCGAATCGCCTAGCAGCACCGTCACGTCGGCCGGCAACGGTTCGGACGCGGCGGGCCGACCCGCGGCAAGCGCCGCCGCGTCCGCACCCCACACCGAACGCCGCACACACTTGAACCCGTTGCGCTCGACGAGCGCCTCGACTTCGGCGAAGCGCTGCGGATGACGCGGCACAAGAATGAGGAGCGCGCCGGGCGTGTTCATCGCGGCGAACGCCTGCAGCACCAGTGCCTCCTCGTTCTCGCGCGTGCTGGCGGCGACCCACACCGGCCGCGTGCCGATCGCGTCGCGCCATGCATGGCCGCGCGCCGCCAGCTCAGGCGGCGTCGTCATGTCGAACTTCAGGTTGCCGAGCACGGTCACGTTGCGTGCGCCGAGCGACGTCAGCCGCTCGGCGTCGGCCGGGCTCTGCGCGAGCACGCGCGAGAAGCCGCCGAACACGTCGCGCGTCGCCGCGCCGAACTTCGCCGCACGTCGATGCGAGCGCGCGGACATCCGCGCGTTGGTCAGCACGAGCGGCACGTCCGCGCGGCGGCACTCGTCGATCAGCGTCGGCCACACCTCGGTTTCCATCACGAGACCCAGCGTCGGCCGCCATGCGCGCAGGAAGCGCCGCACCGCGCCCGGCATGTCGTACGGCAGATAGCAGCGCAGCACGCGATCGCCGAAGATCTGCTCGCCGGTCGCGCGACCGCTCGGCGTCATGTGCGTGAGCAGAATGCGCGCGTCGGGACGCGCATGCATCAGCGCGTCGATCAGCGGCTGCGCGGCACGCGTCTCGCCGACCGACACCGCATGCACCCAGATCAGCGGCGTGCGATCGTCCGGCGACCGGCCCGCGACGTGACCGAAGCGCTCGCCGATGTGCTCGCGATAGCCGCGCTCCTTGCGCGAACGCACATAGAGCCGGATGACCGCGATCGGCGCGACGAGCCACCACAGCGCGCGATAGATCGCCCTCAGCATGCGCGGGCTCCGAAACCGTGAAGGATGCGGTGCGCGCTCAAACCAGCGCCCTGCCCTGCAGGCGCTCGAGAATCCCGAGCGGTGCACATTCGCGACGCACCATCGCGTCGACCGGCAGGAAGAAGGTCTGCTCGAGCATGAACTGGCCGGACATCACAGCGTGCGAAGTCTGGTCCGAGAAACATATCCACACGCTGCCCGGCGGAAACGGCATCGTCTGCTGCGGGCAGGTCTTCTGGTAGTCGAGATCGGCCTTCATGCTGTCGTGCAGGTTCAGCATCAGGTGGTCGTATGCGCTGCGCGGCGACTTCGTCACGTGCAGCAGGTTCAGCAGCCACGCCGAACCCGGGAACTGCGGCCGGATCTTCGGCAGGAAACGCTTCGCGACGTCCTCGAACGGCTCGCCGACGCGCCACACGCGCGGCTGGCCGGCCGGGTTCACGTTCGTGAACACGCGCAGGATCCGCTCGCCGTAGTTCGGCCGCGACGGGAACGCGTCGACGTGCAGCCGGCTGTCGTCCTTGCGCCAGGACGTCTGGCGCGTCTCGACCTGCATCAGCCGCAGGCTCGTCGGCGCGACGCGCAGCTTGCCGCGGTATTCGGGAAAGAGGCCGTCGACGAGCGTGCCGGCCTGCTGCTGGAAGCGCGCGACCAGCGCGCGCACGGCCGACTGCGTGACGCTGTCGCCGAGCACGCCGGCGAGCGCACCGCCGTTCGGCGCGAGGCTGATGTTCTTGCGTTTCGGATCGGCGAGCGCCGGATCGAGCAGCGCTTCCTCGCCGCCTTCGATCGCGAAGCGCAGGTGCGGGAAATACAGCACCTTGCCTTCCTCGACCGCGGCGAGCAGCTGCTCGCGCGGCACCGACAGGTTGTGTCCGCTCCAGTCGGCGGACGGGACTTCGATGATCTGGGATTCGCTCATGATCGGTTCGCGTGCGTGACGGGCAGGGCAGGCATGACGGGCATCACAGCAGACCGAAGCCCGCGAGCACCGCCTTCACCTGCGAGATCGACGGCGGCTGCCCCGCCGTGCCGAGGTTGACGACGTTCGGCGACCAGTAACCGCCGGTGCGCCAGGCCGTCGCGAAATTGTACAGTTCGACCGTCGGACGCTTCAGCGCGGCCGCGATGTGAACCAGACCTGTATCAACCCCGACCGTCGCGGCCGCGCCGTCGATCAGGCCGACGACCGCCGGCAGCGACAGTTTCGGCGGCACGATCGCCGCCGCGCCGAACTCCTTCGCGAGCCGCTCGCTGGTCGCGCGCTCCGCGTCGTTGCCCCACGGCAGCACGAGCGACGCGCCGCGCCGCACGAGCGCCTGGCCGAGCTCGATCCAGGCGGCGTCCGGCCACTGCTTGTCGGCGCGCGACGTCGCATGCACGAACACCACGTACGGCACCGGCAGGTTCAGGCCGAGCGCCGCGACCGCGAGCGCCGCCGCACGCGTATCGAGGCCGAAGTCGACCGGATCGGCCGGCGTCGGCGCCGGGTCGCCCAGCGCGGCCGCGACCAGCTGGCGCGAACGCTCGACCACGTGCGTGCGCGGCGCGATCGGCACGCGCTTGCGATAGAAGAAACGCACCGGCCATTCGTAGCCCGCGCCATCGGTGCGGTTGCCGAGGCCCGCGAGCGGGCCGCGCGCCCAGCTCGCGACCCACGCCGTCTTGATGAGCCCCTGGCAGTCGATCACGAGGTCGTACTGCTCGGCCGCGAGGCGCTTGCGGAACGCGCGGATCTCGCGCCACGTCGCACCCGAGAACGGCTTCTTGCGCCAGCGGCGCAGCGAGAACGGCAGCACGTCGCGCACGCCGTCGACGAGCCGCACGAGGTCGACGAAGCTCTCCTCGACGAGCCAGTCGATCTGCGCGTCGGGGTGGCGACGCCGGATATCGGCGATCACCGGCATGTTGTGCACGACGTCGCCCAGCGACGACACGCGCACGATCAGGATCTTTTGCACGCTGAAAAAACGCCGGCGGACGGCCGGCGACAGGCATAAAGACGCGATTTTATCGCGCCCGGGGGACCACACAGGCAAAAAGCGGCCGCACGCCGTCGGCGTGCGCCGCTTTTCGGGGATGGCGCGACGATCGTTCGACCATCGTCGCGCCGGCGGCGGCCCGCAGGCCGCCAGGGTTCAGAACGGCAGCTTGACGTCCGGCTTCGCGGCCGTCAGCACGCGGCGGAAGTCGTCCTGGATGCGCTTGAGCCCTTCCTCGGTCTCGGATTCGAACCGCATCACGACGACCGGCGTCGTGTTCGACGAACGCGCGAGGCCGAAGCCGTCCGGATATTCGACGCGCAGGCCGTCGATCGTCACGACCTCGTCCGCGCCGTCGAATTTCGCCTCTTTCTGCAGCTTCTCGATCAGGCGGAAGTTCTCGCCTTCGTCGAGCCAGAGCTGCAGTTCGGGCGTGCTCATCGCGTCCGGCAGCGCGTTCAGCAGCGCGCTCGGATCGGCCGCCTTCGCGAGAATCTCGAGCAGGCGCGCGCCCGTGTAGAGACCGTCGTCGAAACCGTACCAGCGATCCTTGAAGAACACGTGGCCGCTCATCTCGCCCGCGAGCGGTGCGCCCGTCTCGCGCAGCTTCGCCTTCACGAGCGAATGGCCCGTCTTCCACATCAGCGGCTCGCCGCCCTTCGCCTTCACCCACTGCGCGAGATGGCGCGTGCACTTCACGTCGTAGATGATCTGCGCGCCCGGGTTGCGCGACAGCACTTCCTCCGCGAACAGCATCAGCTGGCGGTCCGGGAAGATGATCTGGCCGTCCTTCGTGACGACGCCCAGGCGGTCGCCGTCGCCGTCGAACGCGAAGCCGAGCTCGGCATCGGTGTCCTTCAGCGCCTGGATCACGTCCTGCAGGTTTTCCGGGTGCGCGGGATCGGGGTGGTGGTTCGGGAACGTGCCGTCGATGTCGGTGAAGCGCTCGACGAGTTCGCAGCCGAGCGCCTTGAACAGGCGCGTCGCGAGCGGGCCCGCGACGCCGTTGCCGGCGTCGACGACGAGCTTCAGCGGGCGCGCGAGCTTCACGTCGCCGACGATGCGCTCGATGTACTGGTCGGCGACGTCGAATGCCTCGTACGAGCCGCTGCCCGTCTCGTAGCGCTCGTCGACGATGCGGCGGTACAGCGCCTGGATCTGCTCGCCGTAGATCGCCGCGCCGCGCAGCACCATCTTGAAGCCGTTGTAGTCGGGCGGGTTGTGGCTGCCCGTGACGACGATGCACGAATCGACGCGACGCTCGCCGCCCTTCAGCGCAAGCGGCACGCTCGCCGCGAAATAGCCGACCGGCGTGGGCACCATGCCGACGTCGACGACGTCGACGCCCGCCGCACGCAGGCCATCGGCGAGTGCGCCGACGAGCTCGGGCCCCGACAGGCGGCCGTCGCGCGCGACGACGACCGCGTCGCCGCCCTGTGCGCGCACTTCGCTGCCGAATGCCCGGCCGATCCCGCGCGCCGTGTCGGCGTCGAGCGTCTTGCCGACCACACCGCGAATGTCATATGCCTTGAAGATGGATTGGGAGATCATCGATTCTCTCTCGGTTGCGTGCATGGAAAATAATCTGGCCGCCTTTCGCGCATGCCCGGCATCATACATGCGGGCCCGGCGCTGCAAGGAACGGGACGGCTGGAGCGGCCCCGATCCAACTTATAATCGCGGGTTTTGATGACGCGGATTCCGTCCATTTTAATGCCTAGCCGTTCCGCCGCCGCCACCCTGCCGCCTCCGGGCGCCCTGCCGGCCGCCTCGCGCGCGCGCGGCTGCCCCGCATGCTGAAGCGATTCGGCAACCCGGACGTCGCGAAGGCCGTCGCGAACCTCGTCTGGCTGGGGCTCGAACGGCTCACGCAGATCGGCGTCGCGATCGCGATCAGCGGTCTTCTGGCCCGTTATTTCGGGCCGGACGTGTTCGGCAAATGGCAGTATGCGAATACGCTTCTCCTCGTACTGGCACCGCTCACCTGGGTGTGCGGCGCCGAAATCCTGGTTCCGACCATCGTCCAGCGCCCGCCCGCGCAACTCGGCGCGGTGCTCGGCAGCGCCTTCGCGCTGCGCATCGGCGTGTCGGCCGCCGCGCTCGTCGCGACCTGGGTCGCGATCGGCGCCGGCGCGTTCGACCCGCTCGTCGGCGCGATGCTCGCGGGCCTCGCGGTCACGATGGTGTTCCGCGAGCCGTTCGTCGGCGTGATCAACGCGTGGCTGCAGAGCATGACCTACAGCAAGCCGCAGCTCGTGACCAGCATGGTCACCGCGCTGGCGAAGGCGCTGTGCGTCTGGCTGCTGGTCCGCGCGGCCGCCGGCCCCGCCCGCTTCGCATGGCTGTGGGCGCTGGAGGCCGCCGCGATCGGCTTCGCGCTGCTGCTCTACTACCGCCATCGTAACGGCGGCACGCTCGGCTGGACGTTCGACAAACCGCTGTTCGGGCACTTCGCCACCGCCGGCACCGTGTTCTGGCTCGGCCTGATCTGCATGTATCTGTTCCTGAAGCTCGACCGCCTGATGCTCGAGCGTCACGTGTCGTTCGCCGACCTCGGCCGCTATTCGGCGGCCCAGCAGCTCAACGAGAACTGGATCACGCTCGCACTGATGCTCGCGCAGACCATCGCGCCCGCGTTCGTGTACCGCGTGCAGGACGTCGCGCGGCTGCGCCGCAACATCGTCCGGCTGATCGCGATGACCGCCGGCCTGATGACGGTCGGCGCGCTGGTGCTGGATGCGGCCGCGCCGCTCATCGTCGGCAAGGTGTTCGGCCGCGGCTACGAGGCGTCGGTCGACATCTTCCGCTGGGCCGTCTGGCTGTCCGTGCCGGCCGGCATCGAGGCGATAGGCAATCTTATCGTTCTCAAATATCAAGCAAAATTCGTGTTGCTGGCGAAATGGGTGCTCGCGCTCGCGATCGCCGCGCTCGTCAACGTGTTCGCCATCCCCCGGCTCGGCCTGTACGGCGCGCTCGTCGGGCTGGCGGCCGGCTATGTTGCCGCCGCCGCCGTTAATTTTTATTACATTCGTATCAAGCTGCGCCCATGACGTCTCCCGATTGCCCGCCCCCGCTCGACGACGTGGCCGTGCTGATGCCGGCCTACAACGGCCACGACGACGTCGTGCGCACCCTCGCGTCGTTTCGTGAGGACGCGCCGGTGCACGTGCTGATCGTCGACGACGGCAGCACGCCGCCGATCGCGGCGCCCGACCTGCCCGGCCTCGCGGTCGAGGTGCTGCGCATGCCGCAAAACGGCGGCATCGAGCGCGCGCTCGAGGCCGGCATCGACGCGCTCGCGGCGCGCGGCTTCCGCTATGCGGCCCGCATCGACGCCGGCGACCTCGCCGCGCCGCAGCGCCTCGCGAAAGAGCGCGCGTATCTCGACACCCACCCGCGCGTGGCCTGCGTCGGCATGTGGACCCAGGTCGTGTCGCGCGCCGGCGAGCCGCGCTTCATGCTGACGCCGCCCGCCGATCCGCGCACGCTGCGCCGCACGCGCTTCCTGCGCTCGCCGCTCGTGCATCCATCGGTCATGTTGCGCATCGACGCGGTGCGCGAAGTCGGCAACTATCGGGCGAAGTACCGCGCGGCCGAGGATCTCGATCTTTTTTTACGGTTAATGCAACGCTACGATTGCGCGAACCTGCCCGAGCTCGGCCTCTACTACGAGCTCAACGAGGGCGGGATCAGCGCGACCAAGCGCCGCCGCCAGCTGATATCGACGCTATCGCTGCTGCTGCGACACTTCAACGTTCTGAACCCGTACGACTGGGCCGGCCTCGCCAAGAACCTGCTGCATTTCGTGACGCCGTACCGCACGTTGCAGCGGATCAAGCGGACGCTGTTCGCGGCGCGCCCGTCCGCGTAGCCCGCATCCGGCATTTTCGACGCTTTATTTTTTCTTTTTTTTCATGTCCGCTACCTCCTCGCTGCGCATCGCGCTCGTCTGCAACACGGCCTGGGCGATCTACACGTACCGCCACGGGCTGATCCGTGCGCTCGTCGCGCGCGGCGCCGAGGTCATCGTGATCGCGCCGCACGACCGCACGGTGCCCCTGCTCGAGCAAATGGGCTGCCGCTACGTCGCGCTCGCCGTCGCGTCGAAAGGCACGAGCCCGCGCGAGGATCTCGGCACGCTTGCCGCGCTCGTGCGCCATTACCGCGCGCTCAAGCCCGATCTCGTGTTCCATTACACGATCAAGCCGAACATCTACGGGTCGATCGCGGCGTGGCTCGCGCGCGTGCCGTCGATCGCGGTCACCACCGGCCTCGGCTACGTGTTCATCCAGAAAAGCCGCGCGGCCAGCGTCGCGAAGCGCCTGTACCGGTTCGCGTTCCGCTTTCCGCGTGAAGTCTGGTTCCTGAACCGCGACGATCTCGCGACCTTCACCGACGAGCGGTTGCTCGCGCATCCCGACCGAGCGCGGCTGCTGCACGGCGAAGGCGTCGATCTCGAACAGTTCGCGCCGGTGCCGCTGCCCGCCGGGCGCGGCCCGGTGTTCATCCTGATCGGCCGGCTGCTGTGGGACAAGGGCGTGCGCGAATACGTCGAGGCCGCGCGCGTCGTGCGGGCCCGCTACCCGGACGCGCGCTTCCAGCTGCTCGGGCCGCTCGGCGTCGACAATCCGAGCGCGATCGGCCGCGCGGACGTCGACGCGTGGGTCGGCGAAGGCGTCGTCGAGTATCTCGGCGAGGCGCACGACGTGCGCCCGCACATCGCGGCGGCCGACTGCGTCGTGCTGCCGTCGTACCGCGAGGGCGTGCCGCGCACGCTGATGGAAGCGTCCGCGATGGGCCGCCCGATCGTGGCGACCGACGTGCCGGGCTGCCGCGACGTCGTGGCCGACGGCGAAACCGGCTTCCTGTGCCGCGTGCGCGACAGCGCGAGCCTCGCCGAGCAGTTGATCCGCATGATCGAACTCGGGACCGCCGGGCGCGATGCGATGGGCGCGCGCGGCCGCCGCAAGGTCGCCGCTGAATTCGACGAGCAGCAGGTCGTCGAACGCTACCGGCAGACCATTCATACATTGACCGGCATCACACTCTGAAGGAGCGCATCAGCATGACCGCTAAAGGCACCATCCTCGTTACCGGCGGTGCGGGCTACATCGGCTCGCACACGGCCGTCGAGCTGCTCGACAACGGCTACGATGTCGTGATCGTCGACAACCTCGTCAACAGCAAGGCCGAGTCCGTCCGGCGCATCGAACGGATCACGGGCAGGACGCCCGCGTTCCACCAGGTCGACGTGTGCGACGAAGCCGCGCTCGCGAAAGTGTTCGACGCACATCCGATCACGGGCACGATCCATTTCGCGGCGCTCAAGGCGGTCGGCGAATCGGTCGCGAAGCCGCTCGAGTATTACCAGAACAACCTCGGCGGACTGCTCTCCGTGCTCAAGATCATGCGCGAGCGCAACGTCAAGCAATTCGTGTTCAGTTCGTCCGCCACCGTGTACGGCGTGCCGGAGCGCTCGCCGATCGACGAATCGTTCCCGCTGTCCGCGACCAACCCGTACGGCCAGTCGAAGCTGATCGCCGAGCAGATTCTGCGCGATCTCGAGGTATCGGACCCGTCGTGGCGCATCGCGACGCTGCGCTACTTCAACCCGGTCGGCGCGCATGCGAGCGGGCTGATCGGCGAGGATCCGGCCGGCATCCCGAACAACCTGATGCCGTACGTCGCGCAGGTCGCGGTCGGCAAGCTCGAGAAGCTGCGCGTATTCGGCTCCGACTACCCGACGCCGGACGGCACCGGCGTGCGCGACTACATCCACGTCGTCGATCTCGCGAAGGGGCACATCGCCGCGCTCGACGCGCTCGCGAAGCGCGATGCGAGCTTCGTCGTGAACCTCGGCACGGGCCAGGGTTACAGCGTGCTGGAAGTCGTGCGCGCGTTCGAGAAGGCGTCGGGCCGCCCGGTGCCGTACGAACTCGTCGCGCGCCGCCCGGGCGACATCGCCGAGTGCTACGCGAATCCGCAGGCCGCCGCCGACCTCATCGGCTGGCGCGCGACGCTCGGGATCGAGGAGATGTGCGCCGACCACTGGAAATGGCAGGAGGGGAACCCCCGCGGTTTTGTATAATCCGCTGTCCATTTTTCGAGCGATCCCATGCTCAGCTTCGCGTCCGGCTTCATCGTCTCCCTGCTCGTCACGCTGTTCATCGTGCGCTATGCGCATCTGCACGAGAAATTCTCGATCGACAGCGATCTGGCCGGCGTGCAGAAATTCCACGTGCGGCCCGTGCCGCGCGTCGGGGGCATCGGGATCCTCGCCGGCGTCGTCATTGCCGCGCTGCTCCTGACCCGGCGCTATCCGACGATCGCCGGCAGCATTCTCGGCATCGTGGCCTGCGGGATGCCGGCGTTCCTCTCCGGGCTCGTCGAGGACCTGACCAAGCGCGTGTCGCCGCGCGCGCGGCTGCTGTGCACGATGGGCGCGGCCGCGCTGGCGTTCTGGCTGCTGAACATCGCGGTCACGCGCATCAGCGTGCCGCCGCTCGACTTCCTGCTCCACTACGTGGCCATTTCGGCGTTCATCACGGTGCTCGCGGTCGCCGCGCTGGCCAACGCGATCAACATCATCGACGGCTTCAACGGTCTCGCGTCGATGGTCAGCTTCATGATGTTCGCGTCGCTCGCCTACGTCGCATTCCACGTCAACGACCCGGTCGTGATGTCCGCGTCGATCATCATGATGGGCGCCGTGCTCGGCTTCTTCCTGTGGAATTTCCCGGCCGGCCTGATCTTCCTCGGCGACGGCGGCGCGTACTTCATCGGCTTCATGCTCGCCGAGCTCGCGATCATGCTGGTGATGCGCAATCGCGAAGTGTCGGCGTGGTATCCGGTGCTGCTGTTCATGTATCCGATCTTCGAGACCTGCTTCTCGATCTACCGGAAGAAGTTCATTCGCGGGATGTCGCCGGGGATTCCGGATGGCGTGCACCTGCACATGCTCGTGTACAAGCGGCTGATGCGATGGGCCGTCGGGACGAAACATGCGCATGACCTCACGCGGCGGAATTCGCTGACCTCACCTTATCTTTGGCTGCTGTGCCTCGTTGCCGTGATTCCGGCGACGCTGTTCTGGCGACACACGGTGCACCTGTTCGTTTTTGTGGTGCTGTTCGCGCTGACCTATGTGTGGCTGTACATCAGCATCGTCAGGTTCAGGGCGCCGCGGTGGATGGTGGTGAGGAAGGAGAAGCGCGGGCATTGAGGGGGGGCGGGTAACCTGCGTGCCGCCGCGTCGCACGGCCCGCCGTTGCTGACGGGACCGTGACGGTGCAAGCGCGAATCGATGGGTCACACGCTAGACCCCTCCGGTATTCGTGCTCCAGCGCGGCAGTTGCGTATAGATCACGACGTTACCGTCGTCCTGCAGGTAAGTTGCGGAACCTGAATAGCCGCCGGTACCGGAATTCCAGAGCGGCACACCTGTCGGATTGTAGACGACCAGATTGCCGTCCGTTTGCATCACCGCAAAGGCGCCCGGATGATTGTAGGTACCCGAACTCCACTGCGGAACGCCTTGACGAAGCAACACCAAATTTCCGTCTCCCTGCATGACCAGCACGTTCGCGCCATTGCCTGAAGTAAAACTTTGACCGCTGCTGAGAGTGACACCCCCCTTCCAGACGGCAGGGCCGCTTGTGGAGCTCGTATAGACGCTGGTACCAGTCGCTGTGGCAAACACGGGGACGTACGATCGGTAGATCACCATATTGCCGTCGTCCTGCGCGACAAGATACTGCCCGTAGGACGTGCCGCCGGTTGCCGAATACCACAGCACATTGCCGCTCGCACCGTAGACCACGAAGTTCCCATCGTTCTGGAAGACGGCATACGCTCCGGCGTTTCCGTACGTGCGGGAATTCCACACGGCGGCACCATTGGTCGTGTTGTATAGCACGAGGTTGCCATCATCCTGCATGACGAGCTCATGGCTTTTGGAAGCCGAATATACGATTTGCCCAGGCTTGAGCATCGTGCCTTCGTTGATCACGCCGCCATAGATCGGTGTCGTCGGTGCGCATATCGACGATTGCAGCGTGGTGACGATCGGCGAGCCCCAGCCGGTCACGAAGTCCCAGCCCGAACCGGCACTGTATGCGCCGTTACTGCCGTAGGTGATGTCGCGGAAGATCGATGGCGTCGTGGCTTGTGCACTGTATATCGTCGGTGCCGCGAAGCCGGGGTTCGTCGCGCAGCTGCCGGACAGGAGACGCGCCCAGGTCGCAGCAAACAACGGCGCGGACAGGCTCGTACCGCCCAGCGTCTCGAGTTGTCCGCCCACGATGATCTGCGCGCCGCTGTTGGGATCGGCGTCGAACGCGAGATCCGGCAGGCCCCGGAACGCCCGTCCCTTGAGCTGCGGCACGTTCGACTGCCAGGTCGGAATCGGCTCGAAGCCGCTGCTGCCGCCTCCGCCGGAGTCCCAGGCCATCTCGCCGCCATAGCTGCCGTTCCCGTTCGTATAGAGGCTGGTGCCGCCGACGGCCACGACGTAGGGCGAGCTGGCCGGATATTGCACCGACGTGCCGCTGCAGCCGTACGCAACGCTACCCGAATCGCCCGTGCTGACCGAAAAGGTCTGCCCCTGTGCGACGGCCATTTCGAACAGCACGTCCATCGAGGCGGTCGGCGCCCAGTTCTCGCATCCGCCGATCGACATGTTGACGACCCGCGCGGTGTTGTCCGACACGGCGCGATTGATCGCGAGCGCCATGTCGCTCCATGCGAAGGACGGCGCAACATAGAAGTTGATTTGCTTGACGCCGCCGGACATCCCGACGATGGTCTGGCTGTCGAGCGACCATTCGACGTTCGCGCTCGTGTCGGCGCTCGGCGTGCCGGCGTTGATCACCGAAACGGGTACGGCGGGCAACCGGTTGTTGGTTTCGAACGTCGTCAGGTCGATGACGGGTTGCGTCAGGTTCCCTTCCGCGATGATGCCCACCGTGGTGTTGCCGGCCGTCGGCGCGCTGCCGACGGAATAGATGCCCGGAAACTGCGTCGGGTTGTGGCCCACCATGATTGCGTTGGTCGTCGGCGACGTGTTTGCGGTTGGCGCACGGGCGGCCACGGACGCGCGCACGAAGTGCGGATGCAGGCGCGTCGCGGTATCGAGCCCCAGAACCGCTTGAACGACGCCGCCGAGTGCGTCCGGCACCGTCTCGGGGGCGGTGTTGATATGCGCGCGGCTGCCGTCGGCCATCGCGACGGGCACCAGCGTCGTCTTGAACACGCCGGATATCACGCCGGCCGGCGCATCGGCTTCGACGATCATGTTGTTGCCGGCAACGTTGATGTTCGTGAAGCCCTTACTTCCCAAATAGGCCTTCACCGTGGCGACCTGGTCGGCGGTGGGCGCGTAGCGCGCGACGATCTGCGCGGAGGTCAGCACGGCGCCGAAGCTGGCGCTGCCGGGCGTTCGCGCGTCCTGCACGAAGCGATGCAGTGCGGCTTGGTCGTTCGGCTTGAGTATGAGCACAACATGGACCGGCGCCGTCGCACTCATCGGCGCTGCACTCACCACGTTACCGGTGGCGCGCAGCGCCGACAATTTGCCGACCTGCGCAGTGGCGGTGACGGTCGACGCCGTCGGACTCTCGTCGCCGCCACACCCCGCGAGCGCGAACACCATGAGTGCCGCGCTCATTCCCCTTGCAATATGTTCCGCTTTCATCGGATTGGTATGGACCGTTGATCTCGTATTTGGCTTTTCACCTTTGTTCTTTACGGCAATCGGACGGCTACCTTGAGGAAAACATAGGAAGGAATCGGCCGGTAGTCAAATGAATGCACCGGTGGCCGCAGGTAGACCAGGATGGGCTGGTCCGCACCCGGATGGGAACGCTGACGCCGCGCAAATGCATCGGTCGATCCCGCCCCACGGCCAGATCAGCGGAACACAAAAAAAGCGCCCCAAGGGCGCTCTTTTTCTCGGCGTGTCCGACACACGCACGCGGCACTGATGCTCACTCGTTCGACACCGCCCGCGCGTCCGGCACACTCTGCAGCACAGGCGCAGCCGTCGACTGGTATTCCGGCACCCAACGTCGCAGATCGCGCCGGACTTCATCGTCGCTCAGCACGCGATTCTGCATCAGCCACGGCAGTAATTCGTCGAGCAAGTGATCCGGAACTTCGCGCGCACGTGCGATCCGCAGCTTGGGGTGCGGCGTGCGGGTCGTCGTCTCATCGTCCGCGAGCAGTTCCTCGTACAGCTTTTCGCCAGGCCGCAACCCCGTGAACTCGATCCGGATCTGCCCCTCCGAGAAGCCGTAGAGACGAATCAGGTCGCGAGCGAGATCGACGATCTTGACCGGCTCGCCCATGTCGAGAATGAATATCTCGCCGCCGTGGCCCATGCTCGACGCCTGCAGCACGAGTTGCGACGCCTCCGGAATCGTCATGAAGAAGCGCGTGATCTCCGGGTGCGTGACCGTCACCGGCCCGCCCTTCGCGATCTGCTGCTGGAACTTCGGAATCACGCTGCCTGCACTGCCGAGAACGTTGCCGAACCGCACGGTCTCGAACTGCGTACCGCCGCTTGTCTGCTGCAGAGCCTGGCACGCCATCTCGGCAAGACGCTTGCTCGCCCCCATGACGTTGGTCGGATTGACGGCCTTGTCGGTCGAAATCAGCACGAAATGACGGACGCCGTGGCGAATCGCCGCGCGCGCGACACGATACGTGCCGAGCACGTTGTTGCGCAGCGCCTGCCACGCATTGTGTTCTTCCATCAGCGGCACGTGCTTGTATGCGGCCGCATGGAACACGATGTGCGGCGCATAACGCGACATCACCTGGTCGAGCAGCAGCGAATCCTTCGCGTCGCCGATGATCGGCAGGACGGGCTGGTCGGGGAAACGCTCCCGCAACTCCTCGGCGAGCCGGTACATCGCGTATTCGGACAAATCGAATGCGACGAGCTGTGCCGGCGCAAAACGGAGGATTTGCCGGCACAGCTCGGAGCCGATCGAACCGCCCGCGCCCGTCACCATCACGACGCGGCCACGCAGCAGCGCTTCGACGTGCGGCGTGTCGATCGTCACGGCATCTCGGCCAAGCAAGTCCTCGAGGTCGATATTGCGCACCTGGGACAGGAACCCCTGCCCCGGCATCAACGCGGTCAGCGACGGCAGCACCATCGCCTTCACGCCTGCGCGCACGCATAGCGTCGCGACGCGGCGCTGCGTTTCGACGGACGCAGACGGAATCGCGATGATCGCGTATTCGACCTTCATCGCGTCGGTCCAGTGCTTCAGGTCGTTGAACGAGCCGAGCACCTTGTAGCCGTAGATCTCGCGCCCATGCTTCGTGACGTCGTCGTCGAGCAGGCCAACGAGGCGCCATTCGCCCGAGCGCGACAATTCGCGCGCGAGGCTCGCGCCGGCCGTGCCGGCACCGAGAACCAGCACCGGCTTGCCCTGTCCGACCAGACCACCGTACAGGTAGAACTCCTTCGTCGCCCGGTAGAGCGCACGAGCGCCGCCCATCAACAGGAACAACATTAGGGGCGACACAAGCAGCACCGAACGCGGGATGATCGGCGACGGCTGGAACATCACGGCCCCGATCATTACGATCACGCCACCACCGACCACCGCCTTCGAGATCCGCATCAGGTCGGGAAGACTTGCGAACACCCACAGGCCGCGGTACAGGCCGAATACGTGGAACATCAGCGCGTAGACGGGCAGCGTCCAGACGAGCGCGGTCATCGCGCCGCTCAGAAAATCGGACGGAACGCTGCCGTTGAATCGAACGAGATAGGCGAACAACCACGACGCGACAACCGCCGTCAGGTCGAACAGGAAAGCACTCAGCGACAGCCACGATGCTTTGGATCGCAACATCGGCAGGAAACCTCAAGAGTTGTTTTCGGTGGTCGACTGAAACCGGCGCCAGCGCACGTCGATCACCCATCCGATACATGCGAGAACGCCATACCATGCGAAAAACACCAGCCATTGCTGCTGTTCAGGGCGGCCCTTTGCCCACACGGCGACGATTATGCCGCCGAGCATGATGAGGTACCAATAAAGCGCGGTCCGTCGGTGACCCACCCCCGAGCGGACCATTCTCTGATAATAATGCTCCCGGTGCGCTTGCCAGAACTTTTCGCCGCGTAACAAACGTCGCAAAAGTGTTACAGAAGCGTCAGCGATAAAGGGCGCGAACACCAGCGCGGGAAACCAGATCGGCCAGGCCTCCGCGCGCCATCCCCAGTAGCCGACCGCACCCGCCAGGAATCCGAGCGGAATCGAGCCTGCGTCGCCGAGAAACAGGCGGGCGGGATGGAAGTTGAGCAACAGGAAGCCAAACGCCGCACCGGCCACGGCCGCGCCGGCCAAGACGAGATCGGGCAACGGATTCGCAGCGGTCAGCGCCGCGATCGCGTAAGCACCGAAGCCGAATAGCGCCATGCCGCCCGCGAGGCCGTCGGCCCCGTCCATGAAGTTGTACAGGTTCGTCAGCCAGACCATCACGAAGCCGACACCGACGAGCAGCCACCATGGCGCATCGGCCGGATAGACGACGATCAGTGCAACCACTGCCGCGAGGTGAGCGGAAAACCGCACACGGGCCGGCAGCCCGCGCCGGTCATCAATTTGCGACATCGCGGCCAGCCCCGCCGCCGCGGCGGCAATCAGCCATAGCGCCGGCGCGAGCGCCAGAAGCGCAACAACGCAGACCGGGACGATACCCCATCCGCCGACGCGTGGCGTCGGCAGCGTATGCAGCGAACGATCGTTCGGAATATCGGTAGCGAGCCGCCAGGCAAGGCCGGTCGCCAGCAGCATGCGCAGGATGGCCGTCGATGCGGCAGCAGTGCCCAAAGCCACCATAACGGCGGCAGTCCATACGGGTATCGGGACTAACATGTTGATTATTGTTTTGTATTCCGCGAACGATACCATGCCACCGTCGCTTCGAGACCTTGTCGCGTTGTATAAGGTGGCTGCCAGCCAAGCAACTGCTTGATCCGGCTCGTATCGAGTTGAAGGCTTCCAGTCAAGCGATCTACGGCCGCGCTACGACCGGTCAACCGACCAGCAAGCCGGAGCGCGGCAAGCGGTACTGGGAAAAGTCGCGCTGGTCGACCGAGTATCTCGCCCACCATCCGCAGCAGCCCGGCAATCGAAGGCGGGTCGTCGTCGGCAACATGAAAGCACTCATTCGCCGCGCGCGCATCGGTAATGCAGTGCAACAATGCATCCGCGAGATTGTTAACGCAGACGACACTCCGATGTGCGGTGATTGCACCTAGCGGCAACGGAATACCACGCGATACGGCGTCCATCATCCGCAGGAAATTTGCACGCACATCCGGGCCGTATACGAGTGGCGGGCGAACAAGCACTATCTCAAGACCGGTCTCTTCGCCAAATTGCCGAAGTCGTACTTCTGCGTCATGCTTCGAACGACCGTAAGCATCTTGAGGGCGGGCCGGCGTGTCTTCGTTCAGCGGTCGACCATCATCGGCCTCAGCGATCGCCTTGATACTGCTGACATACACGATTCGACGCACACCGTGCCTGCGGGCAGCTTCGGCGACACGTAACGTACCGTCAACATTCATCGCTTGAAAGGCGGCATCCGGATCTGCAGCCGAGTCATTCATCACATGTACACGTGCAGCAAGATGCACAACGCAATCAACGACATCAGGCGCGGCCGGCCAGTGCGTGCCGAAATCCTTAAATTCCGGGCCGGAATGCACCCATTCTTCCACGCCCGTCGGTGCCGTGCCGACGCGGCGAACGATGCCTGTAACCCGATGACCGCTTTCGACCAAGGTACGGCATAGGACGCGGCCCACGAAGCCGCTCGCCCCCGTTACCATGACATGCATCAGCGATGTTTCCCGGCAAAGTGATTGAGGAAGAAGCGCAAACATACCCGCCCGGACCGGTTGTGGTGCATGTTCGATGCTTCAATACCAAGCGCCAACAAGTATACCGGCTAGCTCCGGCCCTCGTGTGTCGGACACCATCATGTGGGCTCCGCGGACGTCTGCGCGTCAGGTGTCGGCTGACGTTGCTTCCATATATTAGCAGTCGGCATCTCGACGATTCGGTGCAGGATGTAGGCTATCGATATCGAAAACAGAATCGCGAGTGTCGCTGCTTGGTAATATCTGAAGCCATGGCTCATCAAAAATCGAATAATTGCGTATCCACTTACGGCGTGTACGAGATACAGTGGATAGCTAATGTCCGCAAAGAAATCGATAATTCTTACCCGCCTGAACCGTGCTCGCAGACTGAAACAAAGCGAGAAAACGACGAGTGCATAAAAGTAGTTAAGCGGGACTGCAATAAACTGACCAGCCAGCGGCGTCTTTGGCCAAGTAGCCAGAAAAATAACGAAGATGGCAGCGACCGAGCCAATGAGCGTCGCCGGGGAAATTCTGTTGTTCAGTCGAAAATTGAACAATGTGCCGATGAACAGAAAGCTAACCATCATGATCTGGTACTTGAAGTTAGTCAGCACCAACGCTAACGATCCAAAATGAATTGGTTCATCCCATGATGCGGGCCACCAAGTGACCAGTGCCATCACAGCAAGTGCAAAATTCACCAATGCCAGAGCCGATGCCCGTTTGATAAATGGCAACATCAACAACGCAGCAAAATAGAACAACACTTCGATACACAATGTCCAGTTGACCATATCGATGCTCGCGATATTCAACTCCTGATGCATCAGGAGAAGATTCCACATCACCTGATCGGGCGTAACGTAGTATTCGCCCCCCCAGTATCGCGTCGAGAGATAGATTGCACCCAATGTAACCAACGTCGCGGCCCAGTACGTTGGAAAAATCCTGAATAGTCGGGCTACAATGAATTTCATACCGCCCAGCTTCTCGACTGAGAACGGGATGACGAAACCGCTGATCAGAAAAAAGACCGCAACACCGAAAGGTCCATAGTTGAACGTTGGAGCAAAGAAAACATACGGGAAGATGCGTGGCGCCCCCCCTTCAACTATCGGGGCACCAATAGTGTGGGCGACTACGTCGCGACCGAACCAATAAACCCCTAGATAGTGGGCGATAATGACGGACAAGACAGCCAAACCACGCAACTGGTTTGCAAATACAATTTTGCCCTTTCCCTTCATTTGAGTCATGTCGTTATGATTTGAATATGTAACTGAATGAGGCCGCCGATCTACCACTTAAGACAATTTCGCCGATGCTTGGGAACGTCGGGGGCTTTCATGGTCGGGCTAAAGTCTTCCTTCGCGCACCAAGAAGAACCCTCCTACAATTTCTCAACATAGATCTCAGATTTTGGCGTCAAATCCATCGGACCGGAATCGAGCCGCTGCTACGCAGTTATATCAACAGAAACAGGTCCAGATTCCATTTTCCGCAAACCGTCATGTCACCCCGGACTTATCGCTCGACAACAATTCGGTAATGCGCTCCACCAATACTCGCGTCATATCGTCCCAGCTATGCTCACGTTCGACGAATTGCCGAGCATGTTCGGTCATTTCCACTGCGGCCGATGGGTGTTCAACCAACCACTCGATGCGCTCGACGAATGCCTCTGGCGTATCCGCGATCAGCAGATCCCGCCCACCGATAGCACCTAGGCCCTCGTGCCCCAACGAGGTGGTGACAACAGGTAGCCCGAGCGCCATGTATTCGAGAATTTTGTTCTGCACACCTGCACCGATACGCATCGGACACACGCCGATCACTCCGCCGTACGATGCCTGTGCGATCGAGGCGACACGGCCGGTTACCTCGACACCGTCGTATGCGCGGAAATGCTCAGCCAGCGTCGGTGCGATCGAACCGACGATCCGGAAGCGGTAGTCGGCTCGCTTGCGCAGCAACGGTAGCACGGTCTCCGCGAAATAGTGGCACATGTCCTGATTTTGGACCGTACGCATGTCGCCGACGAAAATCAAGACCCGACTCGCCATGCTGGGCGGCGTGTACGGGAGGTCCGACAGGTCCACACCGTTTGAGGATACTATTACCTTCTCGCCCGACTCGCCGGGAAACAGGTAGTCGCGGTCGGTCCGCGAAACCAGCACCGACAGGTCAAAATCGTCGACAATCGCGCGCTCGTAGTCGAGCAGGCGCTTCGCCTCGATACCGAACACGCGCGACTTCAGTCCGCGCGCGTTCTTCAGCTGCTTCACCCGGCTGTAGTTGAGCGAAATCGCATCGGTCATTTCCAGGATGCGCGGCTTGTCCGACTTGCGCACATACTCGGCACAACGCACGAGATGAACGAAGGCACCGTCGTGTGACGGCAGCAATCGCGCCACCGCCGCAGCAAATGCGCGGCTCCGGTAGTACGCGACCTGCAGCGGCGTGCGCGTGGGCAACGCAAGCAGGGTGTTCAGATATGATCGCCTGCGCGACAGAAAGACCCGCTCGACCCGGTCGAATATGCCGTCGACTGGCAACTCGGCGTGCATCTCCTCTTCGGAATCGCACATGCTCAGCAGCGTCAGCGAGAATCGGCGGGACAACGCTCGGCAGAGATGGTAGATCCGCAATTTGTCGCCGCCGATCACCGGATACGGAAACCTCGGTGTCAGCACCAGCAGCTTCTTCTTGCCCCGGTTCATGATAGATGCGCCCAGAAATCCTGGATCATCGGACGCACGGCGGACTCCGAAAAGGCACGCGCGCGTTCCATACCGGCGCCGTTCGCCACGTCGAATCGCGTGCTGTCACCCCATATCCGGCGGATTTGTTCCGACATCTCCTCCACCGAATAAGGATCGAACTGCAGGCCGCAATCGCCGACGATCTCGGGCATCGACGTCGTGTTGCTGCAGGCGACGGGCGTACCGGACGCCATCGCTTCCAGCAATGGGATCCCGAACCCTTCAAACAACGACGCAAAGATGAATGCGCGGGCCTGACGGTACTGCTCGCGCAATTCCTCTCGCGACACAAAACCGAGCAGTTCGACGACGCCCGTCAATCCAAGACCGGCCGCCCTGCCGAGAAAATGCGCGTGGTGGGCGGACTTGATCCCGGCGATCCGCAGCCGCGCGTCGTCACCAAGAGCCGGCCGCGCCGCGGCAAAGGCCTGCAACAGGCGATCGACGTTCTTGCTCGGCACCTCGCCCGCCACCGTGAACAGATACGGCCGGCGCGCGTGCTGATTCACCGGGGGGGCGAACCAGTCGTCCGAAATCATGCATGGAATGACGGGAACGTCGGCTTCGCGCAAGCCGAACCGATCCATCAGTTCACGCTGCGTGAATCGTGAGACAGTGAGCACCGTGTCCGCCCGGCGCACGAGCCGCGGGACCACCTGGCGGCGGTACATGCGTCCGACGGTCTGATACAGCGATCGCGCAGGTGGCAGTACATGCCATGGCTTCAGGTAGATCAGGTCATGAACGACCGCAACCACCCGCGTGTTGCCGGTCGAGCGCAGCGGACCCGTATTGTACGGGCACAGCAGATAGTCGAGCTTCTGCTCGCGGCACAGACGCGGCAACTCAACCTGCTCCCACCACGGAAAGAAACTGCCTCCTGCGCTGACGCACGGCCATGCGTCGGCACGCACGCCGCTCGGCCCCAAGCCCACCACGGACGCGCCGACCGGCTCCACCAATTGTCGGGCGTAGTGCCCCATGCCGCGGTAATTGCCCACCATCCAGGTGACATCCACCCCCAGCTTCACGCAGTGCTCCTCGACATTTACCTGCCCATGAAGAAAGTAGCCGTCATCCGCGCACTCCGTCGAACATCCAGCGCAGCGTACTCTCCAGCGGTATATCCTCGAGCGGCCCGACCGCGGCTTGCAACCGCGCGCCGTCGCCCTGCAATCGGCGCACTTCGTTCGCGCGCACGAACGCCTGATTGACACGGATCTCGATCGAATAGCCGGCAATCTGCTCCATCGTCGCGATCACCGACTTCAGCGACACCGCCCGTCCGGAGCAGACGTTGAACACGCCACCGGCGGGCGCGAGTCGCAGCAGACGCTGATACGCATCCACCACGCGGCGCACATCCGAAAAATCGCGCTCGACATCGATATTGCCGAGCTCGATCACGCGCTCGCCGCGCTGGAAATGACCGACAATCTTTGGCAGCAGGAACTGTGGTGATTGACCAACGCCCGTGTAGTTGAAGGGACGCGCGATAATAATCGGCAACTTGTCGTGCCACAAACGCGCCATGTATTCCATTGCCAGCTTGCTTACCGCGTAATCATTCGCTGGATTCGGTTCGACCGATTCGTCGATGATCTCCACCGCTGCGTTGCCATAGATGTTCGCACTGCTGGCCAACAAAACCGCATTCGGCTGTCTCCGCTGAGCCGCAAGGGCCTCCAGCAGATTACGCGTGCCGACGACGTTCGTGCGATAGATCGCGTCGACGTCACCATGTGCAACGAACGCGATCGCGGCGAGATGCGCGACCACGTCCGGCTGCACGTCTGCAACGACTCTCGCCAATTCCGCGCGGTCGCACAAATCCACCCGATACAAGTCAGCGCCGTTCGCCTCAGCACCGTGTGCCGTGCCAAACACGCGATAGCCGGCAGCCCTCAACGAGCGCGCCAGATAGTCACCAGTAAATCCGCCGAGCCCCGTGACGAGCGCGCGCGGCGCGTCAGAACGAAAAGCCGCGTTCATTGCGTCGCAAATCCGCTTCAACCATCATCGCGCACAGCTGTTCGAGCGTCGTCTTCGGCTCCCAGCCCAGCTTCTGCTTCGCCTTCTCCGGATTACCGATCAACAGGTCGACCTCGGCCGGACGATGGAATTTCGGATTAACGCGGACCACCGTCTTTCCGGTTGCGACATCAACGGCAATCTCATTCGCGTCGCTGCCCTTGAACTCGAGATCGACACCGGTCGCCTTGAATGCCATGCGCACGAAGTCACGCACGGTTTCTGTACGATTCGTAGCCAGTACAAAGGTATCCGGCTCGTCAGCCTGCAGCATGCGCCACATGCCTTCGACATATTCTTTCGCAAAGCCCCAGTCGCGCTTCGCGTCCATGTTGCCAAGCTCGAGCACGTCAAGCTGACCGAGTTTGATCTTGGCAACGGAGTCGGTGATCTTGCGCGTGACGAATTCCCGACCGCGCAGCGGCGATTCGTGATTGAACAGAATCCCGCTACAGCCAAAGATATCGTAGCTCTCGCGGTAGTTCACCGTGATCCAATGCGCATACAGTTTCGCTACGCCATACGGGCTGCGCGGATAAAACGGCGTCGACTCGATCTGCGGAATCGCCTGCACCTTGCCAAACATCTCTGATGTACTTGCCTGGTAGAAGCGAATCTTCGGATTGACGATGCGGATCGCCTCGAGCAGATTCAGCGGACCTATGCCGGTGATCTCTGCTGTCGTGACCGGCTGATCGAAGGACACTCCGACGAAGCTCTGCGCCGCCAGGTTGTAGACTTCCGTCGCGTCGGTCGTCTGCAGCAGACGGATGCTGGCTGACAAATCAGTCAGGTCGTACTCGACCAAATGCAGATTCGGATGCTTGGCGATGCCCAACTCTTCGATACGCCAGAAATTCACCGAGCTGGTGCGACGATAGGTACCGTAGACCGTGTAACCCTTGTCGAGCAGAAGCTCAGCAAGATAGGCACCGTCTTGGCCGGTGATACCGGTAATGATCGAAATTTTCTTAGACATAGTAGACCTGCTTTAAGAATACGCTTCGTTACGCGTGAGAATTTTTGCCAAATGATGGGCACTCTGCGCCCAGGTCAGGAAAGGCATGCCACTGGACAAAGGCGCCTGCTGCGCTGCTCGGAGTTCCAACCATGCCTTGATCTCCGCTGCAAGACCGCCCCCTTCCAGTGTCGAAAAATAAAATGCATGCTCACCGGCTACTTCACGAAACACAGGCAGATCACGAGCAATGATTGCCAGTCCGTGCTGCGCGGCTTCAATCAGCGGCAAACCAAAGCCTTCACCATAGGATGCCGCGATCAGGCACGAACTCGCACCGTAGATTTTCTCAAGATAGCCGTCCGAGACGCTTTCCAGCCAGAACAGGTGGCGCCCCTGCTCCGTGTGCGCCCGCAACCTCGCGACCAAATCCTCGACCATCCACCCCTGCCGCCCCACGATCACCAGGTTAATATTCTGATTCTCGCGCCATAGCCGCTCGAATGCATCCAGAACCTGCGCATGGCCCTTGCGCGGCTCGAGCGTACCGACCATCAGAAAGGTCGGGGCACCACGCAGGTGGTGCAACACCTTATCGCCTTCGCGCGGAATCTCAGACGATGTTGCGAAATTCTCGATATCCGCGCCCAGATGGAACCAGTCGATTTCAAACGAGCGCGACCGCTGCGGGGCGTGCGTCTCGAGCCACGTGGATAGATCCGTCGCCACTGCCTTCGAAATACACAATGCGCCGTCATTTTCCGCCACGACGTCCAGCCAGCCCGTAAAACCGTCAGCGGCGCCGGGAACGAAGTACTGCGGAAGCAGCACGCACAACAGGTCGTAGACAACAAACTTGACCTGAACCCCCTGCAACCGCAGCTCTTGATAAAACTCTCGCTGCGCGGGTACGACCTGCGGCTGCAAATCCAGACCGACGAATACGTCGCCCGGGGCATAGTCGATCGACTCGTCCTGCAGCCAGCCATCCTCGAACCCCATCAGCCGCATTGTGAAATCGCGTGCATAGCGATAAGAATCGCTGGTCGTCGCATAAACCGGCTCGACCCGGAAACCGTCTGGTGGAGACTCCAGCCATTCCTTCAACAGGTTGCGTACGACACGCTGGATCCCGCTTCTCGCATCCACTCGGACAAGCTCAGAAATATCGACCAGCAATTGCCGCTTGTTGTTGCGCGGCACAAAATTTCTCGCAACTGTCAGCGCCCACGCGCGCAACTGATTGTCAGCCGCCTGACCGGCCCGACGCGCGATCGCGCGGGAGAGCATGACGGGATTCGCATCAGCGTGAACGTAGAATCGCTCGATGGCATCGCGATACTGTTGTGCGCAAACATCGGGCGCGTGATCTCTCAGAATGAGATCCCGTGCGCGTGCGCCCATCCGTTCCCGACGAGCCGTATCTGAACGCAACATCTCCAACGCATCGACCAGTTCCTCATCGGAGAACTCGTCCGGTAACATCCATACCGCCTCGCGGTTCAGGTCGGCCATGCTTCCATTCGCGTTGACGATCGTCGCCTTGCCAAAATTCATGCAGTCCAGCACCGTTCCCGATGTCTCGCCACGCGACAGCGTCCGCAGTTGAACGCCGACATCGGCCACTGCCAGATACTGACGGAACGTTTGCGCATCGGCCCAGCCGGTGATCCGGACATTCGCCTTCCCTCCCATTTGCCGGATGGTGCGCACGAGTTCCTCGCCGTACTCGGTTGGCTGATTTTCTCCGACAAAGACAAGATGGCAGGCCGAGTCACGCGCGAGCGACGACTTGCCCCATGCATGCAGCAAACGATGATTCAGCTTGGACGGCCCCAGTCCGCCGAATGCACACACGACAAAGTCGCTTGTGCCGAACCCGAGTTCATCACGAGCGTCGCCACTGCTCGACGCGATGGTCGCGTCGCGCATATGAGGAATCACGGCCCAGTCAGTCGTATCCCCACCATACCAGTGCCGCGCCAGTCGCAGCGAATTAGGAGAATGAACGATCAGGCCTAAGCCTTTCTGAATCACGTCCAAACTACATGGGTACTCCCAGATGACATCCGCGATGTCCTCCTTCAGATGGCGCGCCCGCAGACCTACATACCCATGCGCGCCATACAGCGCCCTTGACCAGCCGTCAGGACGATTCCCGTGAATGGCCATGTGCGCGAGAATCCCCGACAAAAAGAAATCGTGGAGCACAATCACGCCCGGCACGGCTTCCAGCAGCGGAAACATGTACTGGTGAAACGACGAATTCCCAAAATGATAGAGCACCCGATCGTAGGAGTCCGCATGCTGGCGCAGCCACGCCGGCGTTTTCACCGCCACGTGCGCGAGCTGCCCGGGCGGCATGCCTCCCATTTCATCAGGATCGACGATGACATCAATATCGTAAAAGCGCGCGAGTTCCGGCAGCAACTCCGCGCTGTAGTCGGCAATCCCCGTGCGGGCCGGAGGCAATGGCGATACGTAAGCCAGCTTGGGACGGCGCGACTGAACATCGAGCTCACTCAGCTCGGCCTGCTTCGCCGCCAGCAGTCGCTCCATTGCGCCCAGGGCGCAACGCCCGCTTTGATCCCATGAAAACTTCCCAGCCTGGCGCTTTCCGTGTTCGATCAGCGCCTGACGGTAGTCATCGTCCGACAAGCCGCGCTGCATATAACGTGCAATCGCTTCATCGGATTTGGGATCAAACAACGCTTCATCCCATCCGATCACTTCCGGGACGCTCGACGTATTCGCGCCGACGACCGGCGCACCGCAGCGCATTGCTTCCAGCACGGGCAAACCGAATCCTTCGTGCCACGAAGGGAATACGAACAAGCGGCACAGGTTGTAAAGCGCCAGCAGGTCCTCGTCCGGCACGAACCCCGTACAAACGACGTCATCCGCGCCCAATCCAACCTGCCGTGCGAGGCGCATCAGCGCGTCACGGCTTGCCTGCTGGATCGAGCAAACAATCGCCAATTGATGTGACTCGCGCAATGAGGGCGACAACAACGCGAACGCGCGAATCATGCCTTCGACGTTCTTCCGATGGTCGATACCGCCCGTGTACAGCACGAAAGGCTTCGATAGCCCGTACTTTTTTCGCAATTCTGCTTCCCGCTCGGACGGGATCTGTTCCGGCTTGAACCACGCGTCGACGTCGGCGGACATGTTGACGGACCACTCGGGCGAGAGACCGAGATGCTGGATACCCTCCAGACGTGACGATTCGGATATCGCCAGCCACAAATCGGCGCGTCGAAGATGTTCGATTTTCTCCAAGTACCAATCCTTGAAAACCGGATTCTCCAGATAGGGCTTGGCATAGATGTACGGAATGAGGTCGTACAGTGTGACCGCGACCGGCACGTTCGTCTGAAGTGCGTGAATGGAGGTAATCGCGTCGTCGCCGAAACCCTCGAAGTGGCTGGCGATATAAATGATGTCCGGTCGGAGGCTGAGCAAAAATGCCTCATAAGTCAGTTCACCTGATTGGCGACGCCACAGGTTCGCCTTGTCGACGTAGGCAGCCGGCCCCGCTGCATGCCAGACGTGGATGTTGCGCGGCGACACGAATACTTCGAACTGCTCACGCAGAATCCGCGCCGAGTCCGCGAACGATCCGTTGAGCGCAAGAACGATTTCATGCTCGCCTCGATTCCGGATCATCGCCTTGACGATCGACTCGGTATAGCGCCCCACTCCGCGGTTTCGCGAGTTGAGGCTCTGCGCCCCTTGCATGTCAACAACGATACGCATTATTCGGCATTCCCATTTTCTTGCGTGAGGGCAGACTTCAATGCCATGAACGCTTCGCGCGCGCGGGGCGTCAAACCATCATCATCTACCGGCTTCCTCTGCACCGGCTGAGCAGGTGCGCCAACGATGACCCGAACGAGCCGGTGCTTAACGCCCGGCATCCTGTTCAGCACTCGAAGGGCCAGTCGTCGAAGCTCCGGATTGCGATTGGCATATGCAACGCCGCGGAACAACGCCCGTCGCATGCCGGATTTGCAGGCGCCCCTCGCTTCACGGGCATGAGTCACAACGCTGCGCATCGGGGCAGTGATACGCCACGACGTGCTGTCATAGACCGCCTGCAATTTCTCGGCCGTATGTTGCGCTTCGTCGTGGACACGCTCCAGTTCACCTAGAACCATTCCCTGTTCACCATGGACTGCCCCGATCGCATTCTGAACTTGACCGAGATCGCCCCGAACCTGCCCCAGTTCGGCGCGCACACGCCCAAGCTCGTCGAGCACTTGCCCGAGTTCGCTCCGGGCACGTCGCAATTCGTCGAGAACCATCCCCAGTTCACCACGGAGCTGCCCAATTTCGCCACGAACCTGTCCGATTTCGTCGTGAGTTATCCGGATCTGCTCGGCCGATCGTTCATGGTCTCGCGCCACCCCCTGCTCAAACCGGGCGGCAAGCTTGGCCAATGCGAGGCCGTAGTCGGCATTGAAGGCTTCATCAAATGGCGCAGCCGCTTCTTCACTGCATGGTTTCTGCGCAACGATCGCATAGTCAGGGCTGACGCCGCCAAGCACATCCAGCAAATGGATCCGTGCATGCTCGTCCTGCAGCGCGGATGCTTCCTGCAACCGAAGCAGTTTGACCCTCGCGAATCCGGCATACTCACCCACGAAACTCAGCAACTCAGGAGGAATCGGCTGCTTGTGGCTCGGATCCAGATAGAAATTGCAGCCTGCGACAACGATATTTTCAGGGTTCGGCGTCTCGAGAATCAGAAGGCCGCCTGGTTTCAATACGCGTAACGCTTCGCTGACGATCCTGCGTACCTGCTCGAAGGACACATGTTCAACAACGTGAAAAGCCGACACGATCACGTGGCTGTCTGAATCAAGGGAGGCCAGATACTCGATCGCGTCGCCCTGGAATACCGGCAAGCCGCGCTCGCGGCACGCTTCCAGCATATCGGCATCGAGATCCACGCCGACCGGGGCAAAACCAGCCTCGGTCATGAGCTCCAGCCACTCGCCACGGCCGCAACCAAGGTCGAAGACCTTCCCGCCCGGGTAGAGCGTCGCGAGCGGCGTGATGAACGGCAGGTATTTCGCCAGTCGACCCTTGATCAGTTCCCTCGAACCACGATGCTGATCTTCAAACGCGCGATAAAAACTGTCCACTACGGCAAGCTCCTCACCGTCGTCGGCAACCATGCCACGCCGACGAAAGTTTCCATCTTCTTGTTGACGACGTTGAATACCAAGGCGCGATCGCGCCACTGATAGTTATTCACGACATGAGCGTCACCGGTATGCAGCGCCACCGCGACCGAATAACTTCCCACGCCGATGTTCGCAGTGAATTCGAAGTGCAACTCGACCGACTGCCCCGCGTCGAGATCCACCAACACCTGCTTCAGATGATAAGTATTCGTTCCGAAAACTGTTTGACCGAGCCGATCCTTGATCATGTATCCGACCACCAACTCGGGGATCGCTTTGACACAGCGGACCTTGACGCGCAGCGCAACCGGTTGCCCGACACCAGCAACCTCGATGGGCTGCCCGGATTCGTCCAGCAGGTCGACTGCATCGATCACCGCTTCGCCTGTTCCGGACACGGTCTGCACAGCGCCGTTCTCCAGCGTTTCCTGCCGAATTCCATGATCCTTGCGATCGGCCAGCATCGCGTTGTAGTAATCCATGACCGCCTCGGGCGGCCCTTCCATTTCGAGCCGCCCTGCATTCAGCAGGATCGCGTGATCGCAGATCGCCTGGATCGCAGCCTTGTCGTGCGCGACGATCAAAAGCGTCGTGCCTTGCCCGCGAAACTCGCGGATACGATCGAAGCTCTTGTGCTGAAAATACGCGTCGCCGACCGACAACGCCTCGTCGACGATCAGCACATCGGGCCGGCGGGCCGTCGCGACGCTGAACGCAAGACGAACCTGCATGCCGCTTGAATACACGCGTACCGGCTGGTCGATATATTCGCCGATTTCGGCGAACGCCTCGATTTCCGGCATCAGCGCCAGCAATTCGTCAACGGAATAACCGAGCAGTTGCCCAGCCATCATCACGTTCTGACGACCGGTGAAGTCGGGATGGAACCCCATCCCGAGCTCCAGCAATGCGGCGACACGACCAGTCATCGTCACGCTGCCGACTGTCGGCTGAGTAGTCCCGACGATCATCTTCAGCAACGTGCTCTTGCCAGCGCCGTTGATACCGATAATGCCGAGCGCCTCGCCGGCGCGCACCGTGAAATTCACATCCTGCAGCACCCAATGCAGCGTGTGATGTTGCTTGCGGCGCGGATCCATCCACTCGACCAGACGGGACCAGCGTGTCGGGTACTGCTTGTAGGCCTTGCCCAGATTGCTAACGGTAATGGTGCCCATCAGAGTTCATCCACCATTTCGCCCGCGTGCCTGCGGAACAGACTGAAACCGAGAAGGCACCAGCCGACGCCCAGTGCCGAGACGAACCAGAGTTTCGACCAGTCGGGCCACTGGCCCTGCATCATCACGACCTGAAATGCCTGGATCAGCGGTGCCATCGGATTGAATTGCATGCCGGCCTGGATCGTCTTGGGCAGGATTTCGATCGAATAGACGATCGGCGTCAGCCAGAACCAGAAATTCAGCACGATGTTGAAGAACTGCCCGACGTCCCGGAAAAACACGTTGAGCACGCCGAGCGTGATCCCGAGACCGATCGCGAATAGCGTCAGCAGCATCAGCAATGGAACGACGGCGAGGAATGCGATGCCGGGAAAGTTCCCTGTCAGCAGCAGGAACGCAACGAACAGCCCGAACACGATTGCGAAGTTGACCAGCGAGTTGGCGACCACGATCACCGGCAGACAGAGCCGCGGAAAACTGAGCTTCTTGATCAGATTCGCGTTTTCGATGAACGAGTTCTGCGCGCGACCGACAACTTCCACAAACATTCCCCACGGCAACATGCCCGCGCACAGGTGAATACTGTATGCGAAGCTGTTGTCGACACCAGGCAACCTCGTATGCATGACGCGCGAGAAAATCACCGTATAGACGACGATCATCGCAAGCGGATTGAGGACGGTCCATGCCGCGCCCAGCAGAGAATTCCGGTACTTCGACTGGAACTCCCGCTTGACGCTTCCCAGGATGAACCCGCGATACGCCCAAAGGGCTCTCAGCATCCCCAACATCAAGCCCGCCCGTACACGTCTTGGAAACGGACGATATCGTCCTCCCCAAGGTACTCGCCGCTCTGCACCTCGATCATCACGAGGTCCAGCACGCCCGGATTCTCGAGGCGGTGTTTGTGGCCGGCAGGAATATAGGTGGACTCGTTGGTCCGAACGAAGATTTCCTGATCGCCGTTGACGACCTTGGCCATTCCGCTCACGACGATCCAGTGCTCGCTGCGGTGGTGGTGCATCTGCAGGCTCAGGCTCCCGCCCGGCTTGACTTCAATGCGCTTGATTTTGAAGCGCGGCCCTTCTTCCAGCACCGTGTAGGTACCCCACGGGCGGCTCACGGTGCGATGAAGCTTGTAGGCGTCGTGATTGCGCTTCTTCAAGCGGGCGACAACCTGCTTCACATCCTGTGCGCGATCGGGATGCGCTACCAGCAGCGCATCCGGTGTGTCGATGATCATCAGGTCAGCCACACCGACCGATGCCACGATACGGTCCTGCGTCTGCACGTACATGTTGCGGCTGTCGACGAAAATCGCATCGCCGACCGCTCGATTGCTGTCTTCGTCCGGCGCGACCAAGTCACGCACAGCACCCCACGAACCGATGTCGCTCCACCCGAAGTTGGAGGGCACCACAGCGACGTTCGACGAACGTTCCATGACCGCGTAGTCGATCGAGATGTCGGGCATCTTCTCGAATGCTTCCGCGGGGATCTCGAGCATCTGCGTCGACGTCTTGTTGGCTTCCTGCAGCGCTGCCCAGCAGGCTTCGGCAGCCGCGGCGACGTCCGGGGCATGACGAGCCATCTCGTCGAGAATGACGCCGGCCTTGAAACAGAACATGCCCGAGTTCCACAGGTAGTTGCCTGCGGCGAGGTACTCAGTCGCCTTCGCCACATCCGGCTTCTCGACGAAGCGCAGCGCCACGCGGCCGGCCCCGACCGGCTCACCTGCCTCGATATAGCCGAAACCGGTATCCGGGCTCGTCGGCACGATGCCGAATGTGACGAGTCGGTCCTGCTTCGCCAACTCGACCGCGCTTGCGACGGTAGCCACGAAACCTTTCTGGTCCTGCACCAGGTGATCGGCAGCCAGTACCAGCATCAATGCGTCGCGCCCGTACTTTTCCGCGACGTGGTGCGCCGCCATCGCCACAGCCGGCGCGGTGTTACGGCCTGCCGGCTCGAGCATGAATACGCCGGGGCGCTGCTCGCCGAACCCGGCGCTCACGAACTCGTCCTTGCTCATGAAGTAATAGTCGCGGTTCGTGACCGTGAGCAACTCTCCGTTCGGCGATTCGTTACCATCCCCGACAACCGCGGCTGCACGACGATAAGTTTTCAGCAACAGACTCTCGCCATCGGCGAGCTTCATGAACGGCTTGGGATGCCCTTCTCGGGAGACGGGCCAAAGTCGCGTACCGGCACCACCGGACAGGATGACGGGGATCAACATCACATTCACTCCACTTTTAATATTCGCTGGCGAAATCAACGCCTTCGCCGCTTGCATCAATACACCAGCCGGCTTGGTTGCCAGCCGGTCATGCCACACCTGACCGGATCAGAATTATATCCGGCGGACTACACTCGTCGAAAACGCCCGGTACCAGGGACCACCTCAGACGGGCCTGCACTGCTTGCATGACAGCCACCCTCGCTCATTCGGGACTCCAACTACCACCTCGCAGTCAGGCGAACGGAGCTGTCAAAAAAATTGTCACGCCCTCACCGAACGACCATCGCCATCATCCAGCGTTTGCCTGCTCTTCAGCCGTTGCGTACCGCGCTCGGTCGCGTCATTCCGCCAGACACAGCTCCAGTGCATCGCGCCAGTCGGGCATCCGCAAACCAAACGTCTCGGTCAACTTGTCGAGTGCCAGTCTCGAGTTCACCGGTCGCCTCGCCGGTGTTGGGTAGTCCGTCGACGCGATCGGCACAACGTTCGGCGCAGATGACTCGAGAGTGCCTGCAAAGATTGCTTCGGCGAAACCGCACCACGACGTCGCGCCTGCCGACGTGAGGTGGTACACACCGGTGCGCTGCCTCAACCAGTCGATGTCAGTCGACACAATGCTCTGCGCAACGATATGCGCCGTCGCCGCAGCGATGGTTTTCGCCCACGTCGGCGCCCCGACCTGGTCCGCGACGACACGCAATTCCGGCCGCTCACGGCCGAGTTTCAGCATCGTCAGCAGGAAGTTCTTGCCGCGCCGCCCATACACCCAACTCGTACGGAGAATCAAATGCGCACAATCCGTTGCCGCGATCGCCTGCTCGCCTTCAAGCTTCGTCGCGCCGTAAGCGTTTACGGGATTCGTCACGTCGGTTTCCGTATACGCGCCCGGCTTCGTGCCATCGAACACGTAGTCGGTCGAATAATGAATCAACGCGCCGCCGGTACGCGCCATCTCCTCGGCGAAGACGCGCGGCACGTCTGCATTCAATCGCCGCGCGGCGTCAACGTCGGTCTCGGCCTTGTCCACCGCCGTATAGGCGGCCGGGTTCACGATCAGCGATGGTTTCACCTCTCGGACAAACGCACGCACACGATCCAGATCGGTCAGGTCCAGCATTGATCTGTCGCACGGAACCACACACCCGAGCCCCTGCAGCGCCCGCAGCAATTCAAATCCGACCTGGCCGTTCACGCCGGTCACGAGGATCGTCGATTCAGGATGCACGCCGCCCTCACGCATAGACTTCGGCCTCGCTCAGACGCTTGCCGGCCGCATCCTTCGGTGCCAGTATCGGTGCCGCATCGATCGGCCACTCGATCCCGATTTCCGGGTCGTCCCAAACGATGCATCGCTCATGCTCGGGGAACCAGTAGTCGGTCGTCTTGTACAGAAACTGCGCGGCATCGGACAGGACGACGAAACCATGCGCAAAGCCGGGAGGAATCCACAGCTGCCGGTGGTTTTCGGCCGACAGCACGAGGCCGACCCATTTGCCGAAATTCGGCGAGTGCTTGCGGATGTCGACCGCAACATCGAACACCTCGCCTTCCACCACGCGCACAAGCTTGCCCTGTGCATGCCGGACCTGATAGTGCATTCCGCGCAGCACGCCCTTCGACGAACGCGAGTGATTGTCCTGCACGAACACAATGCCCGGCTCCACCTGCTCGGCAAACTCGCGCGCATTGAAACTCTCGTAGAAATAACCGCGCGCGTCGCCGAATACCTTCGGTTCGATGACCTTGACTTCGGGTAGCGCCGTTGCCGTTACTTGGATAGCCATGCGACCTGATTCGTGAGAAGGTTCCGGAGGTACTGCCCGTAGGCGTTCTTCGACAGCGGCTGTGCCAGCTTCAGCACCTGCTCCGCGTCGATCCAGTGCCTGCGGTACGCAATCTCTTCTGGGCACGCCACGACCAGGCCCTGCCGCTTCTGGAGCGTCGCGATGAAGCTCGCCGCTTCGATCAGCGAATCGTGGGTACCCGTATCGAGCCATGCATAGCCGCGTCCCATGATCTCGACATTCAGCGCACCATCCGCGAGATATCGCGAATTGATGTCGGTGATTTCCAGTTCGCCTCGCGCCGACGGCTTGATGTCGGCTGCGATGTCGCACACGCGGTTGTCGTAGAAATACAGCCCCGTGACCGCATAGTTCGAACGCGGCTTCACAGGCTTCTCCTCGATCGACAATGCACGGAACGACGCATCGAATTCGACGACGCCATAACGCTCGGGATCGTGCACGTGATAGGCAAACACCGTAGCCCCTGCCTCTGCCGCATATGCGCGCTCGAGTTGCTTCGCGAGATCGTGCCCGTAAAAGATGTTATCGCCGAGGATAAGCGTCGACGGATCGTTGCCGACGAAATCCCGACCGATGATGAACGCCTGCGCAAGACCGTCCGGCGATGGCTGTACCGCATACTCGATGTTCATGCCCCACTGACTGCCGTCGCCGAGCATCGACTCGAAGCGCGGGGTGTCCTGCGGCGTCGAAATGATCAGGACGTCGCGAATCCCCGCGACCATCAGCGTCGATAGCGGGTAATAGATCATCGGCTTGTCATACACGGGCAGGAGCTGCTTCGATACGACGTGCGTGATCGGATACAGACGTGTGCCGGAACCGCCAGCGAGAATGATGCCCTTACGTGCCATCGATCGACTCCTCAAGCGCGTTCTGCGTAGTTGGTTTCAACCCACTTGAGGTATTCGCCCGAGGCCACCTCATCGACCCACACCTGGTTGTCGAGATACCAGCGCACCGTTTTCGCGAGACCGGTTTCGAACGTCTCGGCGGGCTTCCAGCCGAGTTCGCGCTCGAGCTTGCGCGCATCGATCGCATAACGGCGATCGTGGCCGGGACGGTCCGTCACATAGGTGATCTGATCGCGATACGAACCGGTCGCCTTCGGGCGCGCCTGGTCGAGCAAATCGCACAATGTATGCACGACCTCGAGGTTCTTCTTCTCGTTCCACCCGCCGACGTTGTACGTCTCGCCGGGCACGCCGCGCGCGAGCACTTCACGAATCGCGCTGCAGTGGTCGCCGACGTACAACCAGTCGCGCACGTTCTGGCCGTCGCCGTACACGGGCAACGGCTTGCCGGCGAGCGCGTTGGCGATCATCAGCGGAATGAGTTTCTCGGGGAACTGGTACGGGCCGTAGTTGTTCGAGCAGTTTGTGGTGAGCGTGGGCAGGCCGTACGTATGATGATAGGCGCGCACGAGATGATCGGAGCCGGCCTTCGTTGCCGAATACGGGCTGTTCGGTGCATACGGCGTGGTTTCCGAGAACTGCGGATCGGTCGCCGACAACGAGCCGAACACTTCATCCGTCGACACGTGCAGAAAACGAAAGGCCGATTTCTCTGCTTCGCCCAAGCCGCTCCAGTATGTCCGGGCGGCTTCAAGCAGCGTGAACGTGCCGACCACATTTGTCTGAACAAAATCCGCCGGCCCGTGAATCGAGCGATCGACGTGGCTTTCCGCAGCGAAATGCACGACTGCGCGAGGCTCGTGTTGCGCGAACAGCGCATCCAGCGCAGCGCGATCGCAAATGTCGGCGCGTACGAACACGTGTTTCGGGTTCCCGTCCAGCGACTGCAGCGTGCGACGGTTGCCGGCGTAGGTCAACTTGTCGACGTTAAGCACGGCCTCGTCGGATTGACGCAGCCAGTCGAGTACAAAATTGGCACCGATAAAACCCGCGCCACCCGTCACCAGGATCATGAGGCTCCCTCTAGTCATACGCGGCAGGCCTCAAGCACGAGCCGCCATCATTTCGAACAGCGACGGCATCAACATACGCGTCGCTCAAGGCGGGAATTCTAACTTCTCACCGTGACCGTCAAAGTCATGAAATGCTAATTTTGTCGAGGAAGCGGCAATTATAGGAAGCAAGCCTCCGCAAAAGCCATGCTGCTAACAACTTGAAACAGTGATCCGCACTCGGCAGCACGAATGAAATAATGTTTTAAATCAATACGTTAAACTGGCACAATGTTGTGCATATGCGCGCTTCCGCCGTCGTGCCTTTTTCCATTCGGTATCAAAACCTGTAACAACTGCCTCTCATGCCGCCTACCCCCATCGCCATCGGCGACATCCAAGGCTGTCATTCAGCTTTCCAGTCGCTCTCCGAAAAGCTTTCAGCCCCCGCCGACACCCCGCTCTGGATCGCCGGCGACGTCGTCAACCGCGGCCCGAGCTCCCTCGCCGCATTGCGCGCGGTCGTCGACCTCGGCCCGCGCGCGACCGTCGTGCTCGGCAACCACGACCTCCATCTGCTCGCGGTGTCAGCCGGCATCCGCACCGAACGCCCGGGCGACACGATTGGCGAAATCCTCGACGCGCCCGACGCCGACGCACTGCTCGACTGGGTGCGCCACCGTCCGTTCGCTCATTTCGAAAACGACATGCTGCTCGTCCACGCAGGCGTGTTGCCGCAATGGGACGCCACGCTCGCACTGGAACTCGCGGACGAGCTGCAACGCGCGCTGAGCGCGCCCGATTGGCGCGACACCCTGCAAGGCCTGTACGGCAACGAGCCGAACCAATGGAGTCCGAACCTTAAAAAACGCGACCGGATGCGCGTCGCATTCAACGCGTTCACGCGCCTGCGGTTCTGCACGCCCGACGGCGCGATGGAGTTCAAGGCGAACGGCGGCCCGGACACCGCCCCGCCCGGCTACCTGCCGTGGTTCGACGTACCGGCCCGCCGCACGGAAAACGTGACGGTCGTGTTCGGCCACTGGGCCGCGCTCGGCCTGATGCTGCGCGACAACGTCGTCGCGCTCGATTCGGGGTGCGTATGGGGAAATCAATTGTCGGCCGTACGACTGACGGCCGACCCGGCGCAGCGCACGGTCACGCAGGTGCAGTGCGAAGCGTGCCGCACGCCGGGCGGCGAGTAGCCCGCACGCGAGACGCGCGGGCGGAATGAAGCATCAACCCTCGCGCCCCGGCACCGGCTCCTCGGCAGCCGCATCGCCTGCCGCACCGCCGCCGACTTCGATTGCCGGATACGCGTGCCGCTCGAGCTCGGCCAGCGACTCGGGCGACGGCTTGCCGACCTTCGCCTGCATCGCTTCGAGCGCAGCCGCGATCGCGTCGCGCGCCGCCGCCGAAGTCGTGCGGCGGTCACCGCCCGGTGCGATCGGCTCGCACACGTACAGGTGCGCAACCAGCGGGCCGCCGCGCAACACCATGTCGAGCGACGTCCCGAGCGACAGTTCGCCCGTGTAGGCCGGCGCGACCGACTGCCGCCGCTGCGCGTCCTCGTACATCAGGCAGATCGGCTGCACCGAGCAGCCGGCCGATACCGACGCCTGGAACAGGTTCGCATGGAACGGCAGCAGCGACTGCCCGTCCGACGTCGTGCCTTCCGGAAACACGCACATCAGCCCGCCGTTGCGCAGGCGCTCGGCCATCTCGTGCATGATCCGCATCGCCTCGGTACGCTTCTCGCGCTGCAGGAACACGGTGTCGAGCTTCTCGGCGAGCCAGCCGACGACCGGCCACTGCCGCACCTCGGCCTTCGACACGAACGGCGTCGGCCGCCACGCGTTGATCGCGTAGATGTCGAGCCACGACACGTGATTGCCGACCACGAGCGCGCTCGCGTCGAGCCGCGCGCCGTCGTTGTGGACGACGAGGCGCATCCCGCAGATCCGCAGCATCTTGAGCGACCAGCGGCGCGTCATCTCGGCGCGACGCGCGGGCGTGACATGCGAAAAGCGCAGCGCGACGATCGCCATGCCGCGCAACAGGTGAAAGACGAGACGCAGCTTGCGAAGAGCGGTCATGGCGAGGATCCGGCGTGGTTCAGTGGCGCTCGAACGCGACCTGCCCCGCCACGAGCGTCGTGCGCACGCAGGCCGGCAGTTCGTAGCCGAGGAACGGCGAGTTGTGACCCTGACTCTTCAGCGCGCGGGGCTCGACGCGCCAGTGCGCGCGCGGGTCGAACACGCACAGGTCGGCCGCACTGCCTTCGGCCAGACGGCCTGCCGGCAACTGCAGCACGTCGGCCGGCGCCGCCGTGATGCGACGCAGCGCCTGCGCGAGCGGCGTGTTCGTTTCATCGGCCCACTTCACCGTGAGCGACAGCAGCAGTTCGAGCCCCGTCGCGCCCGGCGTCGCTTCGGCGAACGGCAGCAGCTTCTCGTCGTCGTCGACCGGCGTGTGATCGGAACAGATCGCGTCGATCGTACCGTCGGCGAGCGCCGCGCGGATCGCTTCGCGATCGCGCTCGCCGCGCAGCGGCGGGTCGAGCCGGAATTGCGAATCGAAGTAGCCGATGTCGACGTCGATCAGGTGCAGGTGGTTCACGCCGACGTCGCACGTCACGGGCAGCCCCTCGGCCTTCGCCGCACGCACGAGCGCGAGGCCGGCCGCCGACGACAGGCGCGCGAGGTGCACGCGCGCGCCCGTCACGCGCATCAGTTCGAAGATCGTGTGCAGCGCGATCGTCTCGGCCGCGACCGGCACGCCGGACAGCCCGAGCCGCGACGCGAGCGCGCCGCTCGCGGCGACACCGCCACGGCCGATGAACGCGTCGAGCGGACGCAGCCACGTCGTGTAGCCGTAGGTGCTCGCGTACTGCAGCGCACGCAGCAGCACCTGCGTGTCGCGCACCGGCACGTTCGCGTGCGTGAAGCCGACGCAGCCCGACTCGGTCAGCGCGACCATCTCGGTGATCACTTCGCCCTTGAGGCCGACGGTGAGCGCGCCGAGCGGATGGACGTTCGCCTGGTGGAGGTTGCGGGCGCGGAACTTGAGCATCTCGACGAGGCCCGGCTCGTCGAGCACAGGGTCGGTGTCCGGCGGGCATACGAGGGTCGTGACGCCGCCGGCCACGGCCGCGGCCATCTCGGACGCGAGCGTCGCCTTGTGCTCGTAGCCCGGCTCGCGCAGCCGCGCGCACAGGTCGACGAGACCGGGGGCGACGATCAGGCCCGTCGCGTCGATCGTCTTCTCCGCGTTGAAACCGGCCGGCGCCGTGCCGAGCGCGGCGATCTTGCCGTCCGCGACGAATACGTCGGCCTGCCGTTCGGTGCCGGCGACCGGGTCGATCAGCGTGCCGCCTTGGATATGAATCTTCATGCGCTGTCTGTGAATGCGTTGATTGCGTGAATAAGGATGCGCGAAGGCGGGCTCAGTCGCTGTTGCCGGCGACGATGCCCATCACCGCCATCCGCACGGCGATGCCGAACGTGACCTGGTTGAGGATCACCGACTGCGGACCGTCGGCGACCTGCGAGTCGATCTCGACGCCGCGGTTCATCGGGCCCGGGTGCATCACGATCGCGTCGGGCGCGGCGAGCGCGAGGCGCTCGGGCGTCAGGCCCCAGGTCTTGAAGTATTCCTGTGCGGACGGCAGCAGCGCGCCGCTCATCCGCTCGTTCTGCAGGCGCAGCATGATGATCACGTCGACGCCCTTCAGCCCTTCGTCGAGGTTGTGGAACACCTTCACGCCCATCTGCTCGAGGCCACCCGGCAGCAGCGTGCGCGGGCCGATCGCGCGCACCTCCGGCACGCCGAGCGTGGTGAGCGCGTGGATGTCCGAGCGCGCGACGCGCGAATGCAGGATGTCACCGACGATCGCCACGCGCAGCTTCGTGAAGTCGCGCTTGTAGTGACGGATCGTGTACATGTCGAGCAGGCCCTGCGTCGGGTGCGCATGCCGGCCGTCGCCGGCGTTGATCACGTGCACGTGCGGCGCGCAGTGCTCGGCGATCAGGTACGGCGCGCCGCTCGACGCGTGGCGCACGACGAACAGGTCGGCATGCATCGCCGACAGGTTGTTGATCGTGTCGAGCAGCGACTCGCCCTTGCTCGTCGACGACGCGTTGATGTTCAGGTTCAGCACGTCGGCCGACAGGCGCGTCGCGGCGATCTCGAAGGTCGTGCGCGTGCGCGTCGAGTTCTCGAAGAACAGGTTGAACACCGACTTGCCGCGCAGGAGCGGCACCTTCTTCACCTCGCGGTCCGTCACGCTGACGAACTGCTCGGCCGTATCGAGAATGTGATTGACGATCGAGCGCGGCAGCCCCTCGATCGACAGCAGGTGTTTCAGCTCGCCGTTTTTCGTGAGCTGCGGATTGCCCTTCAGGAAACCGTAGCGGAACCGCTCGGGGCTCGCGGCCGCAGCGGGATTGCCGGTGCGGCCAGTGGTGTCGGTGGTCATGGTGTGCGTGATTCCAACTATGCAAACGGGCCGCGGCACGAACCGACGGCCCGGGATTCGGTTTCGCGGTTCGGTCAGGCGCCGTGCGCCTCGATGCGCAGCGTCAGCTGCGCGGCCTCGTCGCGCGCGAGCACGAGCGTCGCATCGGCCGGCACGTCGAGCGTGCCGCCCGCGAAGCGCGCGGCGACCGGCAGCTCGCGGCCGCCGCGATCGGCGAGCACCGCGAGCTCGACCGCGGCCGGACGGCCGTAGTCGAACAGTTCGTTGAGCGCGGCGCGCACGGTGCGGCCGGTGTACAGCACGTCGTCGACGAGTACGATGCGCGCGCCGTCGACATCGAACGGCAGCGACGTCGGGCTCGCCTGGCTGTGCAGCCCCTTCTTCGCGTAGTCGTCGCGATGCAGCGCGACGTTCACGACGCCGAACCCCGGCGCGCCGAGATCGCGCGCGAGGCGCTCGGCGAGCCAGGCGCCGCCGCTGTGAATGCCGGCGAGCCGCGGGCCGCCCGGCTCGGCGAAGGCCGTGCCGTATGCGTCGCGGATCTGGTCGAGCAGGACGCGGTAGAGCGCGTCGGCGTCAATGGTGCTCATGGTCGGACAATTGATCGAGATACTGTTGAAGGATCACGCGCGCGGCCTCGGCGTCGAGCATCTCGGCACGTGCGCGCCCGCGCACGTTGCGCTCGCGCAGCCCGGCCTCGGCCTCGACCGACGAATAGCGTTCGTCGACCCACGTGACGGGCAGCCCGAAGCGGCCGTTCAGCTGGTTGCCGAAGCGCTTCGCCTGCTGCGTCATCTCGTGCGGCGTGCCGTCCGGATGCATCGGCAGGCCGACGACGAGCGCGTCCGGCCGCCACTCGGCCAGCAGTTCGCCGACCGCCTTGAAGCGGTGCTCGCGGTTCAGGTTGGGGATCACGACGAGGGCGCGGGCCGAGCGCGTCAGCCCATTGCCGATCGCGACGCCGATCCGCTTCTCGCCATAGTCGAACGCCAGGAGCGTCGCATCGCGCGCGCTCGCGCCACTCATGCGTGCCCTGCTTCGCCGGACAGCATCGACGAGCTGACGCCGAGCAGGCCAAGCGCGGCTTCGAAGCGCTCCTCGGCCGGCGTGTCGAACACGATGCGGGGATCGGCGGCCACGGTCAGCCAGCCGTTGCGGGAAATTTCTTCCTCGAGCTGACCGGCGCCCCAGCCTGCATGGCCGAGCGTCAGCAGGAAGCGTTTCGGGCCGGTGCCCGTCGCGACCGCCTCGAGCACATCCTTCGACGTCGTCATCTCGAGCCCGCCCTCGACCGACATGGACGAGTTGTAGTTCGCGCCCTCGACCGGCTCGTGCAGCACGAAGCCGCGCTCGGTCTGGACCGGGCCGCCGAAGTACACGGGGATGTGCAGCAGCGGCTCGATGTCGAGCTTCAGGTCGATGCGGTTGAACAGCGATTCGAGGTCGATGTCGGTGGGACGATTGATGACGAGGCCGAGCGCGCCGCGCTCGCTGTGATCGCAAAGATAGACCACCGTTCCCGAAAACGTCGGATCCGCCATGTTCGGCATGGCGATCAGGAACTGGTTGGTGAGATTGATGCGATCGGAAGGCTTTGACATGGTTTGAATTTTAGCAAAGACGCCGCGACCTGACCGGGCCGCGATCAACAAGCAACGCCGCGCGACGCTGGCAACGACGCGCGCGGATCACACGGCACTCTAACACGCGCGCGGGTGCTGTCGGCAGCGTGTTGCCGGCCCGTGCGACAAGGGCTGCCGCCACGGTCGCGCCCCGTTGCGCATCAGGTCCGGCCGAGCGCCGCGCCGAGCGCCCCGGACGCGGCGGTCAGGTCCGGCGGCGCCACCCCCGCGGCGATCTTCAGCAGCGCGGCGCGCAGCATGTCGGACGCGCGGGCGTGTGCGTCGAGCCCGCCTTCGGCGAGCGGCATGCCGTGCGCGGCACGGCGCCATGCCAGCCCGAGCGTGTCGGCCAGCAGCGCCGCATGACCGAGCCCGAGCGCGCATGCGGCCGTACCGACCCGATAGGCGGCCGCGGATGCGCGCCATGCGGCCCCCGCATCGGCCGCGGCCGGATCGACGGCCAGATCGGCCATCGATGCGTCGGCCGTCTGCAGGAAATCCTCATACGCATGGGCGTTGACGGTCACGACGCCGAGCATGCGGGTGGGCGCCGCCGCGACCGCATCACGCTCGGCGCGCGCGGCGTCGGCCTCCCACAGCGCCTCGGACGCGGGCGTGCCGGCGACGTGCCAGTCCACCGTCAGCCCATAGTCGTGCAGCACGTCGACGAGCGCGACGTCTTCCGCGGCTGCGCCGAACAGCGCGAAATCGCGCCACAGCAGCGCAACCGTTTCGCGCACGAGCGCCGGCGGCGCACTGCGCCTGCCCTGCGCGTGCTCGCCGAGCAGCAGGTTGGTGCGTGCGAGGAAACGCTTCAGTTCGGGCGCGGCGCTGGCGCGCAGCGCGCGCAGGCACGCGGCGGCGAGCCGCCAGAAATCGTACGGCGCGCCGTCGGCCAGCGCGGTCAGGATCGTGTCGAGTTCGTCGAGCGCCGCGTCCGGCGTGCCGTGCGGCGCGCGCAGCACGCCGAGCAGCGCCTGCTCGTATCGGGCCCGCGCCCGGCTCGCGAATGCGTCGGGCAGCGCGCGCAGCGTCGCCGGCGGTGTCGCGCGCCCGACGAGCGCCAGCACGTCGAGCGGCACGCTCGCGTGCAGGTCGGCCGCGCTTTGCGCACGCAGCGCCCGGAAATGTTCGAACAGGATGGGTGAGCAGGCCAGCTCGCGCAGATTGTGGCGCTCGACCGCCGCGCGGAAATCGCTCAGCGCGAGACGCCAGGCGGCGGAAGCCGGTTCGGCGGCGACCAGCGGCACCGCCGCGGCCAGTTGCCCGGCGAAACGGGCGGCCGGCAGCCAGCCGGCCTCCGCCAGCACGGCCGCGGCGGCCGACAGCGGCGCGGCCGCGTCGTCCCGCTGCTCGAATGCATCGGCGGCCGCCGCGAGCCACGCGTCGGCCGCGCGCACGGCCCCGCCGCGCGGGTTGGGCAGTGCGTCAGGGTGGGAAACGTTCGCCGGATCGGACGTCATGGACACGCGCGCCTGTCATCGTCAAGTCGCTCGCGTCGGCCGCGGCGCGCGAGCGCCGGGCAACCGCGAGGCCGAAGCGGTGTGTCCGTGGGCCAAGGTCCGGTCAGATCTGGACCATCTCGAAGTCTTCCTTGCGAGCGCCGCATTCGGGGCACGTCCAGTTGATCGGGACGTCTTCCCAGCGCGTGCCCGGGGCGATGCCCTCTTCGGGCAGCCCGGCTTCTTCGTCATAAATCCAGCCACAAATCAGGCACATCCAACTCTTGTATTCCATCTTAAGCCGCGTCGGGGAAAAGTCGGTAAATTCGGGAGCCATGATGGTACCGTGTCGGGGCCGGACTGCCTAGCAATCGCACTGGAGTCCGACGACTACGTTGCGCTGCGCTAAAAATTCCGTCGTGCGGGCCGGATTCCGCCGCATAATGGCTGAAAAGTGCGGCCTGCCGGGCAACACGGGGCCCAAACGCCCGATTCGCCTCGCCGTCCGCAGATCTGTCGCTTCCCCGTTTTTTTCTTGCCCCATTTTTACATGTCCAGCAACGCCCCTCCGATCGTCCTCACCTTCGGCCTGTCCGATCCCACCGGCGGCTCCGGCCTCCAAGCCGATCTGATGACCCTGGCGAGCATGGGCTGTCACGGCGTGTCCGTCCTGACGGGCTATACCGTGCGCGACTCCGCCGCCTGCGACGAAGTGACCGGTCTCGATCCCGATGTCGTCGCCGCCCAGGCGCGCATGCTCCTCGAGGACATGCCGGTCGCCGCGTTCAAGATCGGCGCCGCGACGCGCGCGGAAGTCGTGAGCGCGATCGCGGAAGTGGTCGCCGACTACGACGGCGTGCCGCTCGTGCTCGCACCGGACTTCACGCTCGACGACGAGCACGTGCTCGCCGCCGACGACCTGCGCGAATCGATCGCCGACCTGCTCGCGCCGCAGACGACGCTGCTGGTCGCCGACCACGCGACGCTGATCGCGCTCGCGCAGCCGGACGGCGATGCCGAGGCGCCGAATCTCGACGCGGCCGTGTCGCACCTGCTGTCACAGGGCTGCGAGTACATCCTGTCGTCGGAAACGGGCTCGCACCGGCTCGTCAACACGCTGTACGGCGAGGAAGGCCAGCTTCGCGAAGACATGTGGGATCGCTCGCCGCACCGGCTGATGGGCATCACCGACACGCTCGGCGCGGCGATCGCGGCACTGCTCGCGAACGGCCAGGAGCCGCCCGAAGCGGTGCGCGAGGCGCAGGAATACCTGTACCAGGCCGTCCGCGACGCGTTCCGGCCCGGCATGGGCGCGTACCTGCCCGACCGGTTCTTCTGGGCGCGCAGCAACGACGAGGAAGGCGGGCGCCCGGTGACGGAAAGCAGCAAAAACTCGCCGCGAATCGCCCGGCATTGACGCCCGCGCGGCGGCCGCGTGCTCGCGTAAGCGAGGCTGAGGTCACACGCAGTCGCGCACGTGACAGTCATTCACAATGCTGGTAATCGCGCCCCGCACCCTGATATCGCTCGTTGCCGTCCGGCGCAAGCGGCACTCGTCATCTCAACCCGCTTTTGCAACCGAAATGTAACTTCTCGTAATTTTTCCGCATTTCAATCCGGTCTATATTCCGGTGATGTTCGCCGGCTTTCCGTATTGCTTTTGATATTTGAACGCCAACGGCCATAGGCGAATTTCTCTCTGGCAGGCAATGAAATTAATTATTCAAGTTCCGTGCTTCAACGAAGCCGCCACATTGCCGATTGCATTGGCGGCGCTGCCTCGCCGAATCCCCGGATTCGACAGGGTCGAATGGCTGATCGTCGACGACGGCAGCAGCGACGGAACCATCGAAGCCGCGCGAGCCGCCGGCGTCGATCACATCATCCGGCATCCGCGCAACCGCGGTCTGGCGCGCGCGTTCATGACCGGCCTAGAAGCGTGCTTGCAACGCGGCGCAGATGTCATCGTCAATACCGATGCCGACAATCAATACAATGCCGCGGATATCCCCGCGCTCGTGCGCCCGATTTATGCCGGTGACGCCGATATCGTCGTGGGTGCGCGGCCAATCAATGAAATCGCGCATTTTTCACCGCTCAAGAAAGCGCTGCAGAAAATCGGCAGTTGGGCGGTCCGTGCGGTCAGCCGCACCGATATTCCCGACACCACGAGCGGCTTTCGCGCCTATAGCCGCCACGCCGCACAGCGACTGACGGTCTTCAGCAATTACACGTACACCCTCGAGACGATCATCCAGGCTGGTAATCGAGAGATGTCGATCGTGTCGGTGCCGATCCGGGTCAATGGGTTCCTGCGGCCGTCGCGACTGGTGAAGAGCATCGGTTCGTACGTGATGCGCTCCGCCCATACGATCCTTCGGATTTTCGTGATCTACCGGCCCGCCGCTTTTTTCGGTACGCTCGGCGCGATCCTGCTCGGCGCGGGCGTGGCGACCGGGCTGCGTTTCGTCTATTTCTGGGCGACTGGTCACGGCACCGGGCACGTCCAGTCCCTGATTCTCGCGTCGATCCTGGTGGGCGCCGGATTCCAGACACTGTTGATCGCCGTCGTCGCGGACCTGTTGTCCACCAACCGCAAACTGCTCGAGGACGTGCGTTTCATGGTCAAGCAGATGCAGACCGACCGTGCGGTTCCGTCACAGCCCGACAAGGACGCGGCACGCGCGTTCGAGGTCGTCCGATGAAGATGGCACAGGGCATGGCCGAGGACGGGGTCGTCGTCGGCAACCATTACGACAAGTATGGCTCGCGCAACCCGATCGTCCGACGCCTCATGCGAGGTTTCGACGAAGCCCTGACCGACATCGTGTCCCGGGCGGCACCTTCGTCCATCCACGAAATCGGCTGCGGCGAAGGATATTGGGTTCTGCGGTGGCGGCAACAAGGCCTTCAGGCCACCGGCAGCGATTTCTCGAGCCGCGTGATCGAGATCGCGCAGGAAAACGCAATGGCGCGGGGAATCGATCCCGCGTATTTCTCCCGGCGCGACGTTTACAGCCTGCAGCCGCAGGATGTGCACGCCGATCTCGTCGTCTGCTGCGAAGTGCTGGAGCATCTCGAGCAGCCGGACGTCGCGTTGCGCAACATTCAGGCGCTCGGTGCGCGCCACGTGATTTTCAGCGTGCCACGCGAACCGATCTGGAGCGCGATGAACCTCGCGCGCGGAAAATATCTGTCCGCGCTCGGGAATACGCCTGGCCACGTTCAGCGCTGGTCGACCCGAGCGTTTCTCTCCTTCATCTCCACGCGCTTCGAGATCATATGCGTGCGCACGCCGTTGCCGTGGACGATGCTGCTCTGTCGCCCTCGCAGCGCTGCACACGAGTGAAGTTCGGCACACGGGAACGGCGCTGGGTACATCTCGTCGGTAGCGCGCTGGGCGCGCTCGGGACGATCTTCGTCGGCATGAAGCTCGTCGAGTACAGCCACCAGCTTTCGCTCGACACGTTCTCCGCGACGATGTGGAGCGCGGTCGTGTTGCTGAGCGCGGGCTACGGCGCGTGCGGCGTGCTGCTGGCGCTCGCTTGGCGGCACTTGCTCGCCCACCACGGCGTCGAACCGTCACTTGCATGGACCATCCGGACGTATGGCGTGTCGCAGCTTGCCAAATATACGCCGGGAAACATCTTCCATCTCGCCGGCCGCCACGCGATCAGCATCGCCGCGGGCCTGCCTGCGTGGCCCGTTGCGAAGTCGATTGGATGGGAACTCGCCGTCATTGCATCCACCGCGCTGCCCTTCGCGTTGCTCGCGGCTCCGCTGAAATGGCCCGCAATCGGCACGTCGGTAGCCGCCGCGGCATTCGCAGGACTGCTCGTCATCGCCGTGTGGGCAATCAGGACGGTCTGGTCCCGCCAGGTCGCGCGCGCCGTGTCGCTACACGCGGTGTTTTTGCTTGCCGCAGGGCTAATCTTCTGTGCACTCCTCGCCATCGCGTCCAACCACGCGACCGTCGACGCGCTTCGCGCAGGTTTCTGGCTACCCGTCTGCGGCGCCTACGTCTTGGCTTGGCTCGCCGGGCTTGCCACTCCTGGCGCACCGGCGGGTGTCGGCGTCCGCGAAGCCGTCCTGTACTGGCTGATGCACGGGATTGTCGGGCACGCGGATCTCATCACCGCGATCGTCCTCGGCCGCATGGTGACCGTGATAGGCGACCTGATTTTCTTTGTCGGTGCGACTCTCGTCACCAAACACCCGCACTGATTCAGACATGCGCGACACCCAACGAAACCCTCTTCCGTTCGCACCCATTTTGCGTAAGTCGTTGCCATTCGTGGTAGCGCTGGCGGCAGTGGCGGTTGTCTACGGAGCCGTGCCCTTCGTCGCCCTTCCAACGCTCGGCCAGGCGTTGTGGGTTTCGTCATTCGCACAGTCCTTCGCCAACAACGGCTGGCCATCGATCTTCGCTCACAATTTCGGTCTTCCTGCACCCGCACCAATCGCGTTCGGCCTGTCCGGCGCGCTTGTCGAAAGCACACTGCTAACCATCACACCGCTGAACCCCGCGGACGCGTACAGCACGACCATGCTGCTATTTCTAGCGCTCGCGCTGTGGGGCGCAAAATGCTACGCATCGGCACTGGGCGCTCCGACACGATATGCGCTGACGCTTGCCGTGGTTTGGGCAACCATGCCGGTGGTATGGGCCCACTCCGGATATTCAATGCTGTCCGCCGGGATCGCACTGTTGCCGCTTTACCTGTTGACGACCCATCGCCTGTGCGATGTGATCGCTACGCGCGGCTCGCAGACAATCGCGGTAGCGTGGATGACATTCGCCATCGTCGCATGTCTGGCAGCCTTCACCGACGGCTATACGTTCGTGATGTTTGCTGTGGGCGCAATCATCCAGTATGGGGGCCGGATCATGCAGCCGGGCGAACGCAAGATATGTCGGCTTGCCGCCGGCGTGCCGCTTTTCGCCGTCGGCTTTGGGATTGCATTCGCGCTTTACCGACAATACGTCGGCACGCAAGGCTTTACTGCCGATCCATTATCCGTATTTCGCGGCTACGGTGTGGATGTGACCATGCTCGTGCGACCGACGCAGGGACTCCTGTGGATATGGGATGCACTGCGCATCAGCACCCCAAGAAGCGACGTAGCCTACTTTGGCGACGCATCCGTGTGGTTCACCACGTTCATCGCGCCTGTCGCCATTGCCGGCATGGCCGGCTTCGCCCTTACGAGAGAGCGTGCCCGCGGCGTCCCGCTGCTGGTGCTTGGCGTGGTAGCAACATACCTCGCACTCGGCCCATCATTAAAAGTCGATTCCGTGCGCCCCGATTCCGATCGGGCTGTTGGCAATTTCCAGGCTACGATGCCGCCCGAATACGCGATTGCGCCCACCGGATCGGCCTATCTGTCGACTCACGTCCCAGGCTTCAAAAACATGCGCGCGTCATACCGATGGAGCGCATTGACTGTCTTCGCGTTCTGGGCTCTGTTTGTCCTGCTGATCGCCGAGCTATCACGCCGCGACAAGCATAATGTTGCGTGGGCACTTCTCGGTCTGATACTGACATCGAACCTACCACATCCGGATTCCGGTCTCACGTATTCCGAAGTGCTCCATTACGTGCGCCAGGTGCGGCTGCATGCACCGCTGCACTTCCGTGATCAGTTCGAGATGCTCGATCGATCGATCGTCGCGGACTTCAGGCAGGACGCCCCGAAGGAAGGCATCACCGCATTCGTTCCACAGGGCAACGACTTTCTCGCCGCCTATCTGGCAGCAGCGTCGAATACGCGCACTTACAACATCGGCGGCGACAAAAATGTCGCGCTCACGCAAGCGCACTGGCCGCCCTCCGTGTCGACGCTGTTTTCATCCGATACGGCGACGCTTGCCGTCAACATCGAGCGCACGCTGACGGACCACAGTGCGCGTGCCGTGGTAATCAGCTATGTCGATCTTCTATGGAATGCCCATCTTTGGCCGCCGTCGTCGACAGAACTGGACCGCGCACGCTCACGCTACGCTGCAGTGGTGAATGTGCTCTCGACCAATCCCCGCTTCGTCGTGAAAACGCGGCCCTATTACGCATTGATCATGCTGCGCGAATAACGCGCACCGTCCATTCATCGACGATCGCCCCACCGCCGTTCACGCGGCTTGGCCGTCCGCGCGCGCATAAAAAAAAGACCCGCATCGCTGCGGGTCTTTTTCTTTGGCTGGAACGCGCATCGCTGCGCGCTCCGGACACCATCGACCGAAGTCGATTACATGTCCATGCCCATGCCGCCCATGCCGCCCGGCATGCCGCCCGGCATCGGTGCGTCTTCCTTCGGCAGTTCTGCGACAGCTGCGTCCGTCGTCAGCAGCAGGCCTGCAACCGAAGCTGCGTTCTGCAGTGCGGTGCGCGTGACCTTGGTCGGGTCGACGACGCCGGCTTCAACCATGTCGACGTACTCGCCCGTTGCTGCGTTGTAGCCGTAGTTGCCCGTGCCTGCAGCAACTGCCGCCACCACGACGCTGGCTTCTTCGCCACCGTTCGTGACGATCTGACGCAGCGGCTCTTCCATTGCGCGCAGCACGATCTTGATGCCGGCGTTCTGGTCGGCGTTCGCGCCGGTCAGGCCTGCGATCGCGGTGCGAGCGCGGATCAGCGCAACGCCGCCGCCTGCCACGATGCCTTCTTCCACAGCTGCGCGCGTTGCGTGCAGTGCGTCTTCGACACGTGCCTTCTTTTCCTTCATTTCGACTTCGGTCGCAGCACCGACCTTGATCACTGCCACGCCGCCGGCCAGCTTGGCCACGCGCTCTTGCAGCTTTTCACGGTCGTAGTCCGACGTCGCTTCTTCGATTTGCGTGCGAACTTGCTTGACACGCGCTTCGATGTTCACGGCTTCGCCTGCGCCGTCGATGATCGTCGTGTTTTCCTTGCCCACTTCGATGCGCTTCGCCTGGCCCAGTTCTGCCAGCGTTGCCTTTTCGAGCGTCAGGCCGGTTTCTTCCGCGACGACTTGACCGCCGGTCAGGATCGCGATGTCTTCCAGCATGGCCTTGCGGCGATCGCCAAAGCCCGGCGCCTTGACCGCAACGGTCTTCAGGATGCCGCGGATGTTGTTGACGACCAGCGTTGCGAGCGCTTCGCCTTCGACGTCTTCAGCGATGATCAGCAGCGGACGGCCAGCCTTCGCGACTTGCTCGAGCACCGGCAGCAGATCACGGATGTTCGACACCTTCTTGTCGTGCAGCAGCACGAACGGGTTGTCGAGGACGGCGACTTGCTTGTCCGGGTTGTTGATGAAGTACGGCGACAGGTAGCCGCGGTCGAACTGCATGCCTTCGACGACGTCGAGTTCGTCGGCGAGCGACTTGCCGTCTTCGACGGTGATCACGCCTTCCTTGCCGACCTTGTCCATCGCTTCAGCGATGCGATCGCCGATCGACGTGTCGCTGTTCGCCGAGATCGAGCCGACCTGTGCGATTTCCTTGTTCGTCGTGCACGGCTTGCTGATCTTCTTCAGCTCGTCGACAGCCGCTGCGACTGCCTTGTCGATGCCGCGCTTCAGGTCCATCGGGTTCATGCCCGATGCGACGTACTTCATGCCTTCGCGGACGATCGATTGCGCGAGGACGGTAGCCGTCGTCGTGCCGTCGCCTGCGTTGTCGCTGGTCTTGGAAGCCACTTCCTTGACCATTTGCGCGCCCATGTTCTGGAGCTTGTCCTTCAGCTCGATTTCCTTCGCGACCGACACACCGTCCTTGGTGACCGTCGGGCCGCCGAAGCTGCGCTCGAGCACGACGTTGCGGCCCTTCGGACCCAGCGTGACCTTGACTGCGTTGGCGAGAATGTTCACGCCTTCGACCATCTTCGAACGGGCGGAATCGCCGAATACGACGTCTTTAGCTGCCATCTTCTAACTCCTTGAATTCTTGAGAATATGTGCCGTCAGTGGACGCTTACTTGGCGTTGACCACGGCCATGATGTCTTCTTCACGCATGACCAGCAGTTCCTGGCCATCGACCTTGACGGTCTGGCCAGCGTACTTGCCGAACAGCACGCGATCGCCGACCTTCACGTCGAGCGCGATCGGCGCGCCCTTGTCGTCGCGCTTGCCCGGGCCGATGGCCAGGACTTCGCCTTGATCCGGCTTCTCAGCTGCTGCGTCGGGGATCACGATGCCCGAGGCGGTCTTGGTTTCCTGATCCAGGCGCTTGACGATCACGCGATCGTGCAAAGGACGAAGGTTCATATTCACTCCTCTCTTGACTGAGATTGAAGAACGCTTAGGGAATCTGCCCGGCGGGTCGCCCGGCAGAGAATTGTTAGCACTCTCGTGCAGCGAGTGCTAATTATATGGACGGGTTTTGACAAATTCAAGAAGGGGAGCCGGAGGTTTTTTCGTGCGGGGCGGAACGATGGGAAAACGGGGATTGATTGAAAAATTTCATTAAAAACAATCACATAAACATCGATTCCGCACACCGGGCGCGGACGAGATACGGGATATCCCGACCCATGCCCCAATTGGACACGGGGCGAGCACCGAGTTCCCGCGGTCGTCCGGCATTGCTTGAACAAGGCTGCGCGGACGTGCCAAGGGCGCAAACCGCGGCCACGGGATCGTCACATGTCCGGACAGCCCGCGACCGGCTGAAACGTCCGGCCGTCGGTCTCGACCGTCGCGCCGAGCAGCCGCGCGAGGCCTTTCGCGCCTTCGCGCATCACGACGTCGTGATTCCACGCGAACAGCGGGCGCGCGATCGGCTCCAGCCAGTTCATCCAGCGCTCGCGCGTGCGGATGTGCCAGTCGTAGCGCACGACGGTGCGCGCGCCGTCGCCGGCGAACGACCAGCGGCCGTCGCCTTCGATCGCGCCGCTTGCGCGGCCTTCGAGCACATGCGGCCGCTCGACGCGCAGCACGCGCATGTCGAAGGTCAGCCGGTACGGCAACGCGCCTTTCCACGTGTATCGCTGCAGCGCGCCGACGCCGCCCGCGTCGCCGTGCTCGATCTCGACGGTCCGCACGGCGCTCTTCCACCAGTCCGGCCAGCGATCGACCTGGTAGATCGCGTCCCAGACAGCCGCGAGCGGCGCGTCCACGCGCCACGTCGTCGAAAACCGGTATTCCGCCATGCTGCCTCCGGCGCGAATCAGAATCGGGGTCAAAAGCGCGGTCAGGGCGAGAAAAAGCGGGCGGGAAACGCGACGTCGATCTCGACGTCGTCGAGCGTCACCGTTTCGAGCGGCGCGCCGTCGTCGTCCGCGAAGCTGACGACCTTCAGCGGAAAGCCGTCCTCGGTGTCCAGCCACAGACGATAGCGATGCACGCCGTCGACCACGTGCGCGGGCGCGCCCGTCACCGATACGCGCAGCGTGGCGCGGCCGCCGAGGTTTTCCTTGCCTTCCGTCACGGTCGCACCGCCCTGCTGCAGCGCATGCACGTTGTGCAGCAGCACGCCGACGTCCGAACGGTCGACGCGATGGCCGCTGCGGTCGCGCAGCAGCGGATTGGACGGCGACAGCGTGAGCGCGGGCAGCGCATGCTCGCCGAACGGACGCAGCCGCACCTTGCCGTTGCCCGGGTCGTACGCGAGCACCGCGCCGTGATGCGGCGACACGAAGTCCATCCGGACGAAACCGGGTTTGAGGTAGGCATAGTGGAATTCGGCATGCTCGCCGCTGCGCGCCGACGAGCGGATCGTCGCGCGGTACGAATGGACCTGGTCGAAATGCGTCTGCGCGATGGTCACGGGATCGGCTGTCATGCTCGCTCCTATCAGGCTCGCGGCCAGCAACGCGGCGATCACGGCGCCGCCTCGACGTCGAGCACGCCTTCCATTCCGCGCTCGCGATGGCTGCGCAGGAACAGCAGCCGATGCGTGCAATAGTAGGCGAAGCGGCCGGGCGCCGTCGGCGTGAAGCGCAACGTGCGCGGCGTCGTGCCCAGCTCGGTATGCACCGCGATGCCGGCCTGCGGCGCGTCGATCTTGAAACTGTGCGGCACGACGCCCGGCTCGGCCGAGACGGTAAGTTCGACCGGCACGTGCGCGCGGACGATCACGTGGCTCGGACGAAAGAAATAGCTGCCGCCGACGATCGCCACCCGCTGCACGCCGTCGGCGTCGACCGGCGCGCGCACCGGCGCATCGCCGTCCGCCCGCGCGAGCCCGGCGCCCGCCACGAGCGCCACCGCCACCATCACCGCCTTCTTCGTGTTCATCGTCGGCTCCCTGCCGATGTCGCGCGCGTCAGCCCTTCCACGCGTCGGTCGGTCCGCCGAGCGCGCCGCATGCTTCGATCGCGAGCTCGCGCAGCCGTCGTTCGTCGGCGTGTCCGGAGAGCGCATAACCCATGCCGCGATCGGACCAGAAGTACGTATCGCGGCCACCGGCGGACATCGCCCGGGGCGCGAAGCGCCGCGCATCGTAGGCCGTCATGTAGAGCGTCACGCGCTTACCGTCCGCGCGCTGATACATCAGTTGCGCTGCCGGCCCCGCGTCGCCCGGCAGCAGCCGGCCGCCCAGCAACGCATAGCCGTATTCGTCGAGCGACGGCGCACGCACGGGCCGCCCGAGACGCGCGGACAGCCACGCGGCAAGGCGCGCCGGATCGCGTGCGTCGACCTCGACCGGATGCTCGCGATCGGCCGCGTACACGGCATACGCGACGTCCGCGCGCGCGGCGAAGGCCGGCTCGGCGCCGAAGGTCGTCCAGCCCGCGTGCAGCGCGACGCCGATCACCAGCCCGGCCGCCAGCCCCGCGAATGCGTACGCGACGCCGCGCCAACGCGGCACGCGCCGCTGCACGAACAGCGCGGGTGCGGCGGCCGGCAGCGGGAACAGCGCTTGCAGCGCATCGCGCTGCGCGCCGTAATGCGCGAACCGGTCGGCTTCGCGCGGATCGGACGCCAGCCGTTCGAGCACCTCGCGGCGCTCCTGCCCGGACAGCTCGCCGTCGAGCAGCGCCGACAGCAGTTGCGCCGACGCGTCGGCTCCACCGTCCCGATCGTTCGAAGGTTTGCGCGGATCGTCGTCCATCATGTCTTCCCGATCACCCGTAACGCGGCCGCGCCGCGCGCCGGCGGCTCGCCGGACAGCAGCGCACGCATCTGTTCACGCGCCCGCGACAGCCGCGACATCACCGTCCCCACCGGCACGCCGAGCACCTGCGCGGCGTCGCGGTAACTCAATTCCTCGAGCGCGACCAGCAGCAGCACCTCGCGCTGCTCGACGGGCAGCCGGTACAGCGCGCGCTGCACGTCGCGCAACAGTAGGCCGCCGATCTCGTCGGTCGGCGCGGCCATCGTCTGCCATGGCGCGGTCGCATCGTCGACCGCGATCTCGTGCCGCGCGCGCAACTGGTCGATGAAGCGGTGGCGCAGCAGCGTCAGCAGCCACGCACGCAGGTTGCCGCCGTCGCGCGGCGGCCGGTTCAACGCGCGCTCGAGCGTGTCCTGCACGAGATCGTCCGCCCAGGCCCGGTCGCCCGTCAGCGCGCGCGCATATCGCGTGAGATGCGGCAACCACACCAGCAGGTCCGATTCGTAACTCATCCGGATGCCTCGCGCGTCGCTGCGCCGTCAGTCCGTCGGTCGGTCGGTGTTCAGGGACGCGCGACGTGCCACATGCCGCCGATTCCGTCGCCGCCCGCGTCGCCGGCCTTGCGGTCCATCTTCCAGCGATACAGCGGACGGCCGTGGTAAGCCCATTGCTTCTTGCCATCGTCGCGCGTGACGAGGCTCAGTGCACCCGACGCCTTGTCGTATCCGTCGGCGAGCGCCGGCGGCCAGTTGGCCGCGCAGGTGCCGGTGCAGGTGCTCTTGCCCGGCGCGTCGTGATCGAACACGTACAGCGTCATGTGATCTTCGTCGACCAGTTTCCCGTCGCCGGCCTGCGGCGGCTCGGCGGCCGCGGGCCGCGCGATCGCGGCCGTCAGCGCGATGGCGAACAGCATCGTCTTCATTCCCGTTCTCCTTGGCATGGCGTCGCGGCACGATGCCGCCGGACGGGAAGTCGACTTCGTGATGACCATTATCCCGCTGTCCGGCCGCGCCGAGACTCGGTATGTAAACGGACGAATCCGGCCAGTTATTCCATGCCGCCCCACGAAGCGGCGCCATTCCTCGCACGAAACACCTCGGGATCCCAAAGAAAAACGCGGCATGACATTGCTGTCATGCCGCGTCGTACGACCCGTTGCACGCGGCAGGCGATGGACCGCCGCCGCGCGTTCCAGCCGGTTATTTCGGCAATGCGCCAGTCACCGCCTGCAGCAGCGTCGACACCGGTGCGAGCGGGTTGTTCGCGGAGCCGTTGCCGGAGTGCGGCGTGACCGACAGGCCCGGCGTGGAACCCAGTGCCGTACCCAGCGTCGTGCCGACGGCGTTGACGACCGTTGCCGTCGCGTTGCCGGTCGTCGACACCAGCGAACCGGTCGCGCCCGCCGTGCTGCCGGCCGCGCTCGCGCCGGAGCCGAGCAGGCTGCCGCCCGCCGCAGCCGTCGAACCGGCGGCGCCCGACAGCGCGCCGGCCGCCTGCCCGAGGGCTGCCGGACCGTTCGCAAGGGCGCCCGTCACCGAACCGAGCGCACCGGTCAGTGCGCCGGCCGGGTTGCTGCCGCCGGTCAGACCGCCGACGAGGTTCGTGATCGGCGCGATCGGGCTGCCGCCTGCGCCCGACAGCGTGCCGACGACCTGGTTCACGACGCCCTGCACCGGCGCCAGCGGATTCGTGCCACCGAGGTTGCCGAGTGCGCCCGTCACCGAACTGACTGCGTTGCTCAGTGCGGCTGCCGGGTTGCCGCTGCCGAGCGTGCCGACCACCTGGTTCACGACGCCTTGAACCGGGGCCAGCGGGTTCGTGCCGCCGAGGTTGCCGAGTGCGCCCGTTACCGAACTGACTGCGTTGCTCAGTGCGGCTGCCGGGCTGCCGCTGCCGAGCGTGCCGACCACCTGGTTCACGACGCCTTGCACCGGGGCCAGCGGGTTCGTGCCGCCGAGATTGCCGAGCGTGCTCGTGACCGAACCGATCGCACCGGTCAGCGCGCCGGCCGCATTGCCACCCGTCGGCAGTGCGTTCTGGAGGCCGCTGACGAGGTTCGTGATCGGCGCGATCGGGCTGCCGCCGCCGGCGCCCGACAACGTGCCGACGACCTGGTTCACGACGCCCTGCACCGGCGCCAACGGATTCGTGCCACCGAGGTTGCCGAGTGCGCCCGTCATCGAGTTCACGGCGTCCGTCAGTGCACTGGCCGGGTTGCCGTTGCCAAGCGTGCCGGCGAGTTGCGTGACGGCGCCTTGCACCGGTGCCAGCGGGCTCGACGCGCCACCGATGTTGCCGAGCGTCCCCGTGATCGTATTGACCGCATTGCTCAGCGCACCGGCAGGATTGCCGCTGCCCACCGTGCCCGTGACCTGGTCGACGACGTTCTGGATCGGTGTCAGCGGGTTCGTGCCGCCGACGTTGCCCAGTGCGCCCGTGACCGTGCCCAGCGCGCCGGTCAACGCACCTGCCGGGTTGCCGCCGCCGAGCGCGCCCGGCACTTGATTCACCACGCCCTGCACCGGCGCCAGCGGATTCGCGCCGCCGCCAACGTTACCCAGCGCGCCCGTCACTTGATTCACCACGCCTTGAACCGGCGCCAGCGGATTCGCGCCGCCGCCAACGTTACCCAGTGCACCCGTCACCGTGCCCAACGCACCGGTCAACGCGCCCGCCGGATTGCCACCGCCGAGCGCGCCCGTCACTTGATTGACCACGCCTTGAACCGGAGCCAGCGGATTTGCACCGCCGCCGACGTTACCCAGCGCACCCGTGACCGTGCCCAACGCGCCGGTCAACGCACTCGCCGGATTGCCACCGCCGAGCGCGCCCGTCACTTGATTGACGACGCCTTGAACCGGTGCCAGCGGGTTTGCACCACCGCCCACGTTACCCAGTGCACCCGTCACCGTGCCCAACGCGCCGGTCAAGGCACCCGCCGGATTGCCACCGCCAAGCGCGCCCGTCACTTGATTGACCACGCCTTGAACCGGCGCCAGCGGGTTTGCACCGCCGCCGACGTTACCCAGCGCACCCGTGACCGTGCCCAACGCGCCGGTCAACGCACCAGCCGGATTGCCGCCGCCGAGCGCCCCCGTTACTTGATTGACGACACCTTGAACCGGCGCCAGCGGATTCGCCCCACCGCCGACGTTACCCAGCGCGCCCGTCACCGTACCAACCGCATTGCTCAACGTCCCCGTCGCCGTCCCCAGCGCGCCAGTCAACGCACCCGCCGGATTGCCGCCACCAAGCGCCCCCGTCACCTGGTTCACCACGCCTTGCACCGGCGCGAGCGGCGTCACCGTGCCGCCAGCGCCGCCGAGCGCGCCTTGCAGCGCGTTCACCGCGCCCGACAAGGCTTGCGCCGGATTGCCGAGCGACGTCTGGATCGCGCCCGATCCGCCCGCCGCCACGGTGACCGAACCCAGCGGCGACGTGCCGGTCGCGGCCAGCCCGATCGAGACGCTGTTCGTCGGCGGATTCACGATTACCTGCGGAAGCGGCAGCGCATCGAGCGTCCCCGCGATAGCCGAACCGGAAGCCAGTACCCCGAACACCGTCGCGACCGACAGCGCCACACCCGTCAATTTAAGCTTTTGTCCCATCTTTACCCCATCTCGGTTGGCACTACGTTGATAAAGCATGGGGACGGATTGCACGAAGCGTGCCACCCGGTTAAAGCGAATTGATTCGTCGGCCCATTGCAAGCCAATAACGGTTTTATATGGATTTCAGGGCAAATAAGCGGATCGCACAGCCATAATCATCTGATGAATCAGGCGTCCGGCGCGCGGATGTAACGTAACGTTTGCGAGGCCCGAAGTAACGTGTTCCGGTACATTCCGTGCCACATCGGAACGTCCGGCACGAAAGCGCCGCCGGATTGCCCGGCCGAATCGCCTGTTTCGCATTTCATTTTCATGAAAATGCATTAATAAATCGCTTGTTTACCGATTTTCTTATTTAGCGATTTCTTTCCGATCAATTACGCAGACAATTTCCATTCGCGCGACCGCGGATAATGCAGCGCGGATTACCAAATGAAAAAATGTGACGGCCGCAACCGCGGCGGCCGTCATATCGAAACGCGCTCAGCCGAAGCGCGCGGGTCGGTATGGATGGGGATCGATGTAGGTCGGCTCGCCCGTCATCATCTCGGCGAGCAGACGCCCGGTCGCGGGCCCGAGCGTGAGCCCGTGGTGGCAATGGCCGAACGCGAACCACAGATGACGATGGCGCGGCGCAGGCCCGATCACCGGACGCATGTCGGGCGTGCACGGTCGCATGCCGAGCCACGGCGCCGGATCGAGCCGCTCGCCGATGCCGAACGCGTCGCGCGCCAGCGGCTCGGCGCGCGCGAGCTGCACGCCGGTCGGCGGTGCGCCGCGCAACGCGATCTCGACACCGGTCGTGAGCCGCAGGCGACCGCCCTCCATCGGCGCGACGACGAAACCCGCCTCGGTATCGCACACGGGCACGTTCAGCGGCGCGCGGGTCGGCCGGTAATGCATGTGATAGCCGCGCTTCGCGCGCAGCGGAATCCGGTAGCCGAGCGGCGCGAACACGTGATCGGACCACGGCCCGAGCGCGACCACGGCCGAGCGGGCCGCGATCGGCCCATGCTCGGTTTTGACCCGCCAGCCGTCGCTCACCTGCGCGAGCGTCGTCGCGTCGCCGTGCACGAACGTGCCGCCGTCGCGCTCGAACAGCCGCGCGTACGCCTTCGTGAGGCCCCCGGGGCTCGACACGGTCTTCGGGTCCTGCCAGTGGAATGCGCCGCAGAATGCGTCGCCGATGCCGGGCTCGCGTTCGCGCAACGCGCGCGCGTCGAGGACGCGCATCCGCAACCCGTGCGCGTCGGCCACCCGCTGCTGCGCGCGCGTTTCCGCGTCGAACAGCGCCGGCGAACGGAACGCCTCGATCCACCCGCCGTCATGCACGAGCGGCTGCGCGTCGGTGCGCGCGAGCAGCGCGTCGTGCTCGACGACGCTCGCCGCGACGAGCGGCAGCATATCGCGCGCGGCGGCCGCGAGCCGCTGCGGCGACGATTCGCGCCAGAAGCGCGCGAGCCAGCCCGCATACGCGGGCAATGCCTTGTAATCCCAGTAGAGATCGACCGAGCGGTTGCGCGCGTAGCGCAGCAGCGTGCCGAGACGGCGCGGGAACGCGTACGGCACGACCGACGAGCGCTCGATCAGCCCGGCATTGCCGTGGCTCGTCTCCTCGCCGGGCGCGCGCCGGTCGACGAGCGCGACGCGCAGCCCGCGATCCTGCAGATGCAGCGCCGACGACACGCCGACGATGCCGGCCCCCAGAACGATGACGTCGAAATCCATGCTTCCCCGTACTGCGTCGAGATTCGGTGCGACGCGCGCCGGCACCGCGGCCGGCGCGCGGCCAGGCTTACTTCGCGACGATGTCGCGCTTGAAGTACTTCTGCGACAGCGCGCTCAGCGTGCCGTCCTTCTTCAGCGCGTCCAGCGCGCCGACGATCTTCGCCTGCAGCGCCTTGTCGCCCTTGCGCATCCCGAAGCCGGTGCCTTCGCCGAGCGTCGCGGGATCCTTCAGCGCGTCGCCGACGATTTGATAGTCGCGGCCGGCCGGCTTGTCGAGGAAACCGTCCTGCGCGGTCTGCGCCTCCTGCACGGCCGCGTCGAGACGCCCGGCGACGAGATCGGCATAAATCTGGTCCTGATCCTGGTACGACACGACGGCCACGCCCGCATTCGCCCAGTGCGCCTTCAGGAAATCCTCCTGCGACGAGCCCTGCAGCACGCCGACGTGCTTGCCGCGCAGGCTCGCGGCATCGGGCCGCAGCGGCGAGCCGCGGTGCGCGACCATCACGATCGGCACCACGTAGATCGCCGGCGTGAAATCGATGCTCTGCTTGCGCTTCGCGGTGATGTTCATCGCCGAATTGATCGCGTCGAACTTGCGCGCCTGCAGCGCCGGGATCAGCCCGTCGAACGCATTCTCGACCCACACGCATTTCATGTTCAGCTTCGCGCACACCGCGTTGCCGATGTCGACGTCGAAACCCTGCAGCTGGCCGGCCGGCGTCTTGCTCTCGAACGGCGGATACGCGGCTTCGATCCCGAAGCGCAGCGTGGTCTGTTCCGCGTGGGCCGTGACGGCCGCGCACGCAAGCGCCGCGACGGCGCAGAGGGAAAGCTTCCAGTTCATGACGGATGTCCTTCGATTCCGGATTGAGGCGATGAAGACCGGTCATCGTGCGACGGCACGCCGGTCTGCACGCGAAAATATAGACTCTTAGTCTACTATAGACTATAGGGGATACGATAATCCGACGCTCATGCAGTCCCTTGAGACGCAGTCGACATTGCTCATCACCGTTGATTTATCGATGTTTTTTCCGAGGAAATCGAATCCCCTCGTTCCTCAAAAGAAAAATCCACCCAACTTACTTTGTCTATATTAGACTTTTAGTCCACCACGAACACCGCCGGACGCGCTATGTCGAGACTGTCCTGTCCGGCCCCGACCGGAGAAGTCCCATGACGCAACCCGCCCCGACCCTGCCGCTGACCGTCGACGAAGCCGCGGTGCGCGCGGCGCTGCCGTCGCTCGACGTGCTCGGCACGCTGCGCCGCATGTTCGCGTCGCTCGCGTCGGCCCGCGCGGTGCAGCCGCCGCAGACGCTCACGCTGTTCCCGGAGCAGGCCGGCGATTTCATCACGTATCTCGGCGCGCTCGCCGACGAGCAGGTGTTCGGCGCGAAGCTGTCGCCGTACGTCGCGACCGGCGGCAAACCCGACGGGAGACCGATCGTCACCGCATGGACCGCGCTGATGTCGATGCGCACCGGCCAGCCGCTGATGTGGTGCGACGCGGGGCTGCTGACGGTCGAGCGCACGGCCGGCACGACGGCGCTCGCGGTCGACTGCCTCGCGCCGCGCGACGCGCGCCGCCTCGCCGTGATCGGCACGGGCGCGGTCGGCCTCGCGCATCTGCGCCACACCGCGGCATTGCGCGACTGGGCATCGATCAGCGTTCATTCGCCCGCGCTCGCCGGCGACCCGGCGCTGCAGGCGACGCTCGCGCGGATCGATCCGCGGGCCCGTGCGGCCGCCAGCGTCGAGGCGTGCGTGCGCGACGCGGACGTCGTGATGCTGTGCACGTCGTCGGGCACGCCGGTGCTCGCCGACGGCATGCTCACGCGCCCCGCGCTCGTCACGTCGATCAGCACCAACGTCGCGCGCGCGCACGAAATCCCGCCCGCGTGGCTGCCCGACATGGACGTGTATTGCGACTACCGGCACACGACGCCCGCGAGCGCGGGCGAGATGCAGATCGCGGCGGCCGGGCACGGCTGGACGCCCGAGCGGATCGTCGGCGACCTGCCCGCGCTCGTCGCCGGCACCTGCGCGGCGCCGTCGCGCACGCGTCATGCATTCTTCCGCTCGATCGGCCTCGGGCTCGAGGACATCGCGATCGCCCATGCGCTGTACACGCATCTGACGCGCGCATGAGCGGCGCGCGCACGCGGGGCCGATACAATGGCGCAACCGCCGCGGCGGCAGCGCGCGGGCGCACGGAGCAGCCGGTCGACGGCACGCCGGCGCGCCGCGCCGATGCACCGCCCGGCCCCCGCTCACCCGAGATGGCGATTCCGATGCGCAAGAAGCAATCCCCCGTCAAAGACCTGCTGCTCACCCGCTATGCGCCGATCGCCGACGGCATCGCGGCGCTGTTCTTCCCGTATGCGGAAGTCGTGATCCACGACCTGCACGACCAGACCGTGCTGTATCTCGCGAACAACCTGTCGAAGCGCGAGGTCGGCGACGACTCCGCACTCGAGGAAATCGATCATTCGGCGCGCGAGCGCGTGATCGGTCCGTACGAAAAGCTGAACTGGGACGGCCGGCGGATGCGTTGCGTGAGCAACGTGCTGTTCGACGACGAAGGCCGCCCGGCCGGGATGATGTGCATCAACTTCAACATCGCGGTGTTCGACGACGTCCGCGCGACACTCGACGTGTTCATCAAGGGCGCGGGCATCGTCGCGCAACCGGACGAGCTGTTCCGCGACGACTGGCAGGAACGCATCAACACGTTCCTGCACGGCTGGCTGCGCGAGCGGCAGGTCGGCTTGAACGGGCTCACGCGCGAGCACCGGCGCGAGCTCGTCGAGGCGCTGTACGCGGAAGGCGCGTTCCGCGGCAAGAGCGCCGCGAACTACGTCGCCAACGTGCTCGGGATGGGGCGCGCGACCGTCTACAAGCACCTGAAGCATCTGAAGGAAACGCAGGGCGACGTGTAAGCGGCGCGGGCGGCGGGCGGCGCCCCGACTGGGATCGACAATCGCTACCGGTACACCCGGTCCGTGACTATGCTTCGTGAAGCATCCGGGTCGCCCCGTTCGGCCCGGGCGAGACCCCGACGAAGCATCGAAGCATAAAGTGATATAGTCCCGGTTACATTTATTTGCCGCCCCGGACCGCTCATGACGACCACCCCTGCCCCGACTGCCCGCCCGATCCTGACCGTCGAAATCTGGTCCGACCTGATCTGCCCATGGTGCTGGATCGGCAAGCGCCGCTTCGACGAGGCGCTCGCCGCGTTCGCGCACGCCGAGCACGTCGACGTCGCGCTGCGCGCGTACCGGCTGATGCCGGGCCAGCCGGTCGAACCGGTCGAGGCGATGCTCGCGGGCAAGTACCGGATGTCGCCCGCGCAGGTCGACCAGATGCTGCGCCAGGTGACCGATGCGGCCGCGAGCGTCGGGCTGAGCTACGACCTGCCCCGCACGTTCGTCGGCGACACGCTCGACGGTCACCGGCTCGTGAAGCTCGCGGAGGCGACCGGCCGTGCGCATGCGCTGACCGAGCGGCTGTACCGCGCGTATTTCTGCGAGCACGGCTCGCTGTTCGACCACGCGTCGCTGATCGACTTCGCGGTCGAAGCGGGGCTCGAGCGCTCGGCCGTCGAAGCCGTGCTGCGCAGCGACGCGTACCGTGACGAAGTCGAGGCCGACATCGCGCGCGCGGCGCAGATCGGCGGGCGCGGCGTGCCGCTGTTCGTGTTCGGCGGCCGCTACGCGGTATCGGGCGCCCAGCCGGCCGACGTGTTCGCGCAGGCGCTCGAGCAGGCGTGGCGCGACGGCGCCATCGTCGAATTCGCCGGCGACGACGCCGCCGCGTGCGGCCCCGACGGCTGCGAACTGCCGCCGCGCGGATAACATCCGACGCCGCGCGACGCGCGCCGCCGCTACGCGTCGCTCCTGCCATAAACCGGCAGGAAGCGCGCGCGAATGACGTCTACAATGCAGCCTTTCAAATAACTATCAGAGAGAAGGCGGCCAGCCCATGACCCACGGGATCCACGGCGAGAAGCGCTGGTACGCGCTGATCGTCCTCTGCCTCGGCGTGCTGATGATCGTGCTCGACAGCACGATCGTGAACGTTGCGCTACCGTCGATCAGCACCGACCTCCATTTCACCGAGACGGCCCTCGTGTGGGTCGTCAACGCATATCTTTTGACGTTCGGCGGCTGCCTGCTGCTCGGCGGCCGGCTCGGCGACCTGTACGGCCAGCGGCGCATGTTCCTCGCCGGCCTCGTCGTGTTCACGCTCGCATCGCTCGCCTGCGGCCTCGCGCAATCGCAGACGATGCTGATCGCCGCGCGCGCGGTGCAGGGTTTCGGCGGCGCGATCGTGTCGGCGGTGTCGCTGTCGCTGATCATGAATCTCTTCACCGAACCGGGCGAACGGGCGCGCGCGATGGGCGTCTACGGCTTCGTCTGCGCGGGCGGCGGCAGCATCGGCGTGCTGCTCGGCGGGCTCTTGACGAGCACGCTGTCGTGGCACTGGATCTTCCTCGTCAACCTGCCGATCGGCATCGCGGTCTATGCGATGTGCGTCGCGCTGCTGCCGCGCATGCGCGCGCCGGCCGCCGCCGCGCGGCTCGACGTCGCAGGTGCGATCACCGTGACCGCGTCGCTGATGCTCGCCGTCTACGGGATCGTCGGCGGCAACGAGGCCGGCTGGCTGTCGACGCAGACCGTCGCGCTGATCGGCGCGGCCGTCGTGCTGCTCGCGCTGTTCATCGCGATCGAGGCGCGCGTCGCGCATCCGCTGATGCCGCTCACGCTGTTCGCCGCGCGCAACGTCGCGCTCGCGAACGTGATCGGCGTGCTGTGGGCGGCGGCCATGTTCGCGTGGTTCTTCCTGTCCGCGCTCTACATGCAGCGCGTGCTCGGCTACGGGCCGCTGCAGGTCGGGCTCGCGTTCCTGCCGGCGAACCTGATCATGGCCGCGTTCTCGCTCGGGCTGTCGGCGCGGATCGTGATGCGCTTCGGCATCCGCGGCCCGATCGCGGCCGGCCTGCTGATCGCGGCGTGCGGCCTTGCGCTGTTCTCCCGCGCGCCGGCGGACGGCAGCTTCCTCTGGCACGTGCTGCCGGGCATGATGCTGCTCGGCATCGGCGCCGGCGTCGCGTTCAATCCGGTGCTGCTCGCCGCGATGAGCGACGTCGATCCGGCCGATTCGGGGCTCGCGTCGGGCATCGTCAACACCGCGTTCATGATGGGCGGCGCACTCGGCCTCGCCGTGCTCGCGAGCCTCGCGGCCGCGCGCACCGATGCGCTCGCGGCGGCGCACGCCACGCCGCTCGACGCGCTGAACGGCGGCTACCACGCCGCGTTCGCGGTCGGCGCGGCTTTTGCGGCCGCGGCCGGGCTGCTCGGCCTCGCGCTGCGCATCCGCCGCCAGGACGCCGTTGCCGGCGTCGGTCCCGCGATGCATTGACGGGCCGTCCGTACCTGAACCGGGGGCGCGCGTCGCCCCCGTCATGCCCGATGGCAAACCATCGGCGAAACACACGCCGACGCCGGCGCACGGCCGCGTCAGGCCCGGCCCCCATTCAAACGACCGTTTCACCGGCCACCCACGGCCCGTCCAGCGGGCCTTCCGCGCCGATTTTTAACGTAGTCGTACACCGACGCACCACTTTTGCGACAATGGCGGACTTTGATGCGCGCGCCGCGGCCGCGCGCCGCCGCCGAACGCCGCATAACCGCCTGCTTCCGATGTCGCTTCCCCATATCGATCTGCTGTACTCCCTGTCCGGCCTGTTCGTCGGCGTTCTCGTCGGCCTGACGGGCGTCGGCGGCGGTTCGCTGATGACGCCGATCCTCGTGCTGCTGTTCGGCATCCACCCCGCGACGGCGGTCGGCACCGACCTGCTGTACGCGGCCGCGACCAAGGCCACCGGCACGCTCGTCCACGGGCTGAAGGGGTCGATCGACTGGCGCATCACCGGCCGGCTCGCGGCCGGCAGCGTCCCGGCCGCGGCCGTCACGCTGTGGGTGCTGCACACGCACGGGATGAACTCGCCCGGCACCGCGCGGCTGATCCAGCTGGTGCTCGGCGTCGCGCTGCTGCTCACGTCGCTCGCGCTGATCTTCCGTCCGCAATTGACCGCGCTCGCCGCGCGCAACCCGCTCGCGCCGAGCCCCATGCGCACGCTGGGGTCGACCGTGCTGACGGGCGCCGTGCTCGGCGCGCTCGTGTCGATGACCTCGGTCGGCGCCGGCGCGATCGGCGTCACCGTGCTGCTGCTCCTGTACCCGATGCTCGCGACCACGCGCATCGTCGGCTCCGACATCGCGCACGCGGTGCCGCTCACGCTCGTCGCGGGCATGGGCCACTGGCTGCTCGGCTCGGTCGACTGGTCGATGCTGCTGTCGCTGTTGCTCGGCTCGCTGCCCGGCATCGTGCTCGGCAGCCTGCTGTCGGCGCGCGCGCCCGAACGGCTGCTGCGCAACCTGCTCGCCGCGACGCTCGTCGCGGTCGGCGTGCGGCTCGTGCTCGCGTAGGTCGCGCCGCCGGGCGCCGCCTCGGCCGCCGGCACCGCCATCCTCCGAAAAAAACAGCCCGACCGGCCTGCGCCGATCGGGCTGTCGTCCATCCGGGGCCTCGCGAACCCGCACCGCCCGGCGCAAGGCCGGACCGTGCGGGCCGCAACGCGATGCTTACTGCCCCTGCTGCTTCAACTGTTGCTGCTTGAGCTGCTGCGTGCGCGCCTGCAGCTTCAGCACGCGCTGCAGCGCGGTACGGTTCGCGAGGATCCCGTCGTAGAAGTTGGCGAGGTCGCCCTTCAGCGCGGTCCGCGACGCGTCGTTCAGGTAGATCATGTGGCCCGACGGGTAGTTCTTGATCGTCAGGTTCTGCGCCTTGAGCGTCGGATCGAGCGCCATCTGCGCGAGCGTCAGCTCGGTCTGGTGGAACGGCGTGACCGCATCGAAATACCCGTTCGCCGACAGCACCTTCAGGTCCGGGTTCACGCTCATCGTCGCCGCCAGGTCGCCGGCCGTGTACAGCGTATTGCCGCCACCCTTGTTCGCGCCGGTCGGGTCCGTGTGGCTGAAGTCCCAGTTGTTGAAGACCTGGTCGTTCAGGTCCACGAACGACGACGTCGACGTGTACTTGAGGTCGGTGTTGATGTAGCTGTTCCACAGCACCGTGTACGCGCCGCCGACGTTCGTGATCGACGGATCGTTGCTGCCCGAGTTCGGCAGGATGTACGGCGCGATGCCCTTGCCCGTGAAGTTCGCGCGACCGTCGTACTGGCCGATCTGCGTGCCCGGCACGAGCGTCAGGAAGAACGTGTACGGCGGGTTGTCGTCCGACGACGGCACGTTGCCGAGCGCGGCCGGGTTGCCGAACGTCTGGATCAGCGACGTCGGATCCGTGCCGATGTACGAGCCCATCTGCTGCGCGGTCTGCAGGTTCAGGTTCAGCCGCACGTTCACGAAGCCGCCGTCCTGCGGATTCGGCTTCTGCGCGAGCGGCGCGAGCGTGTTGTCCGCGTAGTTGCGGGCCTGCACCATGTACGCGTCGAGATCGGTCGGCGTCGGGTTGAGCGTCGTCTTCTTCCAGTAGAACGCGTCGGCCGCGAGCGTCGGGAAGGTGCCCGGCGCGGACAGCGCGTTCGCATAGTCGAGAATCGACGACTGCAGCGTGATCCCGTTCAGGTCGATGCCGTCCTCGTGCAGCACCCACGACACGACCGCGCTACGCGCCGTGCCGTACGACTCGCCATACAGGAACTTCGGCGAGTTCCAGCGCGAGTACTTGGTCAGGTAGCGCTGGATGAAACGGTCGATCGAGTGCGCGTCCTGGTCGGTGCCCCAGAAGTCCTTGTTCTTCGCCGGGGCGATCGCCGCCGAGTAGCCGGTGCCGACCGGATTGATGAACACGAGGTCGGTGCGGTCGAGCAGGCTGTCCGGGTTGTCGAGCAGCTTGTACGGGGCCGGCGGCGTGAAGTTCGGGAACGACGACTGCAGGCGCTTCGGCCCGTACGAGCCGAGCAGCAGGTAGACCGACGACGACCCGGGGCCGCCGTTGTAGAAGAACGTGACCGGGCGCGGCTTCGACGGGTCCGGGTTGTCCTGCGTGTACGCGACGTAGAACATCTTCGCGTTCGGCGCCGACGTGATCGGATCGATGGTGGTCAGGTGGCCCGTGGTGGCCGTGTACTGGACGGTCTTGCCGCCGATCGTGACCTGGCGGTGCACGACCGCGGCCCCTTCGGTCGAATCCGTGACCGCGTCGTTCGGCCCGGTGCCGTACACGTCGTTGTCGACGTACGGCTGGTCGGCGGGGACGGTGGCCGTGGCATTGGTGGTGACCGCCGTGCTGCCGTTCGACGTCGTCGCGGCCGCCGCGGTGGCGGCGGTCGGGCCGGACCCGTCGTCGCCGCCGCACCCCGTGACGAGCAGCGCCGCGGCCGCGGCTGCGGCGAGCGGCAGGCGCAGTGTCGTTCCAAATAGCGCGAAACCGTCTTTCAAGGACTTCAGTGTCGTCATTATTGCCTCTCGAACAGAACGATAAATACCGCCGGTCGCAAAGGATCATTTGCGCCGGCGCTCCGCACCGGGAGCGCATTCGTTTTGCGATGCACTCCGAGTTTTTTACCGGATCGGCGAATACCGATCGGCACGATTTACCCCACCCATATTCTTCGACCGCGCAATGGAATCAATTCCATTGCAAACGACGATTCAATAATGCACGGCAATGCGAATTCAGTCCCACTATCTGCACGCGCGAGAAACAGCAAGCAAAAGCATTCCCCGCAAAGCCCGCCAGGCAAGGCGCCTTCGCTTCCAACGGACGAACAATCCCCCTCGGCGAAATGCCGATCAATCACCAAACGGCGACCAATCGCAGTTCGAGCCGATTTAATAAAATCGAAAGGATCGATTAACTATATGGAAAGGAATATTATCTTTACGGGAATTTATTAAATTAAGTGAAAATATCGGCGCATAATAGATTCCGGGTTTTCCGCCGTAAAGTAATAATTTGTTACAGCGCGCGCCATTCCGATAAAGGCCAGTGCGGGGACGGATTCCAGGCGCTGAAAAGAAAAAAGCCGGACGACTGTCCGGCTTCCGTATCGCGGCGCGGCGGGCGCCGTCAGAGCGGCACGTCGATCGCGCCGGCGCCGGTCGTGATCGTGTTCGCGCCGGGGGACGCCGAGATCGGCGGCAGGTTCGCGCTCGTCAACGCCGGCGCGGCGCCCGGCGTGCCGCCGCGCGGCACCGTGCGGATCACCTGCGACGGCGGCAGCGCGGCACCGCTCTTCAGGTGCCGCCACATCAGGTTCAGCGCCTGAAGGTTGTAGTAGTGGACCGGCACGAAGCGCGTGTCGAAGCCCGCGACGGGCAGGAACGCATCGAAGTGCTGGCCGTTCGTCACCTCGTAGAACACGAGCTGGCTGCGGCCGCCTTCGCTGATGCCGTTCTGCGCGACGTATGCGCGCGACGCGTGATTGACGGGCACGAGCGCGTCGCTGCGGCCCTGCACGATGATCGCGGGCTTGCCCTGCAGGTTCGCGTTCACGCGCACCGCGTCCACGTTCGCCGGCATGTCGAGCATTCCGTTGGTCCACAGCTGCCGCAGGCACAGCGCGCCCGCGAAACTCGCATCGGGCGTCGCGAGCCGGTGGTCGACACCCGCGCCGGTGTTGAACACGAGACTGACGCCGGCGGTCGGCGGGACGCCGTTGCCGAGACCGAACACGGCCGGCATTGGCGACGTGGCGGGCGGCGCGACCGTGCCCGTCGCCGCGCTGGTGGTCGCGAAGCTGAAATTGCACAGATTGTCGGTCACGCGCGAGCGCGTATACGCATTCGCATAGGTGACCGCGATCGCCGGGATCGCCTGCGAATCCCACATCGGCGCCTGCAGCAGGTCGGAATCGGCGAGATAGCCGGCCGCATGCAGTTGCGCGAGCGCGTCGGCGGCCTGGCTTTGCGTATCGGCGCCCGACACGAGCCCCGCCGCGGCGAGCGTCGCGCAGCGCTGCGTGCGGATCGACTGCGTGGTGGCGGCCGGCAGCGCGCTCAGGTACGGCGCGCCCGCGAGCGACGCCGATGCGGCCGCGCACGGCTCCAGCAGGTTCGCGAGCGTCGCGTAGTCGGCCAGCGGCCGGCCGAACGACGGCACCGGCTGGCCGCCCTCGCGCACGACCGCGTTCGGCGCCATCCGCACGTTGACCTGCGGCTCGCCGACCACGACCGCGGTGATCCAGCGACGCGTGTCCTGCTCGGCCGCCGCGAGCGCCGCGCCACCGCCGTTGCTGACGGACGCGGCGATCGTCGTGATGTCGCCCGGGCGGTACCGCACGCCGTGATGCGAGCCGTCGAGCAGCGGCCCGAACTGCTCGTTGAGCGCCCAGTATGCGAATTCGACCGACTGCAGCGTCACATGCCCCCAGTCCTGCTCGGGGTTCTGCTGCGAATGGGCATGCTTGAACGCGTAGCGGTTCGGGAAGCGGCTGTTGAACGCGGCCAGGTCGCCGCTCGTCACGTTGGCGGTAAAGAGACTGGCGTTGCCGGCGAGCACGGCGTCGGCGAGTGTGCCGTCGATCAACGTGATCGTGTCGGTGCCGAGTTCGTGCGCGCCGTTGCCGCCGCCCTTGTCGTTGTATGCGACCGCGCAGCCGCGTTTGAGGCCCCACTCGCCGGCCGCCGAAATCGCGCCGTACACGCCGCGCGACCCGGACGACGTCGCGGTGACGATGCATGGCTGAGCGGGATCGAAGCTCGCGGGCACCTGCACGAGCAGCGTCACGTTCTTGCGGCCGCTGCCGTCGTCGGAATACGCGAGATATTCGGTGCCGGGGATCTTGCCCTCGCCGAGCGTGTCGTTGCCGTCGAGGTCGACGTTCGGCCCCCAGAAACGGCCGTAGCCGCCATTGGCGCTCATGTCGACGAGCGCGCGGTAGTTCGACCAGATCGCGACCCGGCGCAGCTCGGCGCTCGTCGGCCGGGACGGATTCGCGAACGCGGGCGCGGTGGCCGTGGCGAGCCCGGTCTTGCCGAGGCCGGCCGTCAGCAGATCGTCGCTCGAGCCGTCGTAAGCGGTCGTGCGCACGCTGCCGGACACGAAACCGGGCAGCCGGTTGCGCTCGCCCGATTCGTCGCCGTTGCAGGCGCCGAGCATCGCGACCGCGACCAGCGCCGCGCCCAAGAGAATCCGACTGCCCCACCCGTGCGTCGTCATTGCCGACCTCTCGATATCGTTATCGGTCCGCCGCTGCGTCGTGCGCGGCTCACGGCCTCGGAAGAAACGCCGGGCCGTCCAGCACTTTCCGTCCCGAAGGAAGACCCTTGGGGATACCCGTTCGGGGGGGGCCTGGCGCAAAGCGGCAGGCCCGAGGCATTCTAAAGCGCAAACGGGCCCCGGTACATCGGGGCCCGCCGCAAGCGGGCGCGCGGCGCTGGCGCGCCGCCGCCCGGCATCACTGCTGCTGGACCGTCAGCTTGTTCGTGACCGACGTCACGCCCTTCACGCTCTTCGCTGCCTCTTCCGCCTTGTCGATCTGTGCCTGGTCGGGCACCGTGCCCTCGAGCAAGATCGCGCCGCCCTTCGAGCGCACAACGAGGTTCGCCACGTCGATGCCGCCAGCCTTCGTAATTGCCTTGCGCACCGCGTAGCCGAGCTGGCGGTTCGCCTTCTTCGCGGTCTTGGCCGCGGCCTTCGGCGAGCTCGCTGCCGCAGCCGGCGCCTCGGTTGCCGCCGCGTCGCTCGACTGCGCATATACGCTGCCCGACAGACAGGCCGCCACGGCCGCAACACCCAACGCTCTCAACACGATCGACTTCATGCTATCTCCTTATGACTTCGGAACGGCCGTGCACAGTACGGCCGGATACCCCCAAAGGCGGCCGGCCCGCGCGCGAACGGGCGGGATGGCCGATGATTTCCACGGCGATGCGAGAGAGGCGACACGGGCCGGCGACCGGCGCACGCGAATGCGGGCCGGTCGGGCCGGACAGCCGCCGGCCGGACGCGCCCGGTCTATTGCGTGCCGGGTCGCGCGCGAATCGGTCGCGGCTGCGACGCACAATGTAATCCAGCGCCCGCCGAAGCGCAAAGCTTTTGACGCGCGTGCGCCCGGCGGCGGCCGGCCCGCGCGCCCGCGTCCCGCGCCGCGCCGCCGCGCCGAACTCGCGCATGCCGGGCGAAACCGGGTACCATCGCCGCCAGAACCTGCATCGCGTACATCGTCCGTGACGCCCGTCATCGACGCGTCACGCCCGTGTCATCCGCCACGTCATGAAGCCAGCCCGCCCTCGCCCGCCCCGCCGCATCCTCGCCCGCTTCGTCGCGGTGTCGTGGCGCGACCTCGCGCTGTCGATCGGCCCCACCGTGCTGCTCGCGGTCGCGGCGGTCTGGCTCGCGGTCAAGCTGATCCAGCCGGCGCCGCCGTCCACGCTCGTGATTTCGTCCGGCCCGCCGGGCAGCACCTACTGGAACGCCGCGCAGAAATACAAGACGATCCTCGCGAAGAACGGCGTCACGCTCGACGTCCAGTCATCCGAAGGATCCGCGCAGAACCTCGCTCGGCTGTCGAACCCGGACGCGCCGGTCGACGTCGGCTTCGTGCAGAGCGGCATCGGCCCGAAGGAGCGCGACGAGCACCTGGTATCGCTCGGCAGCATCGGCTACGTGCCGCTCGCGATCATGTACCGCGGCCCGGTGGTCGCGCGCCTGTCGGACTTCAAGGGCAAGCGGCTCGCGCTCGGCGCGGAAGGCAGCGGCGCGCGCGAATTGAGCCTGGCGCTGCTGAAGATGAACGGCATCGTGCCGGGCGGCTCGACCGAGCTGCTGCCGACGGCCGGCGAGGACGCCGCGACCGCGCTGCTCGACGGCACGATCGACGCCGCCTTCCTGTCCGGCGACTCGACGCAGATCCCGGTGATGGCGAAGCTGTTCCGCGCGCCCGGCGTGCACGTGTACTCGTTCACGCAGGCCGAGGCGTACGCGCGGCGCTTTCCGTACCTGACCGCGATCACGCTGCCGATGGGCGTCTACGATCTCGGCCGCAACCTGCCGCCCGCCGACATCCACACGGTCGCGCCCACGATCGAGCTGGTCGCGCGCGATTCGCTGCACCCCGCGTTGTCCGACCTGCTGATCGAGGCCGCGCGCGAAGTACACGGCCACGCGACGATCCTGCAGCACGCGGGCGAATTCCCGTCGGCCGTCACGCGCGGCTTCCCGCTGTCCGACGACGCCGCGCGCTATTACAAGTCGGGCAAGACCTTCCTGTACCGGCGGCTGCCGTTCTGGGTCGCGAGTCTCGTCGACCGGCTGCTGGTCGTCGTGGTGCCGCTGATCGTCGTGCTGATCCCCGGGCTGCGGCTGGTGCCGTCGCTGTACGGCTGGCGCGTGCGTTCGCGCATCTACCGCTGGTACGGCGCGCTGATCGCGCTCGAGCGCCGCGCGCTCGGCGAGCATACGGCCGAGGAGCGCGTCCGTCTGCTCGACGAACTCGACGACATCGAGGAAGCCGTGAACCGGATGAAGATGCCGCTCGCGTATGCGGGGCAGTTCTACGTGCTGCGCGAGCACATCGGCTTCGTGCGCGAGCGCCTCACCGCGCAGGACCACGACACCGCGTCGGGCACCCCCGGCGCCGGCGGACCCGCGGCGGCGCGCGGCGGCGCGGCGGCGCCGCCTGCCGGCGAGCCCCCTCGGGCGACTCCCGGTTCCGCATGAGCGGCCGATCCGCGATCATTGCTGCATCCGCGCGGCTGCGTCCGCGCGCCGCCACGTAACATGAAGGCCGCCGCGAGGCGCACACGCCCCACTCTCTGGAGATCGCCATGACAACCGGCCTCGACACCACCCAGCCTGCCTGGTTCTTCGACTTCGTGTCGCCGTTCTCCTACCTGCTGCTCGAACAGCACGACAAGTGGCCGGACGTGCCGTTCGACCCCATCGCCGTGTCGCTGCCCGACCTGCAGCGCCACTGGGGACAGCGTCCGAGCGCCGACGTGCCGGCCAAGCGCATGTTCACGTACCGCCATGCGCTGTTTCGCGCCGAACAGCTCGGCATCCGCTTCAAGATGCCGCCCGCGCATCCGTTCGACTCCGACAAGGTGCTGCGCCTCGCGATCGCGCTGCGCGCCGACATCGCGACCGTGCTGGAAATGTTCCGCTTCATCTGGCACGACGGCAACGATCCGTCGACGCCGAACGGGTTCGCCGCGCTGTGCGAGCGCGTCGGCGTCGGGCACGGCGACGAGCTGATCGAATTCGAGGAAACGAGCGCGCAGTTGCGCCGCAACACCGACGACGCGATCGCGCTCGGCGTGTTCGGCGTACCGACGTTCTGGATGAACCAGCAGCTGTTCTGGGGCGAGGACGCGCTGCCGATGGTGCTGTACTGCGCGCGCACGCCGAACTGGCTCGAGTCGCGCGAGGTCAAGCGGATCAGCACGCTGCCGAAGGGGCGCGTGTGATGGCCGGTATCACGCACCGCGACGCGTGGCTGCGGTAAGGTTACGCTTCTGCCGAATCACCGCGCACCGATGGAAGACGACGACCGTACCGCCTCGCTCGATATCTGGCTCGTGCGCGTATTGCGCACGCTGCTGCTCGAGCGCAGCGTCACGCAGGCCGCGCTGCGGCTGAACCAGACCCAGCCCGCGATCAGCACCGCGCTGCGCAAGCTGCGCGAGACGCTGAACGACCCGATTCTCGTGCGCGGCAAGTCCGGGATGGTGCCGACCGAGTATGGCGCGTCGCTGCTCGGGGCGGCGTCGCGCGCGCTGCGCGAGGTCGACTTCATCGCGACGCCGCACGGCGACTTCGACCCGTCGTCGGCGCGGCGCACGTTCCGCGTCGCCGCGCCCGACTACCTGAACGATTTCTTCATGCCGACGCTGATCGAGCGCTTTCGCGACGCGGCGCCGCATGCACATCTGGAAATCGACTCGCTGAACCCCGCGCTCGATCACGCGGAGGCGCTCGAATCGGGCGCGCTCGATCTCGTGATCGGCAACTGGCCGAAGCCCGACCCGCAGTTCGCGCGCCAGGACCTGTTCTCCGACACGATCGTGTGCCTGATGCGCGACGCGCATCCGCTCGCGCGCGAGCCGCTCACGCGCGAAGCCTACGCGGCGGCCGCGCACGTCGCGCCGACGCCGTACACCGGCGACAAGCGCAACGCGATCGAGATCGGCCTCGCGCGCGCCCGCCTCACGCGGCGGATCGTGACGACGCTGCCGTATTTCGGGATCGTGCCGCAGGTGCTGCTGCAGTCGGACCTGATCTTCACGACGACGCGCCGCTTCGCGACGCACTATGCGCAGCTGCTGCCGCTCGTGGTCGTCACGCCGCCCGTGCCGTTTCCGCGCATCAAGAGCTACCTGCTCACGCACCCGCACCCCGACCGCCCGACCGACATCGCGTGGCTGTGCGCGCTGATGCAGAGCGTGTCCGACGAGCTGACCGCCGCACGCGGCCGCAAGCGCTGACGCCGCGCGGCATTGCCTGCGCGCGACGACGCAGCGCCGGCGCTCAGGCCGTGCAGAAAGTTTCCTGCAGATGGGTCCAGCGCACGATGCCTGCCGCGTCGCGCGCGAACACGGCGGTCGCGCGACGCGCGGGCAGTTCGCCCGATGCCGTCTGCTGCGCTTCGACATAGGTGAGCACCGCGTGCGATGCGTCGGCCATCAGCACGCGGATGTCCGACAGCGCGATGCGCAGCCCCGGCTTCGCGCCGCCGAGCGTCGCGAACAGCGCGCGCGTGCCGTCGCGGTCGAGCGCGCGACCGTCGGTCATGATCATCGTGAAATCGGCGGAAAAAGCTGCGATCAGCGCATCGAGCGCCGCGGGTGACGTATCGGTGCCGGACAGCCAGCGCTCGATGTCGACGAGGCTTGCATCGAGTGCGTCGAGATAGACCTGGGGATCGGACATGGTGCCTGCACGAAATGACGCGCGGCCCGATGCCGCGCGATCCGTGCAGTGTAGGCAAAAACGCGCGGACGTGCGTCGGGCGTGCCGACCTGCGTCGTTACCCGTCCTTACCGCGCGCAGCTCGCGTCGTCGCGCACGCGCCCCGCCGCGGCCGCCTTCGTGTCGGCCACCGCCATGCCCGAGCGGGCCTGCAGCAGTTCCGCGCAGACGGCCACCGCGATCGCGCCGGGCGCCTTGTCGACGATGCCCGCGATGCCGATCGGGCACACCATCTCCGCGAGCCGCGCCGGATCGACGCCGCGCGCCGCGAGCCGGCGTTCGAACTTCACGCGCTTGGTGCGCGAACCGATCATCCCGAAGTACGCGAAGTCGCGCCGCCGCATGATCTGCGCGGCGAGCGAGAAATCGAGCGCGTGGTTGTGCGTCATCACGAGGAAGTACGCGCCGGGCGGCGCCGCGTCGACGACGGCCTCCGGCGTGTCGGTCGGCTCCGGCTGCACGTTCGGCGGACATTCGTCCGGGAACAGTTCGTCGCGCGTGTCGACCCACTGCACGACGCACGGCAGTGCGCCGAGCAGCGTGACGAGCGCATGACCGACGTGCCCCGCGCCGAACAGCACGATGTGCATCGGCGGCGGCGCGGCGCTCGCGCGGGGGCGCCGGCCGGTGCCCGGCGCGAACGTCCGTATCGGCGACGCCGCGTTGCCGCACGCGCCGTCGCAACCGGCGGCGGGCGCATGCGACGCGGCATGCGGCGAGTGCAGTGAGCCGGCGGGCCGTTTCATGTCAGCCTGCCCGCGCGGCGCTCGCCGCGCGCACCGCATTCACCGCACGCAGGATCGACTCGCCGGTGGCCGGCGCGTCGAGCGGCGGATTCATCCGGTAGTCGCCGACCGCGGCAATCGCGTCGCGCACCGCGAAGAACACCGAGAACGGCAGCAACAACGGCGGTTCGCCGACGGCCTTCGACCGGTGGATGCTGTCCTCGACGTTGCGGTTCTGGAACAGCCGCACGTTGAACTCGGGCGGCGTGTCGTTGACGGTCGGAATCTTGTACGTGGACGGCGCGTGCGTCATCAGCTTGCCGCCCGCGTTCCACCACAGCTCCTCGGTCGTGAGCCAGCCCATCCCCTGGATGAACGCGCCTTCGACCTGGCCGATGTCGAGCGCCGGGTTCAGCGAAGCGCCCACGTCGTGCAGCGCGGCGACGCGCAGCGTGCGCATCTCGCCCGTCAGCGTGTCGATCACGACTTCCGACACGGCCGCGCCGTACGAGTAGTAGTAGAACGGCCGCCCCTGCAGCTTCGACTGATCCCAGTACAGCTTCGGCGTCGCGTAGAACCCGTCGGACCACAGCTGCACGCGCGCGAGATATGCCTTCGCGATCACCTCGCCGAACGGCACGCTCGCGCCGCCGATCCAGACGAAGTCGTTGCCGAACTTCACGTCGGCCGCGTCGACCTTGCCGTCGCCGAACTGCTTCGCCGCGAACGCCGCGAGGCGCTCGCGCAGCTGGCGCGCCGCATCTTGCGCGGCCTTGCCGTTCAGGTCGGAGCCCGTCGACGCGGCCGTCGCGGACGTGTTCGCGACCTTGCTCGTGTCGGTCGCCGTCACGCGGATCCGGCCGAAGCGGATGCCGAGCTCGTGCGCGACCACCTGCGCGACCTTCGTGTTGAGCCCCTGCCCCATCTCCGTGCCGCCGTGGTTCACGAGCACCGAGCCGTCGGTATAGATGTGCACCAGCGCGCCGGCCTGGTTGAAGTGCGTGACGTTGAACGCGATGCCGAACTTCACCGGCGTGAGCGCGATGCCCTTCTTCAGCACCGCGTTGCGTGCGTTGAATTCGCGCACGCCCGCGCGCCGTGCGCGGTAGTCGCTCGTCGTCTCGAGTTCGCCGAGCAGTTCGTGCAGCACGTTGTCCTCGACCGTCTGCCCGTAAGGCGTCACGTTGCGTTCGGTCTTGCCGTACAGGTTCGCGTAGCGCACGTCGAGCGGATCGCGGCCGAGCGAGCGCGCGATGTCGTCGAGGATGTACTCGATCGCGAACGCGCCCTGCGGGCCGCCGAAACCGCGGAACGCGGTGTTCGACTGCGTGTTGGTCTTGCCGCAGTAGCCGGCGATGGCGACGTCGCCGAGCCAGTACGCGTTGTCGAAATGGCATACCGCACGCGTCATCACCGGGCCCGACAGGTCCGCCGAGAAGCCGCAGCGCGACGTCATGTCGAGGGCGACGCCGTCGAGGCGGCCGTCGTCGTCGTAGCCGACGTCGAAGCGGTAGTGGAAGTCGTGCCGCTTGCCGGTGATCATCATGTCGTCGTCGCGGTCGGGGCGCAGCTTCACCGGGCACAGCAGCTTCCACGCGGCGAGCGCCGCGCAGCACGCGAACAGGCCCGACTGCGATTCCTTGCCGCCGAACCCGCCGCCCATCCGGCGGCATTCGACCAGCACGTTGTGCGACGCGACGCCGAGCACGTGCGCGACGAGGTGCTGCATCTCGCTCGGGTGCTGCGTCGAGCAGTACACGTGCATCCCGTCGTCGTCCTTCGGCACCGCGTAGGCGATCTGCCCTTCCAGGTAGAACTGCTCCTGGCCGCCGAGCAGCATCTCGCCCGACTCGCGATGCGGCGCGGCGGCCAGGCGCGCGGCCGCGTCGCCGCGCGCGAGCTTCAGCGGCGGGATCACGTAGGTTTCGGCCTTGCGCGCATCCTGCGCGGTCAGGATCGCGGGCAGCTCCTCGTAGTCGACCTGCGCGCGGCGCGCGGCGAGCCGGGCGATTTCGTGCGACGTCGCGACGACGATGAACATCGGCTGGCCGACGAACTGCACGATGCCCTTCGCGAGCACCGGGTCGTCGTGGATGATCGGGCCGCAGTCGTTCACGCCGGGGATGTCGTCGGCCGTGAACACGGCGACCACGCCGGGCGTCGCGCGCACCGCGTCGAAGTTCATCGACAGGATCCTCGCGTGCGGCTTCGCGGACAACCCGAGCGCCGCGTGCAGCGTGCCCGCGACGAGCGGGATGTCGTCGGTGTAGGTCGCGCGCCCGCTCACGTGCAGGTGCGCGGATTCGTGCGCGCGCGAGACGTGCACCTGCGCCGCGTCGGCCTGCGGGTCGAGGGTGTTCAGGAACGGTTCTGCTTGCTGGTTCATGTTCGGTGTTCTCCCTCGTCAGACGCGCGCCGCGTCGTTGGCAACTTCGGCGGCCACTTCACGCACGTTCAGCGCCTGCGGCGGCAGCGGGTCGTGCGGGCGCGTCTCCAGCCAGAATCGGTACATCAGGTTCTTCGCGGTATCGAGGCGATACGCGCTCGTCGCACGCATGTCGGTGAGCGGCTGGTAGTCGCGCTCGAGCGCCTGCATCGCGGCCTGCGCGGTGGCTTCGTGCCATGGCGCGCCGTCGAGCAGGCTTTCCGTGTGCGTCGCGCGCTTCGGCGTCGCGGCCATCCCGCCGAACGCGATGCGCGGCTCGCGGATCAGTTCGCCGTCCGCGATGAACGCGAACGCCGCGCACACCGCCGAAATGTCGGAGTCGAACCGCTTCGACAGCTTGTACGTCCGAAACTGCAGCTTCGCGCGCGCGCCGGTGCGGGTCGGCACCTTCAGGCCGACGACGAATTCGTGCGGCGCCATGTCCTTTTGCTGATAGCCGGTGTAGAGCGCCTCGAGCGGCAGCTCGCGCACCGTGTCGCCGCCGCGCAGCACGACCCGCGCGCCGAGCGCGATCAGGCCCGGCATCGAGTCGCCGATCGGCGAACCGTTCGCGACGTTGCCGCCGATCGTCCCCGCGTTGCGGATCGGCAGCGACGCGAAGCGCTTCCACATTTCGGTCAGTTCGGGATACGTGCCGGCAAGCGCCGCATACCCGTTCTCGACCGTCACGCCCGCGCCAATCTCGATCCAGTCGTCGCCGTGCACGACGTTCTGCAATTCGGCGATCTGGCCGACGTAGATCAGGTCGTCCAGACGGCGCATCTGCTTGGTGACCCACAGGCCGATGTCGGTGCTGCCGGCGAGGATCCGCGCGGCGGGACGCTCGGCCTTGAGCGCGGCCAGCGCGTCGAGCGTGCGCGGCGCCGCGAAGCGCGCGCCGTCGGGCGTCGTGTAGTCGAACGTGCCGTCGCGCTCGAGCGACGCGAGCGTACGAGCGAGCGTGGCCGTGTCGACCGGCGCGGTGGACGCCGGCGCACCTTCGCCGGTCGCGTCGAACATCTGCACGGCCGCGTCGACGATCGGACGGTAGCCGGTGCAGCGGCACAGGTTGCCGGTCAGCGCATCGGCGATCTCGGTGCGCGTCGGCACGTCCTTCGCCTTTGCGCACGCGCTGCCGCAGCCTTCGTGGCCATGCTTCTCGTACAGCGCCCACATCGACATCACGAAACCGGGTGTGCAGAACCCGCATTGCGACCCGTGGCAATCGACCATCGCCTGCTGCACCGGATGCAGCGAACCGTCCGGCTGGCGCAGGTCTTCCACCGTCAGCAGCGCCTTGCCGTCGAGCGTCGGCAGGAACTGGATGCAGGCGTTGACGGCCTTGAACGCGACGGTGCCCGCGTCGGTCAGCTCGCCGACGACGACCGTGCACGCACCGCAGTCGCCTTCCGCGCAGCCTTCCTTGGTGCCGGTGCAGTGCGCGTCCTCGCGCAGATACTGCAGCACGGTGCGGGTGACGTCCGCGCCGCTGACTTCGCGGACCGCGTGACGATGGTAGAAGCGGATCGGCTCACTCATGTCTCGTTCGTTCTTCAAGTGGGGGCAAGGCGGCCTGCGCGGGGCGCTCGACCGACGTTTCTCTGACAGTTTGCACGCTATCACCATCAAATTCCGCAACCCATAGCCCATCACGCATGGGGCCCATATAACTGTCGCGATATGGGCGTCGAGGCCGCCCGACGGGCGGCGCGCGCCTTGCTCCATCTGGATTCCGGGCTTGCCGGCGCCGCGCCGTCAGCGATTCTTCGGCAACGGAAACGGGGCGCGATTAACTAAATGGTCCCTGCGGGAAAACCGGTTCCATGGGAAAATCCCGATTCCGTTTTTCGCCGTCTTCCGTTCCGTTTCGCCCATTCGATCCGACCCCATGTCCACCGATTCCGCCACATCGCCGCGCAGCGGGTTTGCCGTCACGCTGCAAATCGTGTCCGTCGTCTGCTTCACGTTCATCTGCTACCTGACCATCGGCCTGCCGCTCGCCGTGCTGCCGGGCTTCGTCCACGACGACCTCGGCTTTTCCGCGATCGTCGCGGGCGGCGCGATCAGCGTCCAGTATTTCGCGACGCTCGCGTCGCGCCCGCTCGCCGGGCGCTTCGCCGACACGCTCGGGCCGAAGCAGACGGTGCTGCGCGGGCTGATCGGCTGCGGCGTGTCGGGCGTGCTGCTGCTCGTCGCGCTGCTGCTGGCCCACTGGCCGGTCGCGAGCCTCGTGCTGCTGGTCGCGAGCCGGCTCGTGCTCGGCGTCGGCGAGAGCCTGTGCGGCACCGGCGCGATCCTGTGGGGCATCGGGCGGGTCGGCGTCGCGCACAACGCCAAAGTGATCTCGTGGAACGGCATCGCGACCTACGGCGCGCTCGCGCTCGGCGCGCCGGTCGGCGTCGCGATCGCGCATACGCTGAATCCGGCGCTGATCGGCGTGATCGTGATCGCGCTCGCCGCGACCGGCTTTTATCTCGCACGCCTGATCGATTCCGTGCCGCTCGTGCACGGCGAACGGATGTCGTATGCGAGCGTGTTCACGCGCGTGCTGCCGCACGGTCTCGGTCTCGCGCTCGGCTCCGCCGGCTTCGGCTCGATCGCGACCTTCGTCACGCTGTACTACGCGGCGCGCCACTGGCCGAACGCCGCGCTGTCGCTGACCGTGTTCGGCACGCTGTTCATCGGCGCGCGCCTGCTGTTCGCGAACACGATCAAGACTTACGGCGGCTTCCGCGTCGCGATCGTGTCGTTCGCGTTCGAATGCTCGGGCCTCGTGCTGCTGTGGCTCGCGCCCGTGCCGCACGTCGCGCTCGTCGGCGCCGCGCTGACCGGCTTCGGCTTCGCGCTGATCTTCCCGGCGCTCGGCGTCGAGGCGGTCGCGCTGGTGCCGCCGGCAAGCCGCGGCGCGGCGCTGTCCGCGTATTCGGTGTTCCTCGACCTGTCGCTCGGCATCACGGGCCCGCTCGCGGGCTATGTGGCCGGTGAATTCGGCTATCCGCAGGTGTTCCTGTTCGCGGCGGTGGCCGCGGCGGCGGGCGTCGCGCTGTCGATGATGCTGTACCAGCGGCAGGCGCGGGTCGCGGGGAGCGGCGCGGCGGCTTGAGCGAACCGCTCGCCGGCCGGCCAGGCGGCCGCTGCCCTGGCGGCCCAAAGGAAAACGCCCGCATCGCGCGGGCGTTTTTGTTTCCGGCGGCGATCGCGGCGGCCGCCCCGGTCAGGCCGTGCGCAGGAACAACCGGCGCGTCAGGTCGAACGCGACGAGATTGCCGGCCAGCACGAGCAGCAGCCCGAGCACCGCGAGCGGCGACCACTGGTAGCCCTCGAAGACCGTCGACACGGCCAGCGCGACGATCGGGAACAGCACCGTGCAGTACGCGGCGCGCTCGGGCCCGATCCGTCCGACGAGCGTCAGGTAGGCCGTGAACCCGATCACCGAGCCCGGCACGGCCAGATAGAGAAGCGCGCCGAGATAACGCGGGTTCGGGTCGATCATGAACGGCAGCCCGGCCACCGCACTGCCGATCGTCAGGATCGCCGCGCCGATCAGCATCGCCCAGCCGTTGGTCGCGAGCGGGTGCAGGCCCATCGACTGCATCCGGCTCGACAACAGGTTGCCGGCCGAGAAGCACATCGTGCCCGCGAACGCGATCGCGAGGCCCGTCCAGGTCGCGTGATCGTCGAGGTGACCGGCCATCTGCTGCCAGAACAGGCATGCGATGCCGGTCAGCCCGAGCAGCGCGCCGGCGATCGCGGACGGCCGCAGCGGGCGGCCCATGAACAGCCGGCCGTTGATCGAGTTCAGCAGCGGCGCGGTCGAGAAGATCACGGCGACGAGGCCGCTCGGCACGACCTGCTCCGAATAGTAGAAGCACAGGAAATTCAGGCAGAACAGCGCGAAGCCCTGGGCGACGAGGTAGCGCCACGCCTCGCGCGGCGGGCGCACGGGCCGGCGCATCACGCGCAGCAGCGCGAACAGCACGGCGGCCGCGAGCCAGAAGCGCCACGCGATCGACACGGGCGGCGGCACGGCGCCGAGCTGCCATTTGATCGCGATCCAGGTGGTGCCCCAGATCAGCACGGTGACGAAATAAAGCGACAGGTTCATGGCGGCAACGAAGCGGAACGAGTGAAACGGACTCCGACTGTGCCGCCACCCTGCCGGAGCGGATTGTCCGGAATTGCGGTCTTTTTCGGGCGTCCGCACGGCGCGCTTCGCGCGCGCTTATACTCGCCCCATCATGAGTTCGCCCCTGTACGCCCCGCCCGCCGACCACGCGGCCGCCCTTGCCGGCGGTGCGATGCCGTTCGGCCTGCAGTCGGTGTGCCGCACGCTCGCCGAGGCGAACGCGACGCTCGAACGCTTCGCGTGGCTCGGCGACCATCTCGCGATCGCCGAATGGACGCGCATCACCGACGAAAGCGAGACGATCTACGAACAGCCCGGCCACCATACGCTGTCGTGCTATCTCGACGGCGGCTACCGGACGGAGCGCGAACGCGTGCCGCGCTACGGCGCGCCGAGCCTGCTGTGCGCGCTGCCCGGCGACCATGAATCGCGCTGGTGGGTGCGCGGCGAGATGCACTTCATCCACCTGTACTTCCTGCCCGAGCACTTCACGCAGCGCGCGATCCGCGAGCTCGATCGCGAGCCGCGCGAGCTGAAGCTGGCCGACCGCACCTATTTCGAGGATGCGCGCGTCGCGGCGCAGTTCCGTTCGCTCGCGCTCGAACGCTGGGACGATGCCGACGGACGGCTGCGCGTGAACGAAGCCGCGCACGACGTGCTGAGCCTGCTGCTGCGCGGCCAGAGCACGACGCGCACCGATGTGCCGTTCCGCGGCGGGCTCGCGCCGGCCGTGCGCCGCCGCGTGCGCGACTATATCGACAGCTACCTGTCGCAGCCGCTGACGCTCGGCGAACTGGCGAACGTCGCCGCGCTGTCCGAATACCATTTCTCGCGGATGTTCAGGCTGTCGTTCGGCCGCGCGCCGCACGCGTGGGTGGCCGAGCAGCGGCTCGCGCGGGCGCGGCTGCTGCTGCGCACGACGACGCTACCGCTCGCGCAGGTCGCGGCCGAATGCGGCTACGCGAACGCCGGCCACTTCAGCCATCGCTTTCGCGACGCGCACGGCACGACGCCGAACGCGTACCGGCGCGCGATGCAGGGCGGCTGAACGCCACGCACCCCGGCCGTCGACGAGGCGGCTTCGTGCAGCGCACCCGCCTCGCCACTCTCCGCTCTCCGCTTACGTACCGCGCCGCGACAGTTCCTGCTCGAGCGCGGCCACGCCGGCCGGCAGGTCGACCGGCACCTTCAGGTCGTCCATCGTGCGGCCGAACGCGTGCAGCGTGCGGAACAGGTTGTGTTCGCGGCACTGTTCGCCCATCTGCCCGATCCGCACGATCGGCAGCCCGAACGAGCCCGAAATCTCGACCTGGTACTGCTTCGAGATATGGCCGCACACCATCCCCGGCGTGAGCCCTTCGGGCGTCTCGATCCCGACCACCGAGTTGAGCCGGCAGTCCTTCGGCGCATAGAGCGTGAGCCCCATCGCCTCGACGCCCGCCTGCAGCGCGAGCGAGCAGCGCAGATGGCGCGCGAAGCGGCTTTCGAGCGTCTCCGCGCAGACGAGCCGCAGCGCCTCGTGCAGCGCGAGCACGCCCGACACCGGCGCCGTGTAGTGGTAGCCCGCGTTGTGCCAGAAGTTCTCCGCGAGCGCCATGTCGAGGCACCAGTGCGCGTTCGGTTCCGGACGCTGCTTCATGCGCTCCCACGCGGCGTCGGAGAATGCGATCAGCGACACACCGGGGATCGACGACAGCCCCTTCTGGCCGCCCGTGATCACCGCGTCGATGCCCCATGCGTCCATCTCGAGCGGCATCGTCGACAGCGTGCACACCGCGTCGACCACGACCAGCGCGCCGGCCGCCTTCGCGAGCGCGGCGATGTCGCGCAGATCGCGGTTCCACACGGTGTTCGACGTCTCGCCCTGCACGATCGTGACGATTTCGGGCCGCTCGCGCGCGATCGCGTCCGCGATCTCGTCGAGGCTCGCGACCGCGCGGTCGGCCACCTCGAGCGTGGCGACGTCGGCGCCGACGCGCGTGGCCATCTCGGCCATCCGCGCGCTGAAGAAGCCGTTGCGGATCGACAGCACGCGCGTGCCGCGCCACGCGAGGTTCGAAATCGCCATCTCCATCGCGGCGGAGCCGGGGCCGGCCACGCCGAGCACCCACTTCGAGCGGGTCTGGAATACGTAGCGCGCCATCTCCTTCACCTGCTCGATGATCTTCGCCATCGTCGCGCCGAGGTGGTTGATCACGATCGTGTTCGCCTTCGCGACGGCGGCCGGGATCGGGACCGGGCCGGCCCCCATCATCAGCAGCGGTTCTTCGGGCAGGATCGCGTCGAGCGGCACGACGACGGGACAGGGAATCGGCGAGTAATCGATGGACATGGCAGGTCAAGGAGGAAGGAAGAAAACGCTCGGACATCGTTCGCCGCACGGCATGGCGAACTGATCGATCATTCCGCGTTCCGCGCCCGCGCGCAAGAGGCACGCGCCGCCGGACAGCGCGACGCTGGCCCGGTCGACGGACCGGGCCAGCCTTCCGCGCCTGCGCCGCATGAGCGGATTTCGCCATGCCGCGGCATTGCCGTGCGGATGCGTAACGGTTCCATCCGCAGTTCGATGTCCGCGATTTTCTCGCGCAGTATGGCGACGCGCTCCGGATGCCCGCGTTCTGCACGATACATGCATCGGCCGGAATACCGGCCATCACGATAAAAATCGCGCGGGATGGAATCGGTCCACGAAAACCGGGCCCGGTAAAAAACATCCATTATCGCGGCATCAATTGGTGAGCGATTTCACCCATTACCGCGCCTGGCCACACACGATCACGCGTAATGCATTGATTTAAATTGACAATATTCAAACCGCCGGCAGTTTCACTCAATTCAATTCCGGCTATCCACGGCATACACACGCGACACTGCCCCGCTAAATCGATACCCGCGATTTCGATTTTACGCAACCCGCCCTTTTTCTCAGGTTGACGGATATCGGTTCTGTAATGAACAATCGTCTGCAGAATCGAAAACCGATTTTTCGATACGGGCCGGAACCCCGGTGTCACGCGACGGTTTTCCAGGTCGCGCAACGAAAAATCACAACCAAAATCAATCAACCGGGCCAGAAATCCGCGAGCCATGAACCAGATTCAGACCATGCGTGTGTTTGTCTGCGTCGCCGAACAGCAGAGCTTCCGGCGCGCGGCGCACCATCTAGGCGTGTCCAATGCGCTCGTCACGCGCTCGATCGCGATGCTCGAGTCTCACCTGAACACGCGGTTGATCCACCGCACCACGCGCAACCTGTCGCTGACCGAGGCCGGCCTGCGCTACCTCGACGGCTGCCGTGCGCTGCTCGAGGAATTCGACCACCTCGAGGCGTCCGTCGCACACGCCGTGCGCGAGCCCGCCGGCACGCTGCGGGTCGTCGCGTCGGGGCTGCTGTCGCCGCTCGCGCTCACGCCGCTCGTCAACAGCTTCCGGCACCGCTACCCCGAACTGCGCGTGCAGCTCACCGTCGCCGAAGGGCCGCTCGACGTGCTCGATTCCGGCTACGACGTCGGCATCGCGACGGGCGACCGGCTCGACGGCAACCCGACGCTGATCGGCCACGCACTCGCGCCGAACCCGTTCGTCGCGTGCGCGGCGCCCGCGTATCTCGAACGGCGCGGCGAGCCGCGCGCCCCCGAGGACCTGCCGGGCCACGACTGGGTCGCACTCGCGCCGCACCAGCATGCGCCCGCGTGGCGGCTGGTCGGCCACGACGGCGCCACGCATTCGATCACGGTGCGCCCGACCTGCACGGTCAACCAGCTGGCGCTCGTGCAGGCGGCGGCCGTCGCCGGGTCCGGCATCGCGGTGCTGCCCGAGCCGAGCATCGCCGACGCGCTCGCCGCCGGCACGCTCGTGCGGCTGCTGCCCGCCTACCGGATCGACGACCCGGACGCGCAACTGTCGCTCGTCTACCCGAACCGCCAGTACGTGCCGGCCCGCACGCGCAGCTTCGTCGAGCATGCGCTCGAGCACTTCGGCGCGCAGGGGGCCCGCGAGCGGACCGGTTACGGCTTCCTGCGCACGCCCGATCGCGCCGACATCGTCACCGGCCGGCAGACGGGCCTGCAGTAAACTGCACGCGACAGCCATCGGAGGTGCAGCGTGCGTGTGATCCTGTTCAGCAGCCGGCAGTACGACGACGAATCGTTTACCGCCGCCAATCGGCAATTCGGCTATCGGCTGCACTTCCAGCCGTCGCACCTCGACGCGGAAACCGCGATCCTCGCGCACGGCTACGAGGTCGTGTGTCCGTTCGTCAACGACACCGTCGACGCGGCCGTGCTCGAACGGCTCGCCGACGGCGGCACGCGCCTGATCGCGCTGCGCTCGGCGGGTTTCAACCACGTCGATCTGGCGGCCGCCGAGCGGCTCGGCATCGCCGTCGTGCGCGTGCCGGCGTACTCGCCGCATGCCGTTGCCGAACACGCGGTCGCGCTGATCCTCGCACTCAACCGCCGGCTGCCGCGCGCGGTCGCACGCACGCGCGAAGGCGACTTCTCGCTGAACGGCCTGCTCGGCTTCGACCTGCACGGCAAGACCGTCGGCGTGATCGGCACCGGCCTGATCGGCAGCGTGTTCGCGAAAATCATGATGGGCTTCGGGATGCACGTGCTCGCGCACTCGATGCCGCCGTACGACGACGAATTGATCGCGTTCGGCGCGCGCTACGTCGAGCTCGACGAGCTGCTGCACCAATCGGACATCGTCAGCCTGCACTGCCCGCTGCTGCCGTCGACGCACCATCTGATCAACGCGCAGACGCTCGCGCGGATGAAGCACGGCGCGATGCTGATCAATACCGGCCGCGGCGGCCTCGTCGACGCGCAGGCACTGGTCGACGCGCTCAAGAGCGGGCAGCTCGGCCATCTCGGGCTCGACGTGTACGAAGAGGAAAGCGGTCTGTTCTTCGAGGATCACTCCGACCTGCCGCTGCAGGACGACGTCCTCGCGCGCCTGCTCACGTTCCCGAACGTGATCGTCACGTCGCACCAGGCGTTCTTCACGCGCGAGGCGCTCGCCGAGATCGCGCATACGACACTGCTGAACATCGAGGCGTGGCACGCCGGCACGCCGACCAATGTCGTCACGACGGGGCGCTGATCCACGGCGCGCGGCGCACGCGATCCGTCAACGATTCGTCATTTTGTTTTGACTGATGTAACGCCGCGCGGCCGGCGTCTGCTATCGTTGCGCCGACTTCCCCCTTGCTTCTGCCGCTCATGCGTTTCGACGACTCCGCCATTGCCGCGGTCTACCGCGCCATCTTCGAACGGCGCGACATGCGCCACTTCACGCGGGCGCCCGTCGATCCGGCCACGCTCGCGCGGCTCCTGCGCGCCGCGCACCACGCGCCGAGCGTCGGTTTCATGCAGCCGTGGCGCTTCATCCGCATCACCGATCCCGCGCTGCGCACCGCGATCCACGCGCTGGTCGAGGCCGAACGCCGCGCGACCGCCGACGCGCTCGGCGAGCGGCAGGACGAATTCATGCGGCTGAAGGTCGAAGGCGTGCGCGAATGCGGCGAGTTGCTGGTCGTCGCGCTGACCGACGATCGCGAGCGCCACGTGTTCGGCCGCCGCACGCTGCCGGAGATGGACCTCGCGTCCGCCGCCTGCGCGATCCAGAACATGTGGCTCGCCGCGCGCGCCGAAGGGCTCGGGATGGGCTGGGTGTCGCTGTTCGACGTCGACGCGCTGCGCACGCTGCTCGGCATGCCGGCCGGCGCGAAGCCGATCGCCGTGCTGTGCGTCGGGCACGTCGATGCGTTCTATGCGAAACCGATGCTCGAACAGGAGCGCTGGGCCGCGCGCATGCCGATCGAGGCCTGCCTGTTCGAAAACGGCTGGGACGCGCCGGCGACGCAGGCCGCCGATTGCACGGCACACGCCGGCACGACAGGCGGATCGTCGCCGTCGCCCGAGGCAGCCGTACCGGGCGACCGCTCCGACTCGACGCCAGCCGGCGCCCTGCCCGAGCGCTAATCGAGCCGGCGGCGCGCGAAAAGCGCCGCGCCTCCGGCGTCGCTCCGACCCGAATTTTGTCGCGTTAACCGACGTCGGACATCGTCCAATCCCACACTGTGACGCGCTGCGGCTGCTACCGCGTCGCACGCCGGCAACATCCGTTTTGGCCCCGAGCATAGGGGTTTTCACTGAAGTAGAATCGCGGCTGATGTCCCCCCGCCCCGCCCGCCGCGCGCATCCCGCGCCGGCCTCGGGCCGCGGCCTTTCCGTAGCCCACCGCGATGCCATTACCTCTTTTCGCCCTTGCCGTCGCCGCATTTGGAATCGGTACCACCGAGTTCGTGATCATGGGGCTGCTGCCCAACGTCGCCCGCGACCTCGGCGTGTCGATCCCGGCCGCCGGGATGCTCGTGTCGGGCTACGCGCTCGGCGTGACGATCGGCGCGCCGATCCTCGCGATCGTCACCGCGAGAATGCCGCGCAAGCGCGCGCTGATGGGCCTGATCGGGCTGTTCATCGCGGGCAACCTGTTCTGCGCGATCGCGCCCGGCTACGCGGTGCTGATGGCCGCGCGCGTCGTCACCGCGTTCTGCCACGGGGCGTTCTTCGGGATCGGTTCGGTGGTCGCGAGCAACCTCGTCGCGCCGAACCGGCGCGCGCAGGCGATCGCGCTGATGTTCACCGGCCTCACGCTCGCGAACGTGCTCGGCGTGCCGCTCGGCACCGCGCTCGGCCAGGCCTGGGGCTGGCGCGCGACGTTCTGGGCGGTCACCGGCATCGGCATCGCCGCGGCCGCCGCGCTCGCGGTGTGCCTGCCAAGGAACCTCGCGATGCCCGACACCAGCATCACGCGGGAATTCAGCGTGCTGAAGCATCCGCAGGTGCTGATGGTGCTCGGCATCAGCGTGCTGGCGTCCGCGAGCCTGTTCAGCGTGTTCACGTACATCACGCCGATCCTCGAGGACGTGACGGGCTTCTCGCCGCGCCAGGTCACCTATGTGCTGCTGTTGTTCGGTCTCGGCCTGACCGTCGGCGGCACGCTCGGCGGCAAGCTCGCCGACTGGCGCCGGATGCCGTCGCTGATCGCGACGCTCGCGCTGATCGGCATCGTCCTCGCGCTGTTCGCGGGCACGATGCACCTGCCGTTCGCGGCGCTCGCGACGATCTTCGTGTGGGGCATCCTCGCGTTCGCGATCGTGCCGCCGCTGCAGATCCTGATCGTCGATCGCGCGAGCGACGCGCCGAACCTCGCGTCGACGCTGAACCAGGGCGCGTTCAACCTCGGCAACGCGACGGGCGCCTGGCTCGGCGGGATGGCGATCGGCTCCGGCGTGTCGCTCGTGAACCTGCCGTGGGTCGGTGCCGCGATGGCGGTCGCCGCGCTCGCGCTCACGCTGTGGTCGGCGTCGCTCGAGCGCCGTCCGGTGAGCGGGCCGACCGGATACGTGTGACGCGCGCGCAGCGGCGATGCGTGGCGGCGATGCGTGGCGGTGCGGCGGCCGGGCCGCGTGCCGCCGCGTTCGTTGCGCGCGCAACGCCATGCGAACCTGATGGCCTTCATGGACCTTTCAGGGGCCGCGGTGTAGCATCGCGGCCGATGAAAGCCATTCTCAATCGTGATTTCCTCGCGCTGATCCTGAGCGTCGCGGTCGTCGGTCTCGGCACCGGCGCGACGATGCCGCTCACCGCGCTCGCCCTGACCGAAGCCGGACACGGCACCAACGTCGTCGGCATGCTGACGGCCGCGCAGGCCCTGGGTGGCCTCGCGATCGTCCCGTTCGTCACCGCACTCGCGCGGCGCATCGGCTCGCGCCGCGCGATCGTCGTGTCGGTCGTGCTGCTCGCGGCGGCCACGGCGCTGATGCAGTTCACGTCGAACCTGATCGTATGGGGCGTGCTGCGCGTGCTGTGCGGCGCGGCGCTGATGCTGCTGTTCACGATCGGCGAGGCATGGGTCAACCAGCTCGCCGACGATTCGACGCGCGGCCGCGTGGTCGCGATCTACGCGACCAACTTCACGCTGTTCCAGATGGCGGGCCCCGTGCTCGTCAGCCAGATCGCCGGCGCGACGAGCATCCGCTTCGCGCTGTGCGGCGCATTGTTCCTGCTCGCGCTGCCGACGCTCGCGACGATCCGCCGCGCGCCGCTCGCCGGCGACGACGCGCATCACGCAGCGCACGACAGCTGGCTCGCCGTGCTGCCGCGCATGCCCGCGCTGATCATCGGCACCGGGTTCTTCGCGCTGTTCGATACGCTCGCGCTGTCGCTGCTGCCGCTCTATGCGATGGATCACGGCGTCGCGAGCGCGACCGCCGTGCTGCTCGCGTCGATCATGCTGTTCGGCGACACCGCGATGCAATTTCCGATCGGCTGGCTCGCGGACAAGCTCGGCCGCGAACGCGTGCACCTCGGCGCCGGATGGATCGTGCTCGCGGGCCTGCCGCTGCTGCCGTTCGTGATCGCGAACCCGTGGCTGTGCTGGCCGTTGCTGTTCGTGCTGGGCGCGGCGGCAGGCAGCATCTACACGCTGTCGCTCGTCGCATGCGGCGAACGCTTTCGCGGCGCGGCGCTCGTCACCGCGAGCTCGCTCGTGTCGGCATCGTGGAGCGCCGCGAGCTTCGGCGGCCCGCTGGTCGCCGGCGCGTTGATGGAGCAACTGGGCAGCAACGCGCTGATCGGCGTGCTAGTCGTCTGCGTCGCCGCGTTCGTCGCGGCCGCGCTGTGGGAACGACGCGCCACGTTGCAGCGCGCGGTCTGATGCCGACGCAAATTTTAGCGCCGACGCTCGTGCGCGGCGTCACGCACCGGCGCTTGCGTACCGCCGCCCGCCACCCGCCGCCGAAATGAAAACGGCCCGCGCAATGCGGGCCGCCCTCTGCTTCCGGACTACGCGTAACGAGTCGCGGTGCAGTCCGTCATACGCTGCGCGCCGGCAGGATCTTGCCGGCACATGCGCCGAAACCGATGCGATAGCCGTCGCCCTGGCACCAGCCCGCGAGCGTGAGCTCGTCGCCGTCCTCGATGAACGCGCGGCTGCCGCCACCGTTCAGCGCGAGCGGCTCCTTGCCGTTCCACGTCAGTTCGAGCAGGCTGCCGAACGAGTCCTTCGTCGGCCCGCTGATCGTGCCCGATCCCATCAGGTCGCCGACGCGCGTGTTGCAGCCCGCGACCGTGTGATGCGCGAGCTGCTGCGCCATCGTCCAGTACATGTGCTTGAAGTTGGTGCGGCAGATCGACGTCGCTTCGGCGGCGCCTTCCGCGCGCAGCGTCACTTCGAGCGCGATGTCGAACGCATGCTTGCCCGCGTGCCGCAGATACGCGAGCGGCTGCGGCGACTGTTCGGGCTGCTCGACGCGAAACGGTTCGAGCGCGTCGAGCGTGACGATCCACGGCGAGATCGTCGTCGCGAAGGTCTTCGCATTGAACGGGCCGAGCGGCACGTATTCCCACTGCTGGATGTCGCGCGCGCTCCAGTCGTTCAGCAGCACCATCCCGAAGATATGCGCTTCGGCATCCTCGCAGGCGATCGGCTCGCCGAGCGCGTTGCCGCGGCCGACGATGAAGCCCGTCTCCAGCTCGATGTCGAGCTTGCGGCATGCGCCGAACACGGGACGTTCCTGGTCGGGCAGCTTCAATTGGCCGTTCGGGCGCCGCACCGGCGTGCCGCTCACGACCACCGACGACGCGCGGCCGTTGTAGCCGATCGGCATCTCCGACCAGTTCGGCAGCAGTGCATTCTTCGGATCGCGAAACATCGATCCGACGTTGGTCGCATGCTCTTTCGACGAATAGAAATCGGTATAGCCGGGAATGTCGACCGGCAGGTGCAGCGACGCGTCGCGCTGCGCGACGAGCACGCGCGCGCGCAGCGCGGCGTCATCGCGCAGCCGCGCGTCGTCGCGCGAGAACAGGTTCGACAGCTGCACGCGCACGCTGCGCCATGCGTCGCGGCCGAGCGCGATGAACGGGTTGAGCGTCGGCGCGGCGAACACGTCGGCGCCGGCCGGCAGCGTCACGAGGCCCGCACGCGCGAGCGCGGCGAGGTCGACGATCTGGTCGCCGAGCGCGACGCCCGCGCGGCGCGCCGGTTGCTTCGCATCGCTGAAGATCCCGAACGGCAGGTTCTGGATCGGGAAATCGCAGGCGGGATCGTTCGCCGTCTCGATCCAGCTCTTGCGGGCCGGGTCGAGCGTCGCGCGCCAGTCTTGGGTATCGCTCATCGTTGCTCCGGATTGAAGTGTTTCTTGATGCCTTGCCAGCATTCGAAGTAATCGGCCTGCAGTTGCGCGGTGTCGAGCGCATAGCGCGTCGGCCGGATCAGCGTGCGGGTCTCGAACATGAACGCCATCGTCGCGTCGACCTTGTGCGGCTTCGTCGTGTCGCTCGCCGACGCCTTCTCGAACGTGTCCGCATCCGGCCCGTGGCCCGACATGCAGTTGTGCAGGCTCGCGCCGCCCGGCACGAAGCCTTCGGCCTTCGCGTCGTACGCGCCGTGCACGAGCCCCATGAACTCGCTCGCGACGTTGCGGTGGAACCACGGCGGACGGAACGTATCCTCGGCCGCGAGCCAGCGCGGCGGGAAGATCACGAAGTCGATCGAGTCGACGCCCGGCGTGTCGCTCGGCGACTGCAGCACGAGGAAGATCGACGGATCGGGATGGTCGAAGCTGATCGAGCCGATCGTGTTGAACAGGCGCAGGTCGTATTTGTACGGCGCGTAGTTGCCGTGCCACGCGACGACGTCGAACGGCGAATGTCCGATGTCCGCGCGCCACAGGCGCCCGTTCAGCTTCGCGACCAGTTCGAACGCGCCCTCGCGATCCTCGTACGCGGCCTGCGGCGTGAGGAAATCGCGCGGGTTCGCGAGCCCGTTCGAGCCGATGGGGCCGAGGTCCGGCAGGCGCAGCAGCGCGCCGAAGTTCTCGCAGATGTAACCGCGCGCATCGCCGTCCGGCAGCGCGACGGAAAAACGCACGCCGCGCGGGATCACCGCGATCTCGAACGGCTCGACGTCGAGCCGGCCGAATTCAGTCGCGATGAAGAGCCGCCCCTGTTGCGGCACGATCAACAGTTCGCCGTCGGCGCTGTAGAAGAAGCGGTCCTGCATCGAGCGGTTCGCGGCGTACAGGTGGATCGCGCAGCCGTTCATCGCGGCCGCCGAGCCGTTGCCGGCCATCGTCACGAGCCCTTCGACGAAATCGGTCGGCTCGACCGGCATCGGCAGCGGATCCCAGCGCAACTGGTTCGGCGGCGTCGGCGGCACGTCGGCCGAGTCGCCGAATTCCGACACGAGCCGCTGCGTGCCCGCGAACGGCTCGAACGGCCGGTGCACGGCCGCCGGCCGGATCCGGTACAGCCACGAGCGGCGGTTGTGGCTGCGCGGCGCGGTAAACGCGGTGCCCGACAACTGCTCCGCATACAAGCCGTACGGCGCGCGCTGCGGCGAGTTGCGGCCGTGCGGCAGCGCGCCGGGCAGCGCCTCGGTCGCGAATTCGTTCGCGAAACCGCTCAGGTAGCCGGCTCGCGCCGGTTTCGACAGGTCAAGCGTCATCGTTTCCCTTCTCCATCAATTCATGGCGGCGTTCGGCGCCTGCGCGCCGCTGCGCCGCGTTACGCCGGCCAGTCCCAGCACGAACAGCGCCGAGCACAGCACGGGCACCGCGGCCGCGTGGAACAGCGCGCCGTTGGTCCAGTTCAGCGCAATCAGTTGTCCGCCGACGAGCGGCCCGAGCACCGAGCCGATCCGGCCGATGCCGAGGCTCCAGCCGATGCCGGTCGAGCGCAGCGACGTCGGGTAGTACTGGCCCGCGAGCGCATTCACGGCCGGCTGCCCGCCGACCACGCAGAATCCGCCCGCGAACACGACGATCAGCAGCCACGGCAGCGCATGCGCGACCGAGCCGATCAGCCCGACCGAGACGGCCGCGCACGCGAAACACGCGAACAGCACGCGCACGAAGCCGTAGCGTTCGATGAACCAGCCGAGCGACAGCGTGCCGATCACGCCGCCCGTCTGCAGCACCGTGCCGACGATCACCGCCGTGCCCGGCGAATAGCCCGCGTCGCGCATCACGGTCGGCAGCCAGTTCGACAGGAAGTACAGGTCGATCAGGTTCATGAAGCTGATGGCCCACAGCAGCAGCGTGACCGGCAGGCGGCCATGGCGGAACAGCTCCGCGACCGGCGCGCCGCTCGCCGCGCGCTCGCGCACGACGAGGCGCGTGCTCGCGTCGATGCCGGCCTGCGGCGCGAAGCGCGCGAGCCAGGCGCGTGCCTGCGCGTCGCGCCCTCTCAGCACCAGGAACTGCAGCGACTCGGGCAGCCGCGCGAACATCGCGAGCGTCAGCACGAGCGGCACCGCGCCGCCGACGAAGAACACCGAGCGCCAGCCGAGCGCCGGAATCAGCGCGGCGCTGATGAAGCCGCCGATCGCGGCGCCGAGCGTGAAGCCGCACGACACGATCATCATCCGCTTCACGCGATGCGCGGCCGGGCTGAATTCGCCGACCAGCGCCATCGCGTTCGGCATGATGCAGCCGAGGCCGAGGCCCGTGACGAAGCGCAGCGCCATCAGCACCGGGATCGAACCCGCGAACGGCGTCGCGAGCATCGTCGCCGCGAAGAACAGCGTCGAGCCGATCAGCACCGGGCGCCGCCCGATCCGGTCGGCCAGCACCGACAGCCCGAGCGCGCCGAGCAGCATCCCGAACAGGCTCGCGCTGAACACCGGTCCGAGCGCCTGCTTCGGCACGCCCCATTCGGCGATCACGCTGGGCGCGACATACCCCATCGCCTGCGCATCGAAACCGTCGATCACGAGACACAGCCCGCACAACGCGAGCAGCATCCAGTGAAAGCCCGGGCGATGGGTCTCGTCGATCACGCGCTCGACTTCGAGCACGCGCGCGTCGGCCGGCGCCGCGCTCATTGCGCCGCCTCGGCGGCCGGATGCACGGGCGGCGTCACGCCCTGACGCGCGAGCGCCATCGCTTCGCGCAGCACGTCGGCATCGCCGATCTGGTTCGCGAGCAGCAGGATCAGCTTCGCGTTGACGAGCTGGCTGTCGGCGTCGGACAGATCGCGATGCATGTCGATCAGCGCTTCGTAGAACGCGTCCGGATCGGCCAGGCGCGGGCGGGTGTCGAGTCGGGGCATGACGGGTGTCTCCGGTATCGTTGTCGTGTTCAATGCGATGTTCCGCGCGCGCAGGTCGCGCGCGCCAGCGCGTCGGCGATCGCCTGGCGCTCGAGCGTGCGCATCCGCGCGCAGACGTGCTGGTCGGGGCGCAGCAGATAGAACGTGCCGGGCTTCGCGTCGTAGCGTTGCGCGGCGAGACCGTCGACGTCCTCCACGACGTCGACGCCGGCCACCGGTTGCGCGTGCCCGGCCGGCACGACCAGCACCGGCCGCACCGGCAGCGCCAGGCCGTCGAGCGCCTGCGCCAGCGCGGCGGCGTCGCCCGGCAGCCCGAACAGCACGCCCGCGAAACCGTCGCCCAGATGCCGCAGCAGCCAGCCCGACGTGCCGCGCGCGCGCACCGGCGCATCGGCCGCCGCCGCGCCCGGCCGCATCGCGCACGCGAACGTGTCGCCGGTGCGGTCCGGCGTGTTCAGCGGCGAATCGGCCAGCACGGCCGGCACCGACAGGCGGCCGCTGTTCACGAGCTTGCGCGCGAACTCGCAGTCGCGCGCGAGCTTCAGCGTCGCGTCGCGGAACACGCGCGATACCGCGCTCTTCGGCGTGATGAAGTCGGTCGAGCGCGTCGAGTTGCGAATGTTCTCGTCGGCCGCGAACTCGCGCTCGCTCGCGTAGGTGTCGAGCAGGCGGTCGTCCGCGCGGCCGTCGAGCACGAGCTTCAGCTTCCACGCGAGGTTGTCCGCGTCCTGCACGCCGCTGTTCGCGCCGCGCGCGCCGAACGGCGACACGCCGTGCGCGGAATCGCCCGCGAACAGCACGCGGCCATGACGGAACGTATCCATCCGCTGGCAGCGGAACGTATAGACGCTCACCCATTCCAGCTCGAACTCGACGTCCGGCCCGAGCAGCGCGCGCACGCGCGGGATCACGCGCTCCGGCTGCTTCTCGGCGACCGGATCGGCGTCCCAGCCGAGCTGGAAGTCGATGCGCCACACGTTGTCGGGCTGGCGATGCAGCAGCACCGACTGGTTGCGGTGGAACGGCGGATCGAACCAGAACCAGCGTTCGGTCGGGAATTCCGCCTTCATCTTCACGTCGGCAATCAGGAAGCGGTCCTTGAACGTGCGGCCGCGGCTCTCGAGGCCCATTGCCGCGCGCATCGGGCTGCGCGAGCCGTCGGCCGCGATCACGTACTGCGCGCGCAGCGTCTCGATGCCTTCGGGCGTCTCGATGGTGAGCGTGGCGTGTTCCGCCGATTGCGCGACGCCCGTCACCTTGTGCTTCCAGCGGATGTCGATGTTCGGCAGCGCGAACGCGCGCTCGGCCAGATAGCCTTCGACGTAGTACTGCTGCAGGTTGATGAATGCGGGACGCGCATGACCTTCCTCCGGCAGCAGGTCGAACGCATACAGCTGCTCGTCCTGCAGGAACACCTTGCCGACGTGCCAGCTCACGCCCTTGTCGACGAAACGCTCGCCGCAGCCGAGCCGGTCGAAGATCTCGAGCGTGCGCTTCGCGAAGCAGATCGCGCGCGAGCCCGTCGACAGCGTGTCGTCGTCGTCGAGCAGCACGACCGGCACGCCCTGCTGCGCGAGGTCGATCGCAGCCGACAGGCCCACCGGGCCCGCGCCGACCACCACCACCGGGTGGATGGCGGCGTCATCGCCGGCGGCCCGCGTCGCGCGCGGCCGGTAGTCGAACTTCAGCGTCTGGTAATCGATGCTCATGGTCGCCATCCGCTCCTCAGCCCTGCCGTCCGCGCGCCGACGCGCGCCGCGTCGTCCCGCTCATGCCCGTTGCCCGCCACTGCCGCGGCCCGCCCTGCCTCGCCCACTTGCTGTCAACCGCCACGTCTCGCTCCTTGCTTCCTGTTGATTCGATTCGGGAATCGGCGCCGCTCCGGGCGCCAGAACGCCGCTTTTCTTGATCGGCGACAAATCTTTGGATTTACGAATAGTAAAACCAATTACGAATAGTGAAATCAACGTAAACCCTAGCCATCCGCGCGAGAACGGGATAACCATATGAGCGAAACGCCAAGCCGAGCCGGACGGGCGCTGCTAATATCAAGGCATGAGGCGGCCGTTTCGGCCGCCATTTTTCCTTCCTACGCCGATGATTCCGCCCAACATTCCCGAGCTGGTCGTCCGTGCCGGGCAATTGCCGTATCTGCGGGAACACCTCGCGCTTGCAGCGGGCGGCACCGCGTGCGCGAACCTGCCGGAGCGCACGCTCGCGAGCGCCTATGAACCGATCTACGACGTGACGATGCCCGGCGCGCCGCAGTCGACGTCGTTCGCCGACGCGATCGAGCGCTATGGCGACGAACTCGGCTTCCAGGCCGTCACGCTGGTCACCGGCGCGCCGCACGATCCGGTCGACTCGGCCGTCGACGATCAGACGCTCGTCGCGATCGACCGGCTGTCTCGCGCGCTGCACGCGATCAACTTCTTCGGCGCGCAACGCCACGGGCTGCTGTTCCTGCGCGTGCACGAACGGCTGCTGAAAAGCGTGAAGTACGACCACGGCAAGCATTTCTCGTCGGTGCTGCAGCGCTTCGGGCTGCCGACCGAGCGGATCGTGATCGAGCTGCCGGCGGTCGCGGTCGCGCACAAGACCTTCCTCGGCTACCTGACGCGCAGCTACCAGCATCACGGTTTCAAGGTCGCCGACAAGCTGCCCGACCCGGGCCGGATCCTCGCGGTCGAATCGGAGATGGCGCGGCCCGACTACATCAAGATGGATGCGGGCATCGCGCTGCGCGACGGGATGGTGAAGGCGCTGGTCGCGTATGCGCAGCGCGTGCGGATTCCGCTGATTTTCGACGGCGTCGTCGACGAGACGCAGTGCGAGCTGCTGCGCCAGCACGACGTGCGGTTCATGCAGGGGCCGGTGTTCTCGAAGGTCGTCCCGGCCTGAGCGGGTGGATAGCCGGCCCGCGCGGGGCGCGGCACGGCGGATGGCGGAATGCGCTGTCGGTATTGCGTCGGGAATCGGGGGCGGCGTGCATCGTCGCCCGATAATGGCCGGTTCCTGTTCCGTTCATGCGTGAAAAGTCGAACGCGCGTGTGCGCGGATTCGACGCCGGCACGTCGCTAGGCCCTTCCGCCATCGTCGAATTTCGGCAGATCGTCGTCGATCTCGATGCCCGGGAAGCGATCCCCGTACCAGACGTGCCACGCGGGACGCAGCCGCGCCGGCTCGTCGAGCGTTGCATAGTTGATTTCCACGGTCGTCGGCGCATCGGCCAGCCGATACTCCAACTGCGCGCCGCAGCGGCCGCAAAAGCGCCGCTCGCCCCACGCGCTCGACGCATAGACCGTCGGCTCGCCCTGCAGGTATTCGAACGCGTCGAGCGGCACCGATGCCGACGCGACGACCGCCGCCCCCGTCGTGCGCTGACAGAGCCGGCAATGGCAGAAGCCTGCGTCGGCCGGAATGCCGGCGATCCGGTAGCGGATCGCCCCGCATGCGCAACCGCCTTCCATGGTTTCCGGGTGGGACATCGCGAACCTCGTCATCGTCGGGGAACCGGTGGATGATGATGAGCGCGCCTCGCGCGCGGCGCAACCGGCAGCGGCGGTCACGCTGGCGCCCGTTTCAGACCGTCTGCCCGAGCCGCTGCGCAAGCGCCTTCAGCTTCGGCCCGACCTGCGTGCGGAACACGTCCTCGTCCATCGACGACGCGGGCCCGCTGCAGCTCAGGATCAGCCAGCGCCCCTCGCGCGGTTCGCGAAACGGCACGGCCGCCGCGTTCACGTCCATGTGCCACGCTCGGAACGAATAACAGCACCCGCCCGCGGAGAACTCGGCCACCGCGTCCTGCGCGGCCGCGACGAGCGCATCCGCGTCGGCCGCGCCGCCGGCCGCCCGGTGCAGATCCGCATAGAGCGCGCGGCGCACGTCCTCCGGCTGCACGGCCAGATACGCGCGGCCCATCGAACTCGTCAGCATCGACAGCCGCGAGCCGGGCGCAAGCCCGAGCGTCAGCGCGGTTTCGCTGCGGATCGTCTCCAGATAGATCATGTCGAGCCCGTCGCGGCAGCCGAGCGACACGGCCGCGCCGATCTCGCGCGCGAGCGCCTGCATGTGCGGCCGGGCGAGATCGAGCGTCCCCGAGCCGGACAGCAGCGCGTAGCCGAGCGACAGCACGCCGGCGTCGAGCGCATACTTTCCGAGCGTCTCGTCGTAGCGCAGATAGCCGAGCACGGTCAGCGTATAGGCGAGCCGGTTCACCGTCGCCTTGGGCAGCCCGGTGCGCTCCGCGAAGTCGCGATTGCCGAGCATCGTCTCGCCGGGCCGGAATGCGCGCAGCAGGTCGAGCCCGCGCGCGAGCGCAACGACGAACTTGCGTTCGTCGATCGTGGTTTCGTCGATGGTTGAAAGCGTCATGTGATGCTACACTGGGTTCGTTTTGCAAAACATTGTTCCGCACAGCGGAACTACAGTCAAGCGAACTTTAGACATCGGGACAGGCCGCGAAGCGCCAGCCCGGGACCGACCGCCAAGCATGGGATCAGGGCAAGCGCCGAAGCGCCCACCCTGGCCAACAGGAGATGACACGATGAGCGCTGCAACTTTTCATTGGGACGATCCGCTGTTGCTCGACCAGCAACTGACCGAGGAAGAGCGGATGGTGCGCGATGCCGCGCACGCGTATGCGCGGGACAAGCTCGCGCCGCGCGTCACCGAGGCGTTTCGCCACGAACGCACCGACGCCGCGATCTTCCGCGAGATGGGCGAGATCGGCCTGCTCGGCCCGACGATTCCGGAAGAATATGGCGGCCCCGGCCTCAATTACGTGAGTTACGGGCTGATCGCGCGCGAAGTCGAGCGCGTCGACTCCGGCTACCGCTCGATGATGTCCGTGCAGTCGTCGCTCGTGATGGTGCCGATCCACGAATTCGGCTCGGACGCGCAGAAGCAGAAATACCTGCCGAAGCTCGCGAGCGGCGAATGGATCGGCTGCTTCGGCCTGACCGAGCCGAACCACGGCTCCGACCCGGGCAGCATGGTCACGCGCGCGACAAAGGTGCCCGGCGGCTATTCGCTGTCCGGCTCAAAGATGTGGATCACCAACTCGCCCATCGCCGACGTGTTCGTCGTGTGGGCGAAACTGGAAGAAAACGGCAAGGACGCGATCCGCGGCTTCATCCTCGAGAAGGGCTGGAAGGGCCTGTCGGCGCCCGCGATCCACGGCAAGGTCGGGCTGCGCGCGTCGATCACCGGCGAGATCGTCCTCGACGAAGTGTTCGTGCCCGAGGAGAACCTGATGCCGAACGTGAGCGGCCTGCGCGGCCCGTTCACGTGTCTGAACTCGGCGCGCTACGGGATCGCCTGGGGCGCGCTCGGCGCGGCCGAGTCGTGCTGGCACACCGCGCGCCAGTACGTGCTCGATCGCAAGCAGTTCGGCCGGCCGCTCGCCGCGAACCAGTTGATCCAGAAGAAGCTCGCCGACATGCAGACCGAAATCACGCTCGGCCTGCAGGGCGTGCTGCGTCTCGGCCGGATGAAGGACGAAGGCACGGCGGCCGTCGAGATCACGTCGATCATGAAACGCAACTCGTGCGGCAAGGCGCTCGACATCGCGCGGCTCGCGCGCGACATGCTCGGCGGCAACGGCATCTCGGACGAATTCGGCGTCGCGCGCCACCTCGTGAACCTCGAAGTGGTGAACACGTACGAAGGTACGCACGACATCCACGCGCTGATCCTCGGCCGCGCGCAGACGGGCATCCAGGCATTCTTCTGACCATTCGCGTGCGATCCGCGGCGCCCTGCGCGTCATATCTTCGCCGCTGAAACGACACGGCCCGCCCGGCATCGCTGCCGGGCGGGCCGTTTTCATCGGCGCACGCGTTCGTCACGCGCCGCCGACGTGGCAGCCGCTGCTTACTTGTTCGGCTGCGGCGTGAGGCGCAGGTACGGACGCACGGCGTTGAAGCCCTTCGGGAAGCGCTTCTTCAGCTCTTCCGGATCCTGCAGCGACGGCACGATCACGACGTCGTCGCCGTCCTTCCAGTTGCCGGGCGTCGCGACCTTGTAGTTGTCGGTCAGCTGCAGCGAGTCGATCACGCGCAGCACTTCGTCGAAGTTGCGGCCGGTGCTGGCCGGATAGGTGATGGTGAGCCGCACCTTCTTGTTCGGGTCGATCACGAACAGCGAACGCACCGTCAGCGTTTCGTTCGCGTTCGGGTGGATCATGTCGTACAGCTGCGACACCTTGCGGTCCGCGTCGGCGATGATCGGGAAACCGACGACCGTCGACTGCGTTTCGTTGATGTCGTTGATCCAGCCCTTGTGCGATTCGACGCCGTCGACCGACAGCGCGATCACCTTTACGTTGCGTTTCTCGAATTCGCCCTTCAGCTTCGAGGTCAGCCCGAGTTCAGTCGTGCACACCGGCGTGTAGTCGGCCGGGTGCGAGAACAGGACGCCCCAGCTGTCGCCCAGCCACTCGTGAAACTTGATGGGGCCCAGGCTCGATTCCTGCTCGAAATCCGGTGCGATGTCACCAAGACGCAGACTCATGATGTTCCCTCCTCGAACGATGCTGGTTGAAACCGCGCGCTGGACGGCGCGGGACAGTCCATCAGCTTACGGGAAGCAATGGGCGGTGCGAACGATTATTCTGTTTGATATTCATACTTTTTTGTCATTTTTACCCGGTATCGGGGCAGGACGGACGGCCACAAGGGAAACTTTTCGCAGCATTTGCGGCTCTGTCAATACTTACGGGTCGTTTACCATGTGGTCTTGCACCGCCGCCGCGTGTCTTCCCGGCTCGCCAGCCGGCAGGGGTTTCGCTACGATGTGAACCTGCAGCATGACAGCATGAAGGGAGTTGCAATGTCGGAAATCAACAAGGAGAAACTGATGTCGGATATCAAAACCGTTCTCGCGGACGCCGAGGATCTGCTCAAGCAGGCAGCGAGCAGCACGGGCGACCGGGCGGCCGAGTTGCGCGAAAAAGCCATGTCGCGCCTGAAGCAGGCCAAGGAAAAGGCAACCGACGTCCAGGTCGTGGTGGTCGAGAAAGGCAAGAAGGCCGCGCGCGCGACCGACGACTACGTGCACGAGCATCCGTGGACGTCGATCGGCGTCGCCGCCGGCGTCGGCGTGCTGATCGGCCTGCTGATCAACCGCAAGTAACGCGCTCAGCGCCGTTCCGCCCCATGTGCCGCCCGGTGCGGCGCATGGGTGCCGAAGCCAGCCGGCGGTTCGCCGCCGGCCGGCTTTGCCCTAGCCGCTTATTGCGCGCACAAGCGCCTCATCCATGACGACAGACACTCACCCGCAGCCGTCCGGCCAGGGACCGCTGCGCCGCCTCGTCGGCTCCGCGATCGGCCTCCTGCAAACGCGCCTCGAACTGGTCGGCATCGAACTCGCCGAGGAGAAGGAACGCCTGATGGGCGTACTGTTCCTCGGGCTCGCGGCCATGATGCTCGCGACGATGGCACTCATCAGCCTGACCGTGCTCGTCACGATCGCGTTCTGGGATACCTATCGCTGGCAGTCGCTCGCAGCCATCACCGCGTTGTACGCGATCGCGGGCATCGTATGTGCACTGAAAGCGCGTTCGGGCCTGCGCGACGCGCCGACCGTGTTCGAAGCGACGCTCGCCGAGCTCGAGAAAGACCGCGAAATTTTCCGCGGCAAGCCGTGAACGCAGTCGCGTTCCCCTCTCTCACCTACTTCGCCGACGCGCCATGAGCCAGAACGTCACGGGCCATTCGACCCGCCCCCATTCGTCGCGATCGAACTGGAACGCGTCGCAGCATCGCGCGCTCCGCAAGGAATTGCTGATCCTGCGATCCGAGGTTGAGCGGCTCGAGCTTGCCGAAGCCGCCGCCGAAATGCGCCACGCCGTCACGCGCTTCAGCTGGCTCAAGGTATTCGTCCCGGGACTGTCGGGCACGAAGTTCAGCCAGTCTGCCAAGAACCTGAACGCGAGCCTCGGCCAACTCGTCAACCAGTACCCGATGTTGAGTTCGCTCGCGTCGCTCGTGCTGGCGAAACCCATCCGCTCGCTGCTGCGCGCGAGCGCGGGCCCCGCGCTGAAGTGGGGCTCCGTCGGCTTCGCTGCATGGGAGATCTACCGGATCTGGAAACAGTCGCGCGACGAGCGCGAACCTGCCGCGAACGACGACTGACACCCAACGACGGGCGCGCACGCACCCGGCGCCGTTGTGTGTTTTCCGTGCGCGATCGCATGATCAACGCACGCCCCAGCATATCCGCTCCCGCGAGTCCGCCTCTGCGTCGTTCGATCCCGCGTTGCCTTTGGTCCCGTCCGCGCGCAGCGTGAACGCACCGCATGCGTCGTCGCGCATCGGGCCTGCATCGAGCGGGCGCGCAACGAGTTCGTAGGCCACCGGCACATCGTCGCCCGCTGTTCGCCGCAGCGCCACTTCGTAGACCGCCTGCCCGTCCGGGGGCGCCTGCGAATATGCATCTGGCAGCGTTCGTGGCGGCGCGCCGTCGAGTGTTTCGAGATACTGAGCTGCGCGATAAAGCGCAGCGACCGCGGATGCGCGATGCACGCGCGCGACATGCTCGCGATATGACGGAATACCCCACCCGGCCAGCGCGGCAACGATCGCGAGCACGATCATCAGTTCGAGCAACGTGAACGCCACCGATCGGTGCAGCAATCGAGGCTGTTTCATCGATGAACCGCCGCGACGCGCCGCCAGCGCTGTGTAACGATGCGTCCGTCTCGCAGCGCGACCTGGCTCTGCAGCCAGACCACGCTCGACGCATGGCCGCCGACACCACGCGCGGTGACGAGGTAAGCGCGACTCTCGTGCGGACCGACACCTCGCCAGGCTTCGATCAGGCATCGCGGCGGCTGGGCCGCCATCGGCCAGGAAGCGAATGGGGCAAACGCTTCGGCGACGCCCAGCGCGGGCGCACGCCGCCATGCGTCCGGCTCGACAGGTGACGCCGGTTCGTCGATGTATGGCGCCCCGCCTCGGAGCAATCGCGCTGTGCAGGCTGCCAGCGCTGCATCGGCTGCGTGAAATGCGATCAGACGGTCCGACAATGCACGCGTGCGGCGCGATTCCGTCAACGCGGATTCGAACCATGTGCCGGTCAGCGCGGCGACCGCCGCGCCGACCGCGATCACGGCCGGCAGTGCAAGGCCCGCGTCGCGACGCCAGCCGCGACTGGTGGACGAAAAGCGTGTGCGTGATGTTGTTCCGCTCAGCATGGGGCCCTCACCGCGCGCCGCATGTCGCCTGTCGCGGCACGCCACCGCGCGCTGCGTTGCGCGACCTGCTGCGATTCGCATCGCGAGCTCGTCGACGAATCGGTTTGCGTAGATCATCGCAACACCCCATGATCCTGCGCCGCATCACCCACGGGATCGGCGGATGCGACCGCGGCATTGCGCAACGCGACGATTCGATGCAGCACCAGATGCGCGCGACCATTCGGCGAAACGGCCGTGCGGCCGTCGCAATCGACATGACGCGCAGGCCCGTGCATCGGTTCGCCACGTGCGCGCACGCACACATGCACGGCAACGACATCGCGCCAGTCGCCGCTACCCATCGCCCCTGCGTCGACGAACTGCGCGGCTTCGCGCCGAAGGTAACGCACGCGCAGTTGGTCGATGCCGGACACGACGGGTTGCGGCGTACCCGGGCGCCCGCTTCCCTCGCAGTACAACTCGGGCTCGCCCGTCGACGGGCTGACATGCGCGTCGAAACGGTTTTCCACGAGCGGCCGCGCACCAGGAGCGCCAACGCCCTGCCCGAGACAATCCGACACCTGTGCCCCAATCGTCGGCCACGTCGACACGGCATCGCCGACATACCGAACCAGCAATGCGTCCGACGCTGCGCGCACGGTTTCGCAGCGCACCTGCGCTCCATTGCCTCGCACGCGCCCCGCGGAACAGCCGAACACCGGCGGTAACGATGGCGCCCCTTCGACATCGAGCGGGCGAAACCCGGCCATCTGGATCTGCTCGCCGATCAGCATCAGTGCGGTCGCGGCCGCATCGCGCATCCGGAAGCCGTCTTCCGCTCGCCGCTGCGCGACGCGTTGGGCGTGGTACAGCGCACCGGCAGCAGCAAGCACCAGCAGACCGACCGTCATCGCGATCAGCACTTCGAGCAGCGTATGCGCGCGGCTGCGGCGCTCACCGTTCATCGACATCGACCTCGGCCTCCCGAAACGGCATCCGCACGCACGATGGCGGCCCGACCGCTGCCCGCGCACTTTCGCAGCGCGCCGATGTCGGCGCGGAGGCCTGAGCGTCACGCCAGCCGACCGTCACGTAGCGGACACCCGCCGGCCCATCGTCGAGCGCCGTCGTGCCGCCGGGCAACGACGCGGACGCGAGCGCTGCGATGCCGTCGTCGGCACCCGCCACTGCGCGCCGGCTCTCAATGCGGGCATCGGCCAGCCATAGCGCGCGCTCACGCCAGATCGTCGCCCGCTGCGCGCGCGTCATCGCAAGCTGGCTGCCGGCCACCGCCAGCATCACCGTTGCAAGCAGCGCGACGGCCAGCACCGCTTCGAGCAGCGACGTACCGTGCATGGACTTGCGCGCGCGCTTCATGCCGCTTCGCATCGACCGGCAACGACGCGCGCCCGGCCGCCTGCCGCGATCCGAATGCAGCGCGACACGCGTGTGTCGTCACCGGACAGCGTGCGCCGCGGACGCACCTCGAAACGCCTGATCCCGCCAAGCACCTGGCCCGCCGGCGGAGCAAATGCCAGATCGTGCGCCGCCCCCGCGACGGCAATGTCGGCATCGCGCGGATAGCGCCGCAGCACGCGCGACCGTCCGTCGAACTGCCCGCGGACGATCCAGCCGCATGACCATCCCGCCAGGTCACACCGCTCGCCGGAATGCGCGCAATCGCCGTTGCGCCCGGCCCTGCACAGCGTGACGCGCACGCCGAGACGTGTCGCCTCGGTGCGCGCGAACGACAGCGCGCCGAGCAACGCACGCGAGCGTGCATCCACACGTTCACGCATGTGCCACTGATCGAATGCAGGTGCTGCGTATAGTCCGATCGCGGCTGCCAGCGCGATTGCGACCATCAGCTCGACGAGCGTAAAGCCGCCGCATCGCATGCGTTGTTTAACGCCTTGTCGGTGCAGTCCCATCGCCATCGCCCTCCGTCAACGTGATGCGACGACTGTAGCGACGCAAGCACACACGCGCCATTAGCCGAACGGCCGACTGGCGACATGCGATCGCGGCCGACACAATCGGCGCGAACTGAACCCACGGAGAAGACGATGAACGGACGCAGCGCGTCAGCGCTTACGCGGAGGTTTGGAGGGGGACGCGCGACGGAACTCTTCGATCACGTCGGCAAATTCGGAAACATCCTCGAACCGGCGGTATACCGATGCGAAACGGACATAGGCGATCGTATCGAGGCCGCGCAACTCGTTCATCACGAGTTCGCCAAGCTTCTCGCTACGCACTTCGCGCTCGCCGGTTGCGAGCAGTTGATATTCGATGCGGGCGACCGCCGCGTCGATCGCGTCAGCCGCAACCGGCCGCTTGCGCAGCGCGAGTTGCATGCTGGCGACGATCTTGCGACGGTCGAATTCCGTGCGGCTGCCGTCCTTCTTCACGACGGCCGGCAAGTTCAGCTCGACCCGCTCGTACGTCGTGAAGCGCTTGTCGCAAGCCGAACAACGACGGCGCCGACGAATCGCGGCGCCATCTTCGGACACACGCGAGTCGACGACCTGCGTGTCCTCATGCCGGCAGAACGGGCAGCGCATGCCGGATCAGCGATAAACCGGGAAACGCTTGGTCAGCTCGGCTACTTGCGCGCGCACACGCTCGATCGTCGCCGCGTCTTCCGGGTTCTCGAGCACGTCGGCGATCAAGTTGCCGACCGTCTCTGCTTCCGCCGCGCCGAAGCCGCGCGTCGTCATCGCCGGCGAGCCCAGACGGATCCCGCTCGTCACGAACGGCTTTTCCGGATCGTTCGGGATCGCGTTCTTGTTCACCGTGATGTGTGCCGCGCCCAG